>JAFLSZ010000012.1 GCA_022510665.1 Lachnospiraceae bacterium
TATCCGTATCATATTTTGCGGAAATAAACTTCCGAAATACTTCATCCGTAAAATGCGCCTCATCTATCGGAATTAGTTCTCCTTCCGGCGCGGCGGTAGCGGCCGGCAGCGGAGCAGCGGTTGGAGTTACCATAGGAGTTATGGTCGTAGAAGTCTTCTCCCCGTTATTATCCGGCGTTTCCGTAGGCGCTTCCGTAATCACTGCGGTCGGCGTTTGGGTTCCGGTGCCTCCGGTTTCTGTACCCCGGTTACAGGCGCAGAATGCGCCTGTAACTAGACATAAAATAACTAAAAATAACCTGTGCTTCATTTATTTCCCCTTCCTATGGTATATAATAAGTATAACCTCCAAAATCATAATTTGAAGCATTATAAGCTAAATCTCCCCTTTCAATATAACTCTTTAATGAGCTATAAAGATCAGGAGCTGCTTTCTGTGCGTATGGTGCAAAATTTCCAAGATAATACCCACTAAACGTAGCTGCCGGAAAAACGAAATCATATAACGTACCTTCTGTACCATTATATGCTTTTATCAATACACTTCTTACGGCTTCCTTTGCAGTCAGATAACGCATTGAAACATACGTTGAATTATCTGCATTTTTGTTCCAATCTTTATCATGTATAATTTTTGTTAGTTTATCTCCTTCATCTTTCCACGTACTATGAGCAAACGTATCAGAAATACAGTGCATTGCAATACCGTAAATAAACAACTTTTTATTTTCCGGTGTCGCAGACAAATTTACCCCTCGTTCTGTATTTAGTGAACTAAATACCTGCTCCCATGTCTTTGCCCCCAATCTGGTCGTGGTAATATCTTCTAAAATCCTATCATAATCATTCTGAAACATATTTCCTCTTGATATTGATGCTGCATTACCGTAAGCTCTCGCGACTTTTGTCAGAAAAATATAATTCGCAATATAATTAGAGTTATATAATGGTTTATAATCATATTTTTCTTTTTTATTGTTCACTATTCTTATTTTATATTGCCTTTGCCACAAGAATCCATGATATGGATTATCATCCATGTCCTCCAAAAAGCTATCTTCTTTATCTGGATAAGCAGCTGCATATAACAATACCTGCATCTGTTCATAAGTAAAGCTTAATTGTAAATCTTTTACACCTGCATCAACAACATATGTATGTATCTCCTCCTTCCACATCCCCTCAACTACATCCAGTTCCGTAAAGGTTTCCACCGCTTTTTCGTTTTGCGGTATCGTCTTTAAGACCTCGCCCCAGAACTTCTCTTTTTGCTTTTCCTTTTTCTTTTCGTTCTTTTCTTCCTTGGCGATATGCTTCTCATAGAGTTTCTTAAACTTGTCGTTGATTTCAACCGCATACTCCAGGTCAACGATACCGTTGCCGTATTCGTCAGGAGAACCGTACAGATTCGCGCTGTAATCCAACAGGGCGCGTATGTAGTCCGCAGACATTTCCGGGTTTAATTCCATCAGGACAGAGGCCGCTCCCGTGACATGCGGCGCCGCTATGCTGGTGCCGGACATTCCAAAAACACCTCCGAAGATACCGCTGGATAAAATATTCTCCCCCGGTGCCATCAGCTCCAGCGCCTCTCCCGCGGCACTGCTTTCCGCCGGAATGCCTTCCGCCGTAAGAGAACCTACCGCAATTACTTCATCATATGCCGCAGGATAAGCGATTTCTTCGCCGCTTCCTACCGCGGCAATTAACAGTATCCCCGCATCGGCAGCTTTCTCTATTACCTCTTACAGTTCCTTTACATTCTTTGCGATACCGAAGCTCATGTTGATGATATCCACATCCTGTTCAATCGCCCAGTCAATCGTTTCTACAATCCGTTCTACCGGAGCTTCTAACTTCGCGTCCAGTACGCGCGCCGAGTAAAGTTCCACGTCCGGGTTGATACCCGTAATCCCTTCGTCATTGTCCAGTGCCGCGATAATTCCTGCAACTGCAGTTCCGTGTCCGCTCGGGTCTTCATAAAGCACACTGCGTTCATCCTCCGGAATGAAGTTTTTACGCACGGCTACCGGAAGGTCGGTGCTGAAATTGATACCGGAATCAATTATCGCAACCTTTATCTTCTCTGCGGATTCCCCAGTGACGTTTGCCTGAATCATCTGATGATTCCAGGCTTTTCCGTTTTTATTGTCCTGATTTACTTTTACTTTGACCTCTTTTTGCTTCTTCTCTTTTATTTTATTTCCGAATCCATGAACAATATCCGTATTTTCACTGTTTACGGTATTTTCGGAAACCTGTTTTCTTCCTGCCGTTCCGGCGTTGCTCATCCATGGCAGACTGCCTGCAGTCATGCAAAATATCAGCATTAGGCTGACAATTCCTTTAAAACGTTTTTACATGATTTTTACCTCCCTTTTTCATTACACTTTTTCGTATTTTCGGAAAAGATTTATGTTTTTTATCCCTTTCCTATATGATATACGAAATTCGGATACTTTTGCATTCATATTCCGGGAAGATATTTTATTCTTCCCATTGACGGCTACCCCCTTCCCTTTTATCTTACTAAACAGGAAATAAAAAACGGCTGCATATAAGCGTCTGCAGCCGAACAATCCTAAAACAGTATTTACAAAAAATTCCCCTGCTTTTTTAGACTCCCGGCTCTCCTGCCTTATTCCCCATTCAGGATTTAGATGTCAAAAAAACCTTCGGTTTTTACTGACACAGATAATTATATCATACTCTTCCTATTTATGTCAATATAAATGTTTCACTTTTCAGTCGTTTTGCCTTTCCAAATCACTGTATAACTTTAAGTTTAACATTTTTCTCTGTTTTTAATATGCAATTTCATTTTATTTTCAGATATTATCTGTGTTCATCTGTAAAAATACTACTCGATTTCCTGTGATATAAAAAAGGTGCCCAGAACTATAATTTAAAAGAATCATAGCTTTGGACACCCTGATGCCTATATAACAGGAACTCTATATATTATTTAATCTGACCCGCCAATACTTCCGCTGCCTTTGCAATGGCGTCATCTATTCCTGCCGGATTCTTACCGCCTGCCTGTGCCATATTCGGACGGCCTCCGCCGCCTCCGCCGACACATGCAGCCACTTCCTTGATGAGATTTCCGGCATGGGCGCCCTTTGCGACCGCGCCGTCCGTAGCCATGGCAAGCAGGTTTACTTTGCCCTCAAACGCGCAGGCAAGCATTACTACGCCTTCGCCGAGTTTTTCCTTTAAGCTGTCACCGAGATTTCGTATGCCGTTCATATCCATCTCCGGCACCTTTGCTGCCAATACCTTAACGCCGTGAATCTCCTGCACGTTGTTCATCACGTCGCCAAGGGAAGCGTTTGCCAGCTTTGCTTTTAACTTCTCGTTCTCGGAATGAGCCGCTTTTAACTCCTCCTGCATTGTTTCAATCTTCTTTAAGAGCGCCGCAGGCTCCGCCTTTGCCGCTTTTGCAGCCGCAAACAGTTCTTCCTCGATGGTCTTATAGTAGGCAAATACGCCGTCCGCCGTGATTGCCTCAATACGTCTTACGCCTGCCGCAATACCGGATTCGGATAAAATTTTGAATACGGAAATCACACCGGTATTTCCCACATGCGTACCGCCGCAGAACTCCTTGGAAAACTCACCCATGGACACAACACGCACCACTTCGCCGTACTTTTCGCCAAACAACGCCTTTGCGCCGGTCTTTCTCGCCTCGTCAATCGTCATTTCCTTCATCTCAATCGTGAGATTTTCCGCAATCTGCGCGTTTACAATTGCCTCTACCTTTGCAATTTCCTCCTTCGTCATCGCGGAGAAATGAGTAAAGTCAAACCGCAGACGGTCCGGCGTTACAAGCGAACCCGCCTGCTCTACATGGGAACCCAGTACCTGACGGAGCGCCTCCTGTAACAGGTGGGTTGCGCTGTGGTTTTTGCCGATTGCGTTTCTGCGTGCCGTATCAATCGTTAAAGTGACGGTATCTCCGACTGTGAACATACCGCTCTCCACCACGCCGACATGGCCGATTTTGCCGCCTTTTAATTTAATCGTATCGGTCACGGTAAATACAGCGCCGTCCTTTGTAATCTGTCCGATATCCGCAATCTGTCCGCCCATGGTTGCGTAAAACGGCGTCTCCTCTACGATAACGGTAGCGTTCTGTCCTGCCACAACTTCCTTTACAATCTCGCTCTCCGTAGTGAGTACCGTAATCCTGGAAACCGCACTGCTCCTGTCGTAACCTACAAAGGTACTGGTAATTGCCGCGTCGATTTCGTCATAAACCGTCGCGTCCGCGCCCATGTAATTCGTTACGGCACGCGCGTTTCTTGCCGTTTCCTTCTGTACCTCCATGGCACGCCGGAAACCATCCATATCGACGGTAAAGCCCTTTTCCTCAAGAATTTCTTCGGTCAGGTCAATCGGGAATCCATAAGTATCATAAAGCTTAAACGCATCTTCTCCGGAAAGAGTTCTGCCTCCCTTTGCGGCAGCCTCCGCTTCCATTTCGGAAAGGATGGAAAGCCCCTGGTCAATGGTTTTATTGAACTTTTCTTCCTCTAAGGTTAGAATTTTTAAAATATATTCGCGCTTTTCCTCTAACTCCGGATAACCGTCCTTGGACTCTGCAATTACGGTTTCGCAGAGCTTTGCAAGAAACAGCCCCTGAATGCCTAACAGCCTGCCGTGGCGTGCCGCGCGGCGTAACAGTCTTCGCAGTACATAGCCGCGGCCTTCATTGGACGGAATAATGCCGTCGGAAGTCATAAAGGTCACGGAACGGATATGGTCGGTAATCAGGCGAATCGACTCGTCCTTCTTTTTATCCGTCATATACGTTACCTTTGCAATTTCGCAAACCTTGTCGCGGATTGCTTTCATCGTATCGATATCAAATACGGAATCTACGTCCTGAACGACTACCGCAAGACGCTCAAGTCCCATGCCGGTGTCGATATTCTTCTGGGTAAGCTCCGTATAGTTATGATTGCCGTCGCTCTCAAACTGGGTAAATACGTTGTTCCAGACCTCTATATAGCGGTCGCAGTCGCAGCCTACTTTACAGTCCGGCTTTCCGCAGCCGTACTTTACGCCGCGGTCATAATAAATCTCGGAACACGGACCGCACGGGCCTGCCCCATGCTCCCAGAAATTATCACAGTCCCCGTTTTCATCACGGTAGAAACGGGTAATACGCTCCGCAGGCACCCCTACTTCCTCGGTCCAGATGCGAAACGCCTCCTCATCCTCACAATAGATAGACGGATACAAACGCTCCGGCTCCATGCCTACATGCCCGGTTAAAAACTCCCATGACCAGCGGATTGCTTCGCTCTTGAAATAATCGCCGAAAGAGAAATTTCCGAGCATCTCAAAAAAGGTCAGATGCCTTGCCGTCTTACCCACATTCTCAATGTCGCCGGTACGAATACACTTCTGACAGGTCGTAACACGCTTTCTCGGCGGAATCTCCTGCCCCGTAAAATAAGGCTTCATCGGCGCCATACCGGAATTGATTAACAACAGACTCTTATCGTTATGCGGAATCAAGGAAAAGCTCTTTAAACGAAGATGCTCCTTGCTCTCAAAAAACTTCAGATACATTTCTCTTAATTCATTTACACCGTACTTTTTCACAATAGTGATTCTCCTTTCGCGCGCTTCTTCCGATTTTGCGCAGACAACTATTGTATCATTATAAAATTCCGCCGTAATTTTGTCAATAATGCAGGGAAATTTTGTCCCTGTTTTTTGCGGCGTGGTTATTCGACTTTCTCAAAATCCGCCGCACCGTGCTTACAAATCGGGCAGACGTAGTCCTCCGGCAGAGTATCTCCCTCGTACACATATCCGCATACTCTGCATACATAAGTGTTCTTCTTTTCTCCTGCGGCGCCGCTTTCCGCCTTCTGTTCCGGCTTTTTTGGCGCCGGTCTATACGGCTGCTTTACATAGTTCTGATAATAGTCGTAGGTCACGGCTTTCTGGCTGCTTACCACATCCGCATCGGTTACTTCCACCAAAAACATCGTATGGGTATCCAACGGATAACTTTCACAGACCGTCCCGCAAATATAAGCGCTGCTGTAACGGTTCAGGCGATAAATTCCGTTGGCACAGCGGGTCACATCTTCAAACCCCTCAAATTTATTTACGTTATTCCCGCTTTGATAACCAAAATGCTGATATATCGAAAACGGCGTTTTTTCCGTTAAAACCGAAAGCGTAATTTTTCCGGTACGCTTTACCATGTCATGGGTCAGGTTCTGATTGTTGATGCTTACCAAAACCCTTACCGGATTCTGGGTTATCTGCATGACCGTGTTCACGATACAGGCATTGTCCTTTCCGTTCTCATTGGCTGCCGCCAGAAACAATCCGTAACCGATTTGAAATAATGCTTCCTTATTCAGATTCATAAAAATCCCTCTCTTTCTGTTGCTTTTCGTTGCTTTTTGTTGCTTTTTTATTGCCACCAATATGTACTACATCACTTTCAACAATTGAATTAGTGTATGCGGATTTGTTCCTGAATTTATTTCTCTGGTACTAAATCGTTTAAAACCATTTTGTATTTCATAAAAATCCATTAATTTCTCATTATTTTCTGCTTCCAGAAAAATAACCATACCACCCGCCATATACTGCAATTCCTTAATTTTGTCCATAGCTAAAACAAGCAACTGCTCACCGGTTATCCTTTTAGACGCTTGAATACTGAAATTTTTGCCCAGTTGTGCAATCAGATAAGCGGATAATGAATAATTACCACTATCTTTATCCTGACTGCTAACTCTTGCAATCTTTCTTTTCACAGAGTTACTAAAATTATCCCCATTGACAGAAATCGGCTTGATTGCAATTCATATTACAAGAAAAAGTAGAGAGCATCTTCCTTAACAGATACTCTCCGTCACTGCCTTGATCAAGATATTGTCTGATGTTCATAATTAAAAAATCATCCCTCATGTGCTTTCTTCCATTTCTCCATAAATTTTCTAATTTCATCAGGAGCACGCAGCTCTCTGGATTTATAAGCAGGTGCTTTTTTAGGTCTATCCAACGATTCCTGATAGGATTCTTCAATGGCATTTGCAAACATTTCTACCTGTTCCGTACCGGAAACAACAAAATTTTTTGTGATACTTGAAGTTGCCATATCTAACACCTCCTTCATCAGTATGGCTCTCAATTGATTACATTATTCTCTACATAAATTATATTAGATATCGCCGGATTTTGCAACCGTAATTTCTTTCTCCTCGCTACTCGGGCGTATAGGTGTCAATGATTATCTCGAAAGCTATGATTTAACTTGAAAAAAATCTTGCAATGTGCTATAATTTGCTGGCATGAAAAATAAGGATTTATGAGGTGAGTATTCATGAAGAATCCAATTGCAAAAAAAATATTTATAAGAATCGTACTTGTTATAATGAGTATGGTTTGTATTATTAAAAACCTATCCTGATGTCGAAATATTGAAAAGCGGATATACAGAAGGCTCATTGTTTACCGGCGGAAATCTGTATTATGAGTGCCGTGATAAAAAAACCGGTATGAAATTTAATCAGGAATTTATTAAAAAAGGGTTATTCAGCAAGCTTATACCCTTTGAAGATTCCGGATACGGATATATCGCATCATTAAATAAATGGAATGCGGAAAACAAATTGTAAAAAATGAAAATGCAATAAATATAGATTCACTTATAACCGAACTAAACACATCAATTTCTGAAATTAAAGTTAATACTCAAATTTATACGACTTATATATAATCTCCTGTGATAATCGTATTTACGGGGAAATAAAACAATTGGATTTTGAAAATTTATATAGTGGGAAAAGCGGACAATTTGATTTTTATGATATAGCAGAAAAAATGGAGAGCCAATTTGAATGTATAACAAATAAAAATGAAAAAGCTCTGGATTATGATATTTATACCGCAAAAGGAGATTCTAATGCCAAGAACTATATTTCTCCCGATAATTTCGACGAAACGGCAGTATGTATAACTGCCGAAAAAATACAAGAAACGAGGTAGTCTTATGTCTGAAATAAAAGAACAATGTATGGCTGCAGCCAAAGAATTAGTTGAAACCGCAGGTTTAAAAAAAGGACAGATTGTTGTCGTAGGCTGTTCTACAAGTGAAGTATGCGGTTCTAAAATCGGCACCGATTCCCGTCCGGAAGTCGCGGTGGATATGGTAGACGGCATTCTCTCCGTTTTGCGTGAACACGGCATCTATCTGGCCGCGCAATGCTGCGAACATTTAAACCGTGCGATTATTGTAGAACGCGCCGCCGTGCCGTTCGCGGAGCCGGTCAACGTCGTTCCGCAGCCGAAAGCCGGAGGCTCTTTCGCTACGGCGCTTTATGCCAGACTGGACGAGCCGGTTGCGTTGGAAGAAATCAAGGCAGACGCAGGACTTGACATCGGCGGTACTCTAATCGGTATGCACTTAAAGAAAGTTGCCGTACCGTTACGCCTTTCCGTAAAACAAATCGGCGAAGCGCCGCTTATAGCGGCACGCACCCGTCCGAAATACATCGGCGGAAGCAGGGCTCAGTATGATGAGAAGTTAGGCTGAATCCCGTGCGTATCCTGTCCCTGAATTTTTTGCATCATAGGAAATGCGCAACAGATTCCTATGATGCAAAACAAAAAAGCACTCAATAAATGAATGCTTCTTCGGGGTTGGGCTGTATAAAAAAAATTAACAACTAACAGCTCGTAGCGGAATCGAACCGCTGTTTTCGCCGTGAGAGGGCGACGTCTTGACCGCTTGACCAACGAGCCATAACTTACAAAAGTGATTATACAACACGTCTCTCAAAATTGCAAGCTATTTTTTAATTTTTCTTAAAGTTCGACACTTTATGTAATTGTATTTGCATTTCCTGTTCCCATGCCCTACATCGAAAATAAATCCATTAAAGACATCTGGTTCGATTCCGGAATATTGCCTAACAGACCTAAATCTCCCATCTGGTCGGTAATCGTCTGGCTGACCTTACAGCGTATCCGAAAATCGTCTTTGGAAAGGAACGGTCCGTCCTTTGCCGCCTCTTCTATCTGTTCCGCCGCTTTCTCGCCGACGCCTTCAATGCTGTCCAGAGATGCCATCAGCTTTCCGTCAATAATCTGAAACGCATGTGCTTTCACCTTGAAAATGTCAATCGGCATAAAATCAAACCCCCTTGCGTACATCTCCTGCACAAGTTTCATATTGCCGTAAGTTTCTTCATCTTTCTGGGTAGCCGTCTTTGTTTCTATTTTTCGTTTTACTTCTTTCATGTTGCGCTCCAAAACATCTTTTCCGAGGCACATGATTTCATAATTAAACGACTTTGCGCGGATACCGAAAAACGCCGCATAATAGGCAAGCGGATAATAAATCTTAAAGTAACCCACACGGAACGCCATCATAACATACGCGCAGGCGTGCGCCTTCGGGAACATATACTTGATTTGCTTGCAGGACCAGATATACCAGTCGGGAACCCCTTTCTCAATCATAGCTTCTTCCATCTCCGGAGTCAGGCCTTTCCCTTTTCGTACACTTTCCATAATTTTAAAGGCAAGACCGTTTTCCAATCCCTGATAAATCAGGTACGTCATAATCCCGTCTCTGGTAGAAATCGCGTTGGAAAGGGTACACTTTCCTTCCTGAATCAATATCTGTACATTATTACTCCATACATCCGTACCGTGGGAAAGTCCCGAAATTCGGATCATGTCCGTAAAGTTTTGAGGCTTGGTATCGCGTAACATCTGCATAACAAAGTCCGTTCCGAGCTCCGGAAGCCCGAGACTTCCCAAGTCGCACCCGTCGATATCTTCCGGTTTGATTCCAAGCGCCTCGGTGGACGAAAACAGGGATATGATATTTTTATCGTCCAACGGTATCGTCTTTGCATCCACACCCGTCAAATCTTCCAGACGCCGTATCATTGTCGGGTCATCGTGTCCGAGAATATCAAGTTTAAGCAGGTTGTGGTCGATAGAATGGTAATCAAAGTGGGTGGTTACCGTCTTTGACGTCATATCGTTCGCCGGACGCTGCACCGGCGTAAACTTATAAATCTCATGGCCGAGCGGCAATACGATAATTCCTCCCGGATGCTGGCCGGTAGAACGCCTTACGCCGATACAGCCGGACGAAATCCGCTCAACCTCCGCTTTCCGCATCGTTATCCCGTGTTCTTCGTTGTATTTTAACACATATCCGTAGGCAGTCTTTTCCGCGAGGGTCGCAATGGTTCCCGCCCGGAACGTCTGCCCTTTTCCGAAAATAACCTCGGTGTAGTCGTGGGCCTTTGCCTGATATTCACCGGAAAAATTCAGGTCGATATCCGGCTCTTTATCCCCGTAAAAACCAAGGAACGTTTCAAACGGAATGTCGTGTCCGTCTTTTATGAGAGGCTTCCCACAGTTCGGGCAGATACGGTCCGGCATATCGCAGCCGGACAGGCCTTCTTTCTGGCACGCCGAAACTTCCTCGGAATCAAAATCCGAGAAAAAGCAGTCGGGACAATAGTAATGTGCGGGCAGCGGATTTACTTCGGTAATTCCTGCCATCGTCGCTACAAAAGAAGAACCTACCGAACCCCGGGAGCCTACCAGATATCCGTCTTCGTTTGATTTCCAAACAAGTTTCTGCGCAATAATATACATTACCGCAAAACCGTTCTTAATAATGGAAGTCAGCTCATGCTCCAGACGCTGCTCCACGATTTCGGGCAGCGGGTTTCCGTACATGGAATAGGCCTTATCGTAACAAATCTTACGGAGCGTCTTGTCGGAATCCTCAATGACCGGCGGACATTTATCCGGATGAACCGGAGAAACCCGTTCAATCATTGCGGCAATCTTTTCCGGATTGTCCAGTACCACTTCTTCTGCCTTTTTCCGCCCGAGATAAGAAAACTCCTCTAACATTTCCTCCGTGGTACGAAAATAAAGAGGCGCTTGCTTGTCCGCGTCCGCAAACCCTTTACAGGACATAATAATCCGCCGGTAAACCTCGTCTTCCGGGTTTAAAAAATGCACGTCGCAGGTAGCCGCCACCGGCTTATTATATTCTTCTCCCAGTGCAATAATTTTTTTATTAATGGCAATCAAATCTTCGTCGGATTTGATATTTTCGTGCTTTTCGTCCTCAATCATAAAACGGTTGTTGCCGAGAGGCTGTATTTCATAATAATCGTAAAACTCACACAAACGCTCAATTTCATTTTGCGGCGATTCTCTCAAAATCGCCTGATACAGCTCTCCCGCCTCACAGGCCGAGCCGATGAGCAGCCCTTCCCTGTTTTCCAAAAACAGGCTCTTTGGAATCCGCGGCCGTCTCGCAAAATAATCAATATGGGAAAGGGAAATCAGACGATACAAATTCACCCGTCCCGTTTCGTTTCTGCAGAGAATTATCGCGTGATACGTCGGCATCTTTTTAATCATTTCCGGCGTCGGCTTACAGATATCGTTGATTTCATCCAAAGTAACGGCATCCCGCCCCTTTAACATGGAAAGGAATTTTACGAAAATGTCCGCCGTCGCTTTCGCATCATCCACGGCACGGTGATGGTTTTCCAGGGATACCCCGAGTTCTCTTGCCACGACATCCAGTTTAAAGCGGCTAAGTCCCGGCAAAAGGGCGCGTGCAAGCCCCACCGTATCAATTACCGTAAAGTCAAAGGGAAGGCCTAACTGTTCCGCGTTTGTGCGGATAAAACCCGTGTCAAAGGACGCGTTATGGGCAACCAATGTACAGCCGTTACAAAACTCCAGAAACTGCGGCAGAATTTCCGTAATCTCCGGAGAATCCATTACCATAGAATCCTTGATTCCGGTCAATTCTTCAATCCGCGGCGGAATCGGCACCTTTGGGTCTACAAATGTCGAATAACGGTCCGTAATTGTCCCGTTCTCGACTTTTACCGCTCCGATTTCAATAATCTTATCCCTCTTTGCCCCGAAACCGGTAGTTTCGATATCAAATACGACAAAACCGCTGTCCAAAGACTGCCCTTTGCTGTTTCGTACCGGCTCTAACACGTCGTCTACCAAATACGCTTCCACGCCGTAAATAATTTTAAAATCTTTGGCGCGCTGCATTTTTTCCTCATCATCTTTATAATCTTTCGGATTGATGGCATGGTTTACTTCCGGAAATGCCTGCACTACGCCGTGGTCCGTAACCGCAACCGCAGGCATTCCCCACTCAAACGCAGTCTTTACAAGGACCGACGGCTCTACCACCGCATCCATATCGCTCATTTTCGTATGGGCGTGCAGTTCAATCCGCTTGCGTTCGCTGGTATCCATGCGCTTTTTGGTAAAATCTTTAATATTTTTTATGCCGTAAATCACGCCGACGGAAACTTCTTTTTCATAGGTATCAAACAAAGCCTGTCCCTTTAACAAAACAAACTTTCCTTCCTTTAAATGCTCCCGCAGCGTCTCCGCTTCTTCTTTGCGCACAAACAGTTTCGCGCTGATGGAATCGGTAAAATCCGTAATCTGAAACAGAAACAGGAATTTTTCGTTCCGTAACTCCCGCTCCTCCGTTTTAAGAATTTTTCCGCGAATCAGACAATCCCCGAATCCGTCCGAAACTTCGGAAATCGGGATTAACTCTCCGTCAAACGGCTTTCCGTAGAAAATGTCCGGGTCGTCCGGCAATTTCTTTTTCGGGGTATAATTATTCCGCTCAAACTTTTTGAAATCGGCCTTTTCCGTCTTTTCGCCCTTTGCCGCTCCTTTTTTCGCCTGACTTTTTTCCTCTTTTGCTCCCTCTTTTCCCGTTGCATCTGCCGCGGCTTCCTGCCGATTATCCGCTGCGTTTTCCTCCGCTTCCGCATTATCGTCCGTTTCCGCCGGAATTACGCCCATGCTGCGGAGTTTTTCTTTTGAGAAAAATTCATATACCGGCTTTGAAGACACGGTTTCCTCTTCCTCTGTTTTCTCAAACTCATTTACTACCTGAAGAGGCACTTCAAAGCGTGCCAAAAAGAGCTCCTCGATACAGCTCTTTACTTCCTCTCCGATATGCCGGTTAATAAACGTATCTTCCGTTTTGATATGAAGTTCCTGCCCCGAGACAGAAATTCCGGCACGCTGTAAAAAACCGGAGTACAACCGGCTTTTCGCGGAAAGTTCTTCGTATAAGGACTCCCGGTAATGCTCCCAGATAGACTCTGTCGTATACTGGGAAGACAGCCGGTAGTGTTCCGCGAGCGCCGCGTGCTTATCCATGCCGGAAAAAAACTGCTGGTTTAACACCTTGTTCAACTGCTGTAAATCGCGAAAAGCAAAAAGCCGTTCGCTTAAAATATGTACCGTCACTTCCTTCGAACTGCGGGAAGCGGTAAGCTTTAATACTTCCGTCTCCCCAAACACCCGACGTAACTCCTCCGGCACATTCACCGAATCAAACACTTCAAACAGCCGCATATGCCTCGATCTCCTCCTTTAATGCCGAAAGCAGTTCGCTCTCCGGCACTTTACGGACAATTTCACCCTTTCGGAAAACCAGACCTTCGCCCGTACCTCCCGCAATTCCGAGGTCCGCTTCCCTTGCTTCTCCCGGTCCGTTTACCGCACACCCCATCACCGCGACTTTAATCGGCAGGTCGTACCCTGCCGCCATGGCTTCCACCTGTTCCGCGAGTCCGATTAAATCAATTTTCGTTCTGCCGCAGGTCGGACAGGATACCACTTCAATCCCGCCCTTTCGCAGACCGAGCGTACGCAGAATTAATTTTGCCGTCACAACTTCTTCCACCGGCGGCGCCGTAAGAGATACCCGAACGGTATCGCCGATGCCTTGGGACAAAATCATGCCAAGCCCGAGAGAAGACTTAATATTACCGGAACGAAGCGTACCGGCTTCCGTAATTCCTACATGAAGCGGATAATCCGTCCGCTTTGCGATTAGTTCATGCGCTTTTACGCACATCATCACGTCGGAAGATTTAATACTGATTACAATATCAGAAAAATCACACTGCTCTAACATCGCAACCTTATCCAGCGCGCTTTCCACAAGGCCTTCCGCCGTTACGCCGCCGTATTTTTCAAGAAAAGGCTTCTCTAAAGAGCCGCTGTTTACCCCTACACGAATCGGAATACCACGGCTTTTTGCCGCTTCCGCTACCGCACGCACCCGCTCCGCTCCTCCGATATTTCCCGGATTGATACGGATTTTGTCCGCGCCGTATTGGATTGCCGCCAGCGCCAGACGATAATCAAAATGAATATCCGCCACAAGCGGAATCGTAATCTGCTTTTTTATCTCAGCCAGCGCCTTGGCCGCCTCCATCGTCGGTACGGCACAGCGGATAATCTCACAGCCGGCTGCGGTAAGCTCCCGAATCTGGGCCGTTGTCGCCGCGACATCTTCGGTTTTTGTATTCGTCATGGACTGAATCGCGACAGGCGCGCCGCCTCCGATTGTAACGTTTCCGATACGAACCGCCTTTGTTTGTTTCCGTTCCATTCCGGGTACACCTCCTACGAGAAGAACACGTTTTTTATATCATTAAACAGTAAAAATACCATAAGCAGCATTAACAATACCATGCCGATAAAATGCACCATTCCCTCTTTTTCACGGTCAACCGGCTTTCCGCGTACAACCTCAATCGCACAAAACAACAGCTTTCCGCCGTCTAACGCCGGAATCGGAAGCAGGTTCATAACGCCTAAATTTGCACTCAAAAGCACCGTAATATAGAGCAGATTTAATACGGTATCTTTTACGCCGTATTCCACGGAAGCCTCGTAAGTATCGCCGATAGCATCCACAATCGCCACCGCGCTTCCGATTTCGTTGGACTTTAATTTTCCGGTTACAAGACGGCTAAGTCCTCTTGCCGTTTCCACAATCCAGTATTTTACTTCCGAGAAAGAATAACGGACGGCCTGAAACGCCGTGGCGTCCTCTCTGGCAAGATTATAGGCAAACCCCAGAGAATATCCCATGGAAACAAACTGCGGCGTCACCGCAACCGTCATTTCCTCCCCGTTTCTTACATAAGTCACATTAATTTCTTCTCCGGTAAGAGGCTTTTGGTCAAAATAAGCCATCAGCTCGCCGCCTGTCTTTATCTTGGTATCATCAATGCCCGTAATGACATCGCCCGCCAAAAGCCCCGCAGCCGCTATCGGATATCCTTCCGATACTTCCAGCACTTCCGCCTTACCGGTTTCCGTCCCGGAATAAGTAAACCCGAGCAGATATCTGCTGTACTGCGCAGGCGTAACGGCAATCTTTACTTTCTTTCCGTTCCGCCTTACCGTAAGCGTTACCGGTTTTTCGGAAAGGGTATGGTAATCTAAATACCCCTGTACTTCCCTTCCCAGAGAAATACCGGAATGATTTATCTTTGTAATGATATCCCCCTCCAACAATCCGGCTTCCGCCGCAGGGCCGCCTTTGGTGACACCGGTCACTTTTGCAGGGTCATATCCCGCTACGCCGATGATAATAACCGAAAACAGAAACGCAAGAATAAAGTTAAAGCCCGGCCCGGCAAACAATACCGCAATACGCTGCCATACGTTTTTCGCGTAGAAGGACTTTTCGTTATTCATATTCTGGTCTTCGTTTTCGCCAAGCATCATGCAGGCGCCGCCGATTGGCAGAAGACGCACCGAAAACTGGGTGCCGAAGGCGTGGAAACCGCAGAGCCTCGGACCCATGCCGATGGAAAAATCCAACACTTCAATACCGTTGACCCGAGCCAAAATAAAGTGTCCCAGCTCATGTATTAAAATAATAATTCCGAAAATTAAAATTGCAACAACAATTCTCATACTTCCTCTTTTCTGCGTTTTTAACGCGAATGCTCCCTAATATAGGAATACGTTTCCGCTTCCGTGGAAAGAACCTCCTCCAATGTCGGATTATTGATTTTTGTATGTGCATCCATGGCACGTTCCAAAATCTCCGTAATCTCGAGATAACCGATTTTATGCTCCAAAAAAAGCGCAACCGCCATCTCATTGGCCGCGTTATATACGGCAGGCAGGCTGCCGCCCTCCCGAAACGCATCATATGCCAGAGCCAGCGCACGGAATGTTTCCGTATCCGGCCGGTAAAACTCAATCTTTTGCAAGTCAAAAAAATTCAAACGCTCCCCGGCCAGACGCAGCCGGTTCGGATAAGTCAGCGCATACTGAATCGGCAGTTTCATATCCGGAACGCCAAGCTGTGCCAGTACCGCGCCGTCATCAAACTGCACCATGGAATGGATAATGCTCTTTGGCTGCACCACCACTTCAATCTGTTCCGGTGTAAGGGAAAAGAGCCAGCCCGCTTCCATTACTTCCAACCCTTTGTTAACCAAAGTGGAAGAATCCACGGTAATCTTTTTTCCCATCGCCCAGTTCGGATGCTGCAGGGCTTGTTCTACTGTAATAGAACGAAGTTCTTCCCTCGTTTTTCCGAAAAAGGGACCGCCGGAAGCCGTCAGGAAAAGCTTTTCCACGCTTTGTTCCCCGGCTCCCTGCAGACACTGAAATACCGCGGAATGTTCGCTGTCTACCGGAAGCAGCTTTCCTTTGTATTTTTTCACCAACGGCATAATAATATGCCCTGCGGTAACAAGCGTCTCTTTATTTGCCAAAGCAATTTCTTTTCCTGCTTTAACCGCCGCGACGGTCGGCAGAATGCCAACCATGCCGACAACCGCGTTCACTGTCATATCCGCGTCTTCTTCACAGGCACAGGCAGTCAGACCGTCCATACCATATACTACTTCCGTAGAATATATATTCCGCAGGCGCAGACGTTCCCGTAATTCTTTTGCGTCGCTTTCTTTTGTCAGACTGACGAGTTTCGGACGAAACTCCGCTGTCTGCTGCTCTAACAGGGAAAGATTGCTTCCTGCCGCAAGAGCCGTAACCTGAAACTCTCCTGCCCGTTCCCTTACGATTTCCAAAGTCTGTGTCCCGATGGAACCGGTGGAACCCAACACTGCTATTTTCTTCATAGTAACGATTTCCTTTGCTTAGTTTCCTATGACATAAATATCCGCGCCAGATAATATACCAACGGCGCCGTAAAAATAATGCTGTCAAAGCGGTCCAGAATACCGCCGTGCCCCGGAATCAGCTTTCCGTAATCCTTGATTCCGTAATTCCTCTTCATGGCGGAAGCCGCCAGGTCACCGATTTGCGAAACCACCGAAGCGGCAATTCCGATAAAAACGAACGGAAGCACCGACACCGTTACGCCGTCCAGCCACTGATTGATACATACCGCGTAAATTCCCGCAATCAGCGCCGTTCCGGCAGCGCCGCCGATACAGCCTTCGACTGTCTTTTTGGGACTTAACTTCGGAAACGCCTTGTGCTTTCCGAACAGCCTTCCGGCACAGTAGGCACAGGTATCCGAGCCCCATGTGCCGATAAACACAAGCCAAAGCAAAAACAGCCCGTTTTCTTCCGCGCGGATACGGTACAAAAAGGAAAGCAGCACCGCGGCATATATAAATCCTGCATAAGAGGCAAACACCTCTTTTGCCGAAAACTTAGGATACGTAATTACATAAACCGCCATAAACAGCAGCAGCGCAAGAACGGCAAGCGCATCTGCCGCTCCCGTTTTTCCGAAAAACAGCAGACCGTCAAACACAAGGCACAGGCCCCATCCCGTATAAAACAACAGGCTTTTTTCCATGGAAAGCATCCGGTAAAACTCAAAAATACCGAGCAGGGAGATTACGGTAACTAACGACCAAAAGACCGGCCCTCCTAAGATTCCGGTCGAAATCACAATCACCAGCAAAACAATTCCGCTTATCAGTCTTGTAATAAACATGTTACCTCCATCAAACAGCACGGTTTTAAATCTGTTACCGGCCTGCCTGCGGCTTACAGTCCGCCAAACCGCCTGTTTCTGCTTCCGTAATATCGAATCGCTTCCTCTAAGGCTTTCTTATCAAAATCCGGCCATAACGTATCCATAAAATAAAGCTCCGCATAAGCGGACTGCCACATAAGGAAATTAGAAAGGCGCTGTTCTCCGCTCGTGCGGATAATCAGATCCGGGTCCGGAATTTCCGCCGTATCCAAAGAACGGCTGATATCCTCCGTTGTCATATCTTCTACGCTCTTTCCCTCCGCGGCAAGCTTTGCTGCGGCCTTTTTCACTGCACGGAGCAATTCGTCCCGCCCCCCGTAATTTAACGCTATCTGAAATTGAAGTCCGGTATTTTCTGCAGATACCTCCTCCAAATGTTTTATCGATGTAATCATATCTTCCGGCAATACCGAATAATCGCCGATAATCCGCACACGCATATTATTGTCCGCACACTGCTTGACCGCGTCCTTTAAATACCCCCGAAGAATCTTCATCAAAGCGTCGATTTCTTCTTTCGGGCGGGACCAGTTCTCCGTGGAAAAAGCATACACCGTTAAATATTTTACTCCGGCCTTCCATGCCTCTTCACATATTTTCCGGACTGCCTTACTTCCCTGAGAGTGACCTACATTGCGGGGCATTCCGCGCTTTTTCGCCCACCTTCCGTTTCCGTCCATAATAATCGCAATATGCTGCGGAACTATTTCCATATCCCTGTCCCTCCGGCTCTCTTTTTACGAAGTCTCTCCTGACAACCCCAAAAAAACGCCTGCTAACATAAATTCAGGGGAGTCCCAAACCGCTCTTTCACTAAGACCCATCCGGGACACCCCTGTCTCTCCTATATTTTGGCTTTCTCAGGCTTGTGCCAAACAATAAATCAGATGGTAAGAATCTCCGAAGACTTTTCCTCGGTCATCTTATCCACTTCCGCGACGAATTTATCCGTCATCTTCTGGATTTCATCTTCAATATCCTTCTGCTCATCTTCAGAAACCTCTTTGGCTTTTGCCGCTTTCTTAATAAGGTCATTCGCATCGCGGCGTATATTACGAATCGCAATTTTAGCGTTCTCGGACTTCTTCTTTACGTCCTTTACCAGTTCCTTACGTCTGTCCTCGGTAAGTTCCGGGAATACCAGACGAACCACCTTGCCGTCATTGCTCGGCGTTAAACCCAAATCGGACGCCAGAATCGCCTTTTCGATTTCCTTAATCATCTTTGCTTCCCACGGCTGAATCTGAATAATCCTTGCTTCCGGTATGGAAACATTCGCAACTGCCTGAATTGCAGACGGAGTACCGTAATAGTCTACTTTTATCTTATCCAGCACATGCGGATTCGCACGGCCCGCACGTATTGTCGTATACTCCTCACGCAGCGCGTCCAGGGACTTCTGCATCTTTGTCTCAAACGGTGTCAGTCTCTCATTCATTGTTCTTCTCTCCTCTTGCTTTATGGCGTAACGGTTGTACCTATCGGCTCGCCTTTGGCCGCCTTTACAATTCCGTTTTCCTCATTTAATGAAAAGATAAATAACGGAACTTTGTGTTCCATGCACATAACGGTTGCCGTCATGTCCAGAATCTTTAACTTGCGTTCCAAAACCTCCTCAAAGGATATGGTATCAAAGCGCTTCGCCGACGGATTCTCTTTCGGGTCGCTGTCATATACACCGTCAACGGCACGCGCCATTAAAATTACATCGGTCTCTAACTCGACCGCGTAAAGCGCCGTTGCCGTATCGGTGGAAAACAACGGATGCCCCGTTCCGCCCGCAAGAAAAACCACTTTTCCCGCGTTTAAAGCCTCTACTGCCTTATCCTTTGTAAACAGCTCCGTAAAACTTCCGCACTCAAACGGTGTGAACACTGCCGTTTTCATCCCGCAGAAACGGAAAATCTCGGACACATAAATGCAGTTCATTACCGTCGCAAGGGTTCCGATATGATCCGCCTTAATACGGTCAATGGTTTCGGAACTTCTGCCGCGCCAGAAATTGCCGCCGCCGATTACTACCGCAACCTGAATACCTGCGTCCGCCAGCTCTTTTACCTGCTTTCCGACCGCCATACAGGTCGCTTCGTCAAAACCGGTTTTCTTCTCTCCGGCAAGCGCCTCGCCGCTTAATTTTAACAATACTCTTTTATATGCCATAGCGCCCTCGTGTATTATTCAAAAATAGTATCAATTTCAACCGCAGCGTAAGACAGGGAGCAGAAGCCCTCTAATACGGCGCCGTTGTTCATCTGTACGGACTTTGCCTTGACATTTCCTTTAATAATCGCAGTCGAGTCAATTACAATCGGTCCCTTAATATCGATTTCACCCTTAACCGCGCCCGCAATTACGCCGGATGCCGCCGAAATGTCACCGATAACAACCGTACCGAGACCAATCTTTACGCTGCCTTCACTCATAATACTGCCTTCCAGACGGTCGGTGTTGACATAAACCTCAGACGCTACCGCATTGCCCTTTACTTTACCGGAAATCGTAAGCTTTCCGAGGCACTCGATATCACCGTTAATCGTTCCCATAACGTCTAAGGAACAATCCGAGATAATGCTTCCGTTGATGGTAGTTCCCTTTGTAATTACGGTAACGCTGCTCGTATCCGCGGAAACATGCTCCAGACCGCGGCTTTTCTCCTCGACGGAATCTTCCTTCTTCTCTTCTGCTGCCGCCTGAACTTCCTCTTCCTTCGGCTCCTCCGCCTCTTTTAACGCCTCTGCCTGTGCTTCCTCTTCGTCCGCTTCCACTAAGGAATCGTCTTCCATCAGGCTTTCCAAAAGCTCCATATCCACTTCTTCCTGCTCATCCTCGGAAATGACGGTGAATAAATCATCCTTTTTTTGTCCGTCCTCTTTTACATCCTTAAAAATACTCATGAATACTCCTTTCTTTTGCCTTTACTTATTTATATAGTAAATGCCATTAATAAAAATTTCTGCTGCTGCCGTACCGTCAACGGTACAAATATTTCTTTAACGTCTCTCTGACCGCGCCTTTTCCCGCAATCATCTCGCAAAACATCGTTTCAATCTTCTCGGAAAGCCCCGCTTTGCATAAATCCACCGCAAACAGCGTCTCATTGGAAAGCACCGTTTTTAACTGTCCGTCGTAGCTTTCCGGACTGCCGAACTTCACGGTTTTTAAGGCCTCCTGCACTCCCGCCGCAGTCGGGTCCGGACTGATTTCCATCGCCTCCCCGGTATCATAAAGCCCCATAAGGTAACGGAGCCATCCGGCAATCGCAAGCGGAATATAGACCAAATCCGTAATCTTTAAAGTGTCGCTTGCCAGATATGCCTTCATCGTCTCGCCGAAGCGAATCGGCACTTTAAGACCGGTATCCGTCGCGATGCGCTGCGGCATATCCGGAATAAACGGGTTCGGAAGACGCTCCTCAATAACTTCCTTAATGAAGTCACGCGGGGAAAGAATCTTAGGGTCAACCACGACCGGCATTCCCTCATCGTACCCGATTTTTTCAATGAGCAGCTTTAACTCTTTATCTTTCATCTCGTCCGCGATTTTTGTGTAACCAAGCATACAGCCGTACACGGCAAGCGCCGTATGAAGCGGATTCAGACAGGTTGTCACCTTCATGCGCTCCGTATTATTTACGGTATCGCGGTCGGTCATATAAACGCCCGCAAGCTCTAACTGCGGCCTGCCGTTCGGGAACTTGTCCTCCACCACAAGATACTGCGGAATCTCGGCATTGACAAACGGTGCAATATAAGTGTTTTTCGACGTAACCACCGGCGCCATGTCCGCAACGCCCAGTCCGTTCAGATACGCTTCCACACTCTCTGACGGGCGCGGCGTAATTTTATCAATCATCGACCACGGGAAAGATACTCTTTCCTCATCGGAAACATAAGCCACATACTCCGCCGGAACAAAGCCCCGCTTTTCCCACTCTTTTGCAATTGTAAGCACGGAACTCCTTAACTTCTCGCCGTTGTGGCTGCAGTTATCCATGCTGACCAGCGCCAGCTTATGGGCACCCGCCTGATACCGCTTCCACAAAAGCGCCGCCACAACGCTCATTGCATGAACAGGAGTCTCCGGTCCTTTTTCCATATCGGAGAGGACAACCGGCAGAAAATTCCCGTTGATATCGGTGAGGGCATATCCCTTTTCCGTAATCGTAAAGCTTACCATCTGTAACCCGGGGTGTTCCAGTACCGCCGTAAGTTTTGCAAACTCCTCCGGGCGTCCGGTGGAGGCACAATATGCTTCGGTAATGCTTGCAACGACGGAATTTACCATGCCGCCGTCCGGCTTTAACCCGACCAGAAGCGCCAGATTATCGAACGGGCGGTATATCTTGTCCACAATGTCAAAATCAAACGTCTCGGCGGCGATGATACCGCTCTTTTGCAGCCCTTTATTTAAAAGCGACTGCTGTAAGACCGCAATAAAACCGCGGAAAATATTCCCGGCGCCGAAATGCACCCATACCGGGGCTTCGGCCGTATGGGCGGCTACTTCCGCCACATCATATTCCGGAAGTGAAATTCCCGCTTTCTCGTAGTCGTCACGACTTTTCAAACCTTCAAGTGTTAAATGTAACATGGTTCCTCCATAAATTCGGAAATTTATTAATTCCTAACCATTAGTATAACTTAGGCATCAAAAAAAAGCAAGACACAGCTTTAAAATCCGGCAGTATTTTTTGTGAAACGGACTTTAGTGTCAAAAGGGCGCTTCACATTTTCCGTCACCGAAAAAGATGCTGCATAAACACATAACTCCCGATTCCGACCGCAATCGTTAAATTTAAAGAATCCACGGCAGAAGTCTGCGGAATCACAACGCTCTGTCCGTAAGACGCAAACTCCGCCGGAAGTCCCGCGGCCTCATTCCCGAACACAAGGGAAAACAACGCCGGCTTCGGCGCGTCGGAAAGCGTAAGCGGATGCTCTCCGGTCAGCATAAAACAAAACACTTCGTGCGCCGGAAACTCCTTCCGATAGCTTTCAAACCCGTCGTAATACCTGTGCCGCAGGCGGAAAAGCGCTCCCATCGACGCCCGTACCGCCTTCGGGTGAAACGAATCCACCCCCGGCGAAATAATCGCAATATCATAAATTCCCATTGCCGCCGCGGTTCTTAAAATCGTACCGAGATTCCCCATATTACTCGGATTTACCAAAACAATATGCGGCACGTCCTCTTTTAACTTTTCCGTATATTTCTCAAACACACCGACAACAAAACAATTCTCTTTGTCGGAAAGTCTCGCAATCGTCTTATCGGAAACCGTCACCGGAATCCCTGCTTTCCCGCAAAGAGCGTCTATCGTCTCCCGGTCCGTAAAAGAAGAATGAACGAATACCTCCTTTACGGCCGACGGGCGGCATTTGAGCAGCTCAATCGTCGGAAACGCACCCAGAGTATAGGAATACCCCGCGTCTTTTTTATAGGGCTTTATCGGTTCCATTTCTCATCCTCCGCTTTATTCTGCCGGCGTCTCTGCCCTGCAGCTTTTCACCATACGCTCAAAATAGTTCAGAATCTTGTCATGTCCAACTGACAAATACATCGGCTAATCTCGTCATAACTTCCTCCATCCGAAAATTCGTTTCTGATTGTTTTTTGCAATGGTGCATTTTTATCATAGTCACGCATCATTTTTCTCTTAACACATTTAAATATTCATCAAGTATTGCGTCCACATACTCCGCAATCAAATGAATCATCGCATCTGCGTCACCGTCACGGTAGAAAGCATCGAAAGCATTATAGTAACGCCTGCGGTCGGTAAATTTCACATTGATTGGCGGATAACCGCTGCGAATCAGCTCAAGGTTCAGGAGCAGTCTTCCCGTTCTGCCGTTGCCGTCAATAAATGGGTGAATTCCCTCAAATTCAAGGTGAAAACGTGCAACACGCTCAATCACATGCATCGTCTGTTCACGCTCCTTGTTGCGCCCCAGAAGCTCGGTCATTTTAGGCTCAATCAAATACGGCTGCACCGGTTCGGCATATGCGCCCATAATACGAACAGGAATCGAACGATAAACGCCTTTATCTTTTGGTCTGTCCATTAAAACGAGGGAATGGATATTCTTTATTACGCTCTCCGTAAGGTCAATTTCTTTCGTCGCAATATCTTGGACATACATAAATGCATCGCGATGACCGACCGCTTCCAAGTGGTCTTTCATCGGCTTTTGGTCGATGGTCATCCCCTCCAAAACCATTGCCGTTTCTTTTAAGGTGAGCGTGTTACCTTCAATGGCGTTTGAGTTATAAGTAAACTCCACCGTAAATTCTTCGCGCAGGCGCTCCACCTCACCCTCGGTCAGCGGACGGAGTTTTTCCAGTTGTTCTTTCTTTGCCGTAATATGCGTGAAAACAGAGGATTTTACAGTACGCCCGTCTTTGGGCTTATCGGCAATTTCGGGAATCATGTAGAGCTTTCCTTTTCGGATAACGCCGGGAATTTTTCCTTCCGCACATAAAATACGAACACGGCGCGGTGTAATACCCCATTTTGCCGCAGCCTCTGATACTTTGATATATTCCATAAGAGTTTCCTCCGCCAATCATTCCTATTTAATCTATATTATTGCATATTTGAGGAACAATATCAATCGATTTTCAAAATCATTTTAGCAGACTAAGGGCAGTTATAAACCGATTTTACGGTCTATAACTGCCCTGATTTTAGTTCTGTATTATCCCTGCATTATACCGGATACGCTTTGTTCGTTGTGTCTGCGGCATTCACGTCAACTCTCGTCTGCTGTGCCTGACGATGCTTAAAGAACTCTATTGCCACCTGCGGGAACAGTGCGTAGGAAAGAACGTCCTCATCCTGCTGCTTCCATTCCTTGATTTCCTCCTCGAACTTCGCAAGCTGAGGCGCAATCTTATCTGCCGGACGGCAGGTAATCGGCTCTGCGTCACCGATTGCCTTCTTTTGTACTTCCGGATTGAACGGCTTAATGGTCTGGCCGAACTCACCGGCAAGCACCTTCTTCGACTCCTTTGTTACCATCTTATAACGCTCGCCCTGCAGTACATTCAATACGGCCTGCGTACCGACAATCTGAGAAGACGGGGTAACAAGCGGCGGCTCACCGAAGTCCTTACGAACTCTCGGAATCTCCTCCAGTACCTGATAATACTTATCTTCCGCATTTGCCTCCTTTAACTGGGAAACAAGGTTGGAAAGCATACCGCCCGGTACCTGATACAACAACGTCTTGATATTTACGCCCATTACCTTCGGATTTAACAGCCCGCTCTTTAACGCTTCCTCCTGCATCGGACGGAAATAATCCGCGATTTCCGCGAGAAGGTTCTGGTCTAAACCGGTATCGTAAGGGGTTCCCTTAAATGTCTCAACCATAACTTCCGTTGCCGGCTGGCTGGTACCCATGGAAAACGGAGACATCGCGGTATCAATGATATCGCAGCCCGCTTCGACTGCCTTTAAGTAGGTCATGGAAGCCACACCGGACGTATAGTGGGTATGAAGCTGAATCGGAAGCTTCGTACCCTCTTTCAGAGCCTTTACAAGACGGTCTGCCTCGTACGGAACCAAAAGGCCCGCCATATCCTTAATACAAAGGGAATCCGCACCCATTTCTTCAATTCGTCTCGCGGTATCCTTCCAGTAATCCAAAGTATACGCGTCTCCCAGGGTATAGGAAAGTGCAATCTGCGCGTGTCCTTTTTCTTTATTTGCTGCCTTTACCGCGGTCTCTAAGTTGCGCAAATCGTTAAAGCAGTCGAAAATACGGATAATATCAATACCGTTTGCGATGGACTTCTGTACGAAATATTCTACTACGTCGTCGGAATAGTGATTGTAACCTAAGATGTTCTGTCCACGGAACAGCATCTGTAACTTTGTGTTCTTAAAACCGGCACGAAGCTTTCTTAAACGCTCCCACGGGTCTTCCTTTAAGAAACGAAGGGATGCGTCAAAAGTAGCGCCGCCCCAGCACTCTACGGAGTGGTAGCCGACCTTATCCATCTTTTCAATAATCGGAAGCATCTGCTCCGTTGTCATACGTGTCGCAATCAGGGACTGGTGCGCGTCACGCAGAATGGTTTCTGTAATCTTTACTGCCATTATGAACCTCCTACTTTATTCCGCTTCCGGCTGTGCCATACCCCGGCATGCCCGCGGACTCTTGTTTATCCTTCTCTTTATACACCGAAAATTGCCATAAACACACCGGCCGCTACCGCAGTACCGATAACACCGGCAACATTCGGACCCATTGCGTGCATCAACAGGAAGTTTGACGGGTCTTCCTCCGCGCCCACCTTCTGGGATACGCGGGCTGCCATAGGCACCGCGGATACACCGGCGGAACCGATAAGCGGATTTACCTTGCCCTTCGTTATCTTGCACATCAGCTTGCCGAACAATACGCCTGCCGCCGTACCGACACAAAATGCTGCCAGACCGAGTCCGACAATCTTTAACGTATCCAGACGGAGGAATGCCTGTGCGCTTGTCGTCGCGCCTACGGAAGTACCGAGTAAAATTACAACGATGTACATCATCGCGTTGCTTGCGGTTTCCTGAAGCTGCCTTACTACGCCGGATTCACGGAACAGGTTTCCGAGCATTAAGCTTCCGATTAATGCCGCGGTATCCGGAAGCAGCAGTACAACCACAATCGTAACGATAATCGGGAATAATATTTTCTCAAGTTTCGATACCGGACGGAGCTGCTCCATCTTAATCTTTCTTTCTTTTTCTGTTGTCAGCAGACGCATAATCGGCGGCTGGATAATCGGAACTAATGACATATAGGAATAGGCCGCTACCGCAATCGGACCCATCAATTGGGTCTGCCCCAGTTTCATGGCAAGGAAAATCGACGTCGGACCGTCCGCGCCGCCGATAATCGAAATCGCCGCCGCACCTTTGCCGTTAAAGCCCATAAGAATCGCCAGCAGGTATGCGCCAAAAATACCGACCTGTGCCGCAGCGCCGAGCAAAAAGCTTCTCGGGTTTGCAATGAGCGGACCGAAGTCGGTCATTGCGCCGACGCCCATAAAAATCAAACACGGAAGAATTGCCAGCTCATCCAACTTAAAGAAATAGTGAAGAAGGCCACCCGCGCTCTCTACCGTCTTTGACGGGTCTACCATCGCCATAATTTCGGCAATCGGCTGGGTTAAAATCTCACCTGCCACATTTGTATACTCGTTTCCTGTCAAATGACAAAC
Source organism: Lachnospiraceae bacterium (assembly GCA_022510665.1). Classification (GTDB taxonomy): domain Bacteria; phylum Bacillota; class Clostridia; order Lachnospirales; family Lachnospiraceae; genus SIG307. The sequence continues at coordinate 27,071 of JAFLSZ010000012.1, forward strand.
CACGTTACCGGCCGCATCGTAATACGTTGTCACCGGCTCTGCCATAATACCCGGGCAAAGATTCACCAACAACATACCAAAGGAAATCGGAACTAACAAAAGCGGCTCATATCCTTTTGCAATCGCTAAATAAAGGAAAAAAAGAGCAACTACAATCATTATATAGTTTCCCCAGTATAGATTAAAGAAACCGGTGCTCTTTAACAATCCCATCAGCGTTTCACCAATATTGCCCATGTGATGTCCTCCTCTTAGCTAGTTCAGTGTCACCATTACCTCACCGGATTCAACACTTGCGCCAACGGAAACATTTACACTCGCAACAGTACCGTCCTGCGGTGCGACGATTTCGTTTTCCATCTTCATCGCTTCCAGAATAAGGATAACATCGCCCTTCTTTACTGCCGCTCCTGCCTGAACTTTTACCGCAAGAATCTTACCCGGCATCGGAGCGCTTACCTTAACCGCGCCCGCTGCTGCCGCAGGTGCCGCCTTAGGAGCAGGTGCTGCCGCCGGGGCTGCCGCAGCAGCAGGAGCCGCAGGCGCTGCTGCCTGTACCGGCGCCGCCGCGCCCGTGCCTTCCTCTACCGTTACATTATAAACAGTTCCGTTTACCGTAATCATATAGCTTTTCATAATTAACCTCCAAGATATTGTAAAATTTTATGCGTTCTTCCAACCGCTCTCTTTTGCCCTGCGGATGGAACGTACAACCAAACCGTTTGCTACTGCCGCCACGTTTCCGTTTGCTTCCTCGTAAGCACGTATTGCCGCGGTAATGACCGCCACTAAAACAAGGTCATTCAAAAGTTCTTCCGACAGTTCTTCTGCTTTTTCAATCTGCGCGAACGTATTCTCGATTGCCTGTGCCGGAATACTCGGCGCCGCGGTACTTTCCGCGGTATTCTTTTCGGTAGTTTTCGAAGTCTGCTTACGTTCAATTACAGAAACAAATTTAAGCATCGAAATAACAAAACTGATAAGAATCAAAGCAAAAAACACGACCAAAATACCGATTACGGTATTGCCAAGCGCGCCGGGCAGCGCCTCTTTTACGCCGTCCCAGTAGCCGCTTAAAAATACAGATGTCATTTTCATCGTATCACCTCACTAAACAGTTCCGTGCTTTTTGGACGGACGTGTCTCTCTTTTTGTATAAAGCATCTCAAACGCGTAGGCCAACTGCTGTCTTACCGCATCCGCGGAAATGATGCTGTCCACATAACCGCGTTTTGCCGCAGCGAGCGCACTGCTCTGAAGGGCATCATATTCTGCCGCTTTTTCCTTTCTGACAGCCTCATCCTCTCCGGCATACATAATCTGCGCCGCCAAAGAAGCATCCATCATGCCGATTTTGGCATCTTCAAGCGCAAATACGAGATCGGCACCGATATGTTTGGAATTCATGGTGATATAAGCGCTTCCCATTGCTTTTCCGCAGATTAAGTTTACCTTAGGTACCGTCGCACCCGCAAACGCATTCGTAAGCTTTGCTGCCGCAACCGCAACTGCCTTTTCTTCCTGCATGGTTGCCGCATACCCGGTTACATTCGTAAGAGTTACAACCGGAATATCAAACGCATCGCAGAAAGATACGAACGACGCCGCCTTTCTGCATCCGTCCGCGGTAAGAACCGTATCAAACGCTGTCTTCTTTTTGCCGTTCTCATCCAGAAGCGCGCTGCGGTTTGCAACCGCACCGATTGTAACGCCGTTCAGACGGATAAACCCTGTTACCATTTCCTTGGCATACTCTGCCTTGATTTCAAAAAACTCATTGTTGTCGGAGATATCCGCAAGCGCCACCGCCGGGTCGCAGGCTTCTTCCGCAAACGCCGCCGTCGCTCTGTTTAAATCATCCGTACAGTCAACCACGCAGTCGGTCTCGTTATTGCCCGGCAGATAAGATACAAGGGTACGAATCGAAGCCAGCACCTGTGCCTCGTCTTCCTTTACAACATCTACCACGCCTGCCGCCGCCTGAAACTTCGCCGCGGAAGTATCACATTTGCCGGTAAAATTTCCTTCTACCGCATTCGGAGAATTTACAAACAGCTTCGCACCGTCTTCCGGCATAAACGTAAAGTCGCTCATTGCCGCGGAAACCGCACAGCCGCCGCCGCAGGTACCAAATACCGCCGTAATCTGCGGAATCACGCCGGACGCCATGCTCTGCTTTAAGTATACCTTACCGAAACCGGCCAGCGCATCCGTTGCCTCCTGCAGACGCATTCCCGCACAATCTACCAGCCCGATGACCGGAGCCCCGATCTTTAACGCCAGATCATACAGACTCTCAATCTTCTTCGCGTGCATCTCTCCCATGGTGCCGTTCAGCACTGCCGCGTCCTGACTATACACATAAACAAGGCTTCCGTCAATCAAGCCGTATCCGGTAATGACACCATCGGACGGAGTTTCTGTCTGCGCCAGATTGAAATCCGTATTTCTCTTTGTCACAAGAGCACCGATTTCAACAAAGCTGCTGTCATCAAGCAAGTTCACAATGCGTTCCCTTGCCGACAATTTTGTTGTACTACTCATCTTGCTGCCTCCATTTTATAATATTTCTTCATAGAACCTAAACATAGGAAGGCGTACCAAAATTTTCTTCCAAATTTACGCCGTATATATTATATCTCTAATTATGTCAAATTGCAACCCTAAAATCGGAGTTTCCGCATTTTTAGTTGCTTTTTAGTCGCCTTAGACATTCCGTGGATTGTACGGTATCTTATTTTTGTATTTGTCCGAAGGAGCGCGTTTTTTAGCGAAGCCGGAATCACCTTTTAGAGTCGGTTAGACGCGAGGACGCTCCCGAGCGGCTTAGCTGCTCTTAGAGGAAGTCCGGTGCAGCGTTGCGCATACAAACATACAAAAATAAGATACCGTACAATCTACGGAATATAAAAAGTATACAAAATAATGTGGAAACTCAGGTAAAATAAAATATGCCTCCTGCTCTTTGACAATTTTACACTATACTGTTATAATAATGGCGTTAATTTTTTCCAAAACGTATTACTAAAAAATCACACAAACAGGAGGTCATTATGGCTCAAAATCCAATTATTACGTTTACTATGGAAAACGGAGAACAAATCCGCGCGGAACTCTATCCGGAAATCGCGCCGAACACGGTAAAAAATTTTCTTTCCCTTGTAAACAAAGGCTTTTATAATGGATTAATTTTCCACCGCGTCATCAGTGGTTTTATGATTCAGGGAGGATGCCCGGAAGGCACCGGCATGGGCGGCCCGGACTACTCCATCAAGGGCGAGTTTTCCATGAACGGCTTTACCAACAATTTAAAGCATACCGAAGGCGTCCTTTCCATGGCGCGCGCGCAGCACCCGGATTCCGCGGGCTCCCAGTTCTTTATCATGCACAAGACAAGCCCGCATCTGGACGGTTCTTATGCCGCGTTCGGAAAAGTTATTGAAGGAATGGATACCGTAAACCGTATTGCGGAAGTTCCGACCGACTGGAACGACCGTCCTACCGTACCGCAGATAATAAAAACAGTGACGGCAGAAACATTCGGCGTCACTTATGATGAACCGGAAATTTTAGCGTAATGAAAGAATAAAGAGATGCCTCAAAACAGACGATTCATTATCTGTTTGGCGGCATCTCTTTCTATTATATTTCTTATACCCTGAACAGGCTCATTCTTCCCATCAGCTCCATGGATTCCTTCTTTAACTCTTACGCGCTTTCCGACACGTCATCACTGCTTTCTATGACGATTCTGGTGCTCTCCTCCATATCTTTGGCAGACTGTGCGATTTGTCCGGCTGCCTGTACCTGTTCCTCGGCAATCTTCTCCATCTATTCCGCAACCGTATCCGCTTTTTCTACCAGTTCAATCATTTGCACAACCCGTTTGCCGGTCTCCTCCACTTTCCGGTATAGAGTATCAAAAGTTATACCCGCTTCCGATACAATATCGGCATTCATCTGTTATTGTTCCGCTCTCTCTCTTTCTATATACTTCATGACGGCAGTCATCGTTTCTCCGATTTTTTCCCTGAAAATGAGACCGGCACTGCCGTCATAAGGAGTTTCATCCCGGTTAATTAACACGATATGCTCCCCACGGAAATACCCGAGATAACTTGCCGCAGGATAGACCGCAAGCGACGTCCCGCCGATAATCAAAAGCTCTGCGTTTGCAATTGCCTGAACGGAACGGTTTACGGTATTCTCATTCAGACCTTCTTCGTATAATACCACATCAGGATGAATCACACCGCCGCATTTTTCGCAGACAGGGATTTTTCCGGTCAAAGCCTTTACCGCCTGCATCGGAAACGCCCCGCCGCATCGGGAACAATGATAGCCGAAGACCGTTCCATGCAGTTCCAAAACATTCCGACTCCCCGCCGCCTGATGCAGTCCGTCGATATTCTGCGTGATTACCGCATCCAGAAGCCCCCGCCGCTCCAGTTCGGCCAGCGCAAGATGCGCCGGATTCGGCTCCGCCTGCGACTGTAAAAAATAAGTATAGTAAAAATTATAAAAAATGTCCGGGTGCATTTTAAAAAAAGTATGGCTTAATATTTCCTCGGGAGATACACCGTACTGCTTAACCGTATTGTAAAGCCCGTCCTCGCTCCGATAATCCTTAATGCCGCTTTCGGTAGATACGCCCGCTCCTCCGAAAAACACCGTACTTCTGCTGTTTTGTATTAAAGAAGCAAACTCCTTTATTTTCTGTTCGTCCATACAGTCACCTCATATATTAAACTGTCATAGGAAATGCGCAGCAATTTTCTATGATACAAAAATCACCTCTTTGTCGGCTCTATACCGCAGTACACAACAAATGAGGTGATTTTTATAACTATTTTGTTTCTTCCTGCTCTTAAACGTCTGCTTTTGAACGGAAACTTTTCCGCACTGCGGTGATTACTTCTTTTCCACTTCCGCGTCCGGAGCATTCTTCTTTACGCTCTCTACGCCGTTCATACAGGATGCCTTCGCCTTGTAGCCCTCGCTCGTCGCGATTATCTGTCCGTTGGTTGCTTTCAGGCGGAAGCGGAACTCTCCTGCTTTGTCCGTATATACCTCAAACTTCGGGTTCTTCACCGTAACAACCTCGGCAGCGGTTTGGTCTTCCACTCCGGCAACCGGAGCATTTTTCTTTACGCTCTCAATTCCCTTCATGCAGGCAGCTTCCGTCGTATATACTTCACTTGTCGCAATGACCTCGCCGTTTCCTGCCTTTAAATCAAACTTAATACCGCTCTTAACCTCTTTGACTACAAACTTACCCATTACATTATCCTCCTTCGCATATATTTTGGAAATTTTATGAGATAATTCTATCATATCTCTGTTTCTTCGTCAAGGTGTTATAAAATTTTCACCATTTTCTGTTATTTCGTCAAATTCTCCCATGACCCTTTTGATATCGGAAAATGAAAAACCTTTTCGATACAGTGCCGCCGCCAGTTTCTTTCTCTTTTCCTCCGCCACCTGCCCGGACTGATAACCCTTTTTCCTCAGATAGTCGCGAATTGCGGACAGTTCCGGCGACTCTCCCTCCTCTTCCTCTTCTCCTTTTTCCAAAACATACTCTCTCTGCGCTTCTTTAATTGCTTCGGAAACGGTTTCTCTCTCAAACCCCTTTTGCAGCATTTTCTGATACAGCTCGCGCGCGCTGCACTTCGGAATCCAGAAAGAGGCGTATCCCTGCGCATAGGATATATCATCTATATAGTGAAGTTCCTGTAAGTAAGAAAGCGTCTCCTCTACCGTCTGTTCGGGATAGCCGTCGGATTTCAGCTTCTTAACCATCTCCTGCCTCGTATACCGCTTTTTATTCAGCAACAGCAGCGAGCGCCTTTTCGCGCGCGGAAAAAGCACCTCCTGATTCAGGCGAAAGAGCGCAGCCTCTCCTGCCTCTTCTCCCTCTGAGATACCAACGCTTTGCAAATCCTTTCGATAGCAGCGGCAATAAACCTCTCCGTCCAAAAGAACCGTACACCTGCCCTTATTCCCTTCCTGCAATTCCAACAGCATACCTATCTCCTCACTTACTTTTACGGGGAAGCCGCACCGGACTTCCCCGTATCACTGTCAGGGCTTACCTGACACGCTTCTCTTACTCTTCCGGCTCCGCTTTCTCTCCGTCGGTCTTCGCGCCCCCGGAAAGCTCGTAAACTTCGCGCACTCTTTGATCCACTTCCTCCAAAACTTCCGGATGCTCCTTTAAATACTGCTTCGCGTTCTCTCTGCCCTGCCCGATTTTCTCATCGTTGTAAGCAAACCACGCTCCGCTCTTTTGAATGATATTCTCCGTTACCGCAAGGTCAAGAACATCGCCCTCCTTGGAGATACCCTGTCCGAACATAATGTCAAACTCCGCTTCGCGGAACGGCGGCGCCACCTTATTCTTTACGACCTTGACTCTGGTGCGGCTGCCGACTACTTCTCCGTTTGCCTTTAAGGACTCAATCCGTCTGACATCCAGACGGACGGAAGCGTAGAACTTTAACGCACGTCCGCCGGTAGTGGTTTCCGGATTGCCGAACATTACGCCGACCTTTTCACGCAGCTGGTTAATGAAAATAACGATACAGTTTGACTTGCTGATGACCGCGGTCAGCTTACGGAGCGCCTGCGACATCAGACGTGCCTGAAGTCCTACATGCGAGTCCCCCATATCGCCTTCGATTTCCGCTTTAGGAACGAGCGCCGCTACGGAGTCTACGATAACAATATCCACCGCGCCGGAACGCACCATCGTCTCGGTAATCTCTAACGCCTGCTCTCCGTTATCCGGCTGGGAAATGTACAGATTGTTGATGTCAACGCCGATATTCGCCGCATACACCGGGTCAAGCGCATGCTCCGCATCGATAAATCCCGCGATACCGCCCCGTTTCTGTACCTCCGCGATAGCATGCAGCGCTACCGTCGTCTTACCGCTGGACTCCGGTCCGTAAATCTCGATAATACGTCCTTTCGGAAATCCGCCCAATCCGAGCGCAATATCAAGACTGAGCGCCCCGGACGGAACCGTCTCGATATTCATATTCGCCCTGGTGTCGCCAAGCTTCATTACGGAGCCTTTTCCGTACTGCTTCTCTATCTGCTGCAATGCCGACTCTAATGCCTTTATCTTTTCTGTATTTGCCATAAACAAAATCCTCCTCTGATTCTACTCTGCTTTTCATCTTTGCCCGTACAGTTACGAACAAATGTTCTTCTTGTAATTATACTACAACTATCTTTTACTTTTGTCAACCGCTTTTCATAAAAATATTGGAAAAATTTGTTCCGAACAGAACAAAAAGGACAAATCTATTATAACACGGGAAATTTAATTTGTAAACGCCAACGGCGCTTGAGGGTTCGCATTTTTTAGCTATTTTAAAAAATTCCGCAGATTGTACGCTGTCTTATTTTTGCATTTGTCCGAAGGA
>JAFLSZ010000120.1 GCA_022510665.1 Lachnospiraceae bacterium
AAACTGGCAGGCAAGGGCATTGTGGAAGTGATGCTGTTGGGGCAGAATGTAAACTCCTACGGGAAAACGCTTGATACCCCGGTTTCTTTTGCGGAGCTGTTACAGGAAGTGGAAAAGGTGGAAGGAATTCGCCGGATTCGGTTTATGACGTCCCACCCGAAGGATTTGTCGGACGAATTGATTGCGGTCATGCAAAAGTCAGAAAAGATTTGCAGGCATTTACATCTTCCGATGCAGTCCGGCAGTACGGAGATTCTTAGCCGGATGAACCGGAAGTATACCAAAGAGGGTTACCTGGCGCTGGTAGAGAAGATAAAGACCGCCATGCCGGATATTTCCCTGACGACCGATATTATTGTGGGGTTTCCGGGAGAAACCGAAGAAAATTTTCTGGATACGTTAGACGTGGCGGCGCGTGCGGGCTTTGATTCCGCATATACGTTTTTATATTCCAAGCGTACCGGGACACCGGCGGCACAAATGGAAAACCAGGTGCCGCCTGACGTGGCAAAGGAACGGTTTAACCGGCTTTTGGCGCTGCTGTCGGAGCAGTCGGCAAAACAAATCGAAAAGAATGAGGGTACCGTAGCGGAGGTTCTGGTAGAAGAGCAAAACGCGCAGGAGCCGTCCCTTCTTACCGGACGCCTCGGGAATAATCTTTTGGTACATTTTCCGGGAGAGCCTTCTCTGATTGGGAAGTTCGTTCCGGTAAAGCTCTGCGAATGTAAAGGATTCTATTATCTTGGCACGCAGATATAACTGAATGGGATTGGAAAAACAATTTAAAAAAAATAAATTCAATTCATGTTATACTTGACATATGTTCTAAAAAAGTATAGAATTATTATGTTGTATTATGTACAATGAAAATTGAATAAAGGAGGTGTTCCCGTGCAAGTAGACTTGGTTGTGCTTATAATTGCGATCATTTTAACTGCGGTTGTAGTTGGACTTGCCTGCTGGTTTCTGGCGATCGGTTACCGCAAGAAGTTTGTGGAATCTAAAATCGGCTCAGCGGAAAGTATGGCAAGAGACATAAAAAATGAAGCGTTGAAAGCGGCAGAAGCCATGAAAAAGGAAGCCCTGCTCGAAATCAAAGAAGAAAAGCTGAAAACCCAGAATGAGTTGGAGAAGGAAGCAAAAGAGCAGCGTTCCGATTTACACCGCTACGAACAGCGAGTATTATCAAAGGAAGAAGCCATTGATAAAAAAGCCGGTGCATTGGAAAAGAGGGAAAACAGGCTGAACGCGAAAGAAGCTGAACTGGACAAACTCAGAAACGAAGTGGAAGAGTTCCATCAGAAACAGCTCCTTGAGCTTGAGAAAATTTCCGGATTAACCTCCGAACAAGCAAAGGAATATCTTATAAAATCTGTTGAGGACGATGTAAAGCATGAGACTGCCATAATGATTAAAGAAATGGATACCCGTGCAAGAGAAGAAGCGGAAAAGAAGGCGAAAGAATACGTCGTTACCGCGATTCAGAAATGTGCGGCGGATCATGTGGCAGAGTCCACTATTTCGGTTGTTCCGTTGCCGAATGACGAAATGAAGGGACGTATTATCGGTCGTGAAGGCCGTAATATCCGTACACTCGAAACCTTAACAGGCGTAGAACTTATCATTGACGATACGCCGGAAGCCGTCGTGCTTTCCGGATTCGATCCGATTCGGAGAGAGGTTGCCAGAATCGCGCTTGAAAAGCTGATTATTGACGGCCGCATTCATCCGGCGCGGATAGAAGAGATGGTAGAGAAGGCGCAAAAGGAAGTGGATACCATGATTCGCGAAGAAGGCGAAGCAGCCGCCCTTGAAGTAGGCGTGCATGGAATCCATCCGGAGTTGATTAAACTCCTTGGTCGTATGAAGTTCCGTACAAGCTACGGTCAGAACGCATTAAAGCATTCCATTGAAGTAGCGATTTTATCCGGACTGCTTGCCGGTGAAATCGGTGTAGACACAAGACTTGCGAAGCGTGCGGGTTTACTGCATGATATCGGCAAGTCCGTAGACCATGAAATGGAGGGTACTCATGTACAGATCGGTGTGGATTTGTGCCGTAAGTACAAGGAATCCGCAAATGTAATCAATGCGGTAGAGGCTCATCACGGTGACGTTGAACCGCAGACTTTGGTTGCCTGCATCGTACAGGCTGCCGATACGATTTCCGCTGCCCGTCCGGGCGCAAGACGTGAGACGCTTGATGCGTACACCAACAGATTGAAACAGTTAGAAGATATTGCCAACAGCTTTAAGGGGGTAGATAAGTCCTTTGCAATACAGGCAGGCAGAGAGATACGGGTTATGGTCGTACCGGAACAGGTATCCGATGATGATTTGGTACTGCTTGCCCGCGACTTATCGAAAAAGATTGAGTCTGAACTGGAATATCCGGGACAGATTAAGATTAACGTAGTCAGGGAAACGAGAGTAACAGACTACGCAAAGTAAGAAATGAATAAAAGAAGCCATTACATAGCAGAGTGAAAACTTTTTGTGCAATGGCTTCTTTTTATCTAACGATTTTCGGGTCGAAAGGAAAACGTCATATGGAAAAACGATTAAAAGATTACCTTAAAATAATGGATGCTCTGCTTGAACGTTCTCAGGGGACTTCTTCGGACGGTACGGAATCTTCCGAGTATCATAAACTTAACCAACAGCATTTGGTACAGATTTCTTTTTTTCAGCATGAGCGCCTGATTCATCTGATTGTTACCTGTCTGTTTGCGGTGCTGACATTTGCGGTATTTATTACGATGCTGTTTTTGTTTACGGTCGGTCTGCTCGTTTTATTTATTGCTCTGATGGCCCTGCTGATTCCGTACATCCGGCATTATTACATACTGGAAAACGGTGTCCAAAAACTTTACCGCCAATACGACCGGCTCTGTGTACTGTCGGGGATGTCGGATATTTGGACGGAACAATAACGTCTTTGAGGATTTTTTGCGATATTTTTTGGATTTTGGAAAAAATGCTTGCATTTTTATATATGATAGATTAAAATAGGAAAGAAATCTTTGTTTGGTTGTATACAATAATACATTCCGAACGGTTTAAAGAAGGAGAGGAAGAAGATATGTCGCTCACGTTATCAAAGAAAGCACAGGCGGTGAAGCCTTCGTCCACGCTTGCGATTACCGCGAAAGCAAATGAGCTGAAGGCGAAAGGACTTGATGTAGTCGGTTTTGGAGCAGGGGAACCGGACTTTAATACGCCGGAAAATATTTGCGAGGCAGCTGTCAACGCGATTCATGCCGGCTTTACAAAATATACACCGGCATCCGGTACGGTTGAGTTAAAGCAGGCTGTCTGCAAGAAGTTTGAACGCTTTAATAAGCTGCATTACGAGCCGAATCAGATTGTGGTAAGTAACGGAGGGAAACATTCTTTAACGAATATCTTTTCCGCAATTTTAAATCATGGGGACGAGGTAATTATTCCGGCGCCGTTCTGGCTCAGCTATCCGGAAATCGTGCGTCTTGCGGACGGTGTGCCGGTTATTGTGCGCTGCGGCAAGGAGCAGGGATATAAGATTACCGCGGAGCAGCTCGCGGCTGTCTGTACCGAGAAAACAAAGGCGGTTGTTTTGAATAGTCCGAACAACCCGACCGGTATGATTTACACCAGAGCGGAACTGGAAGCTCTGGCGAAGGTGATTGTGGAAAAGGACATCTACTGTGTTGCGGATGAAATGTACGAAAACCTGATTTATGAAGGAAACGAGGCTGTCAGCATTGCGTCCTTAAATGACGAGATTTATAAGAGAACCATCACCTGCAGCGGCGTGGCAAAGAGTTATGCCATGACCGGCTGGAGAATCGGCTATACAGGTTCTTCGGAGGAAATCGCGAAGTTAATGGGAAGCATACAGAGCCACCAGACTTCCAACCCGAACTCCATCGCTCAGAAAGCTGCCGTAGAAGCGCTTTCGGGACCGCAGGATGCGGTTGACGCGATGAGCAGGGAATTTGATAAGCGCCGTGTTTATATGTATGAGCGCATTCATAACATGGAGCTGGTAGACGCATTAAAGCCGCTCGGCGCGTTTTATGTGTTTGTGGATGTCAGCAAGCTTCTTACAAAGTCTTACAAGGGCGAAGTAATCGGAGATGTCGGAAAGCTCGCGAAGATTTTGATTGAAGACTATATGACCGCAGTCATTCCATGCCCTGACTTTGGGTTTGACGACCATATCCGTCTGTCTTATGCGATTTCCATGGAGCAGATTAAAAAGGGTCTGGACCGCATCGAGCAGTTTATTCGGGATATAAAGTAAAAACGTAAAATTAAAAAATAAAATCCGGGGATGCAAATTTATTTTTATTCAATCTGTTGATTTTTATTAAATTGTATGATAGAATGTATATGTATAAATAAATGGGCATACTTTGGGAAACTTTAGGGCGCAAAGCTTGGAG
>JAFLSZ010000121.1 GCA_022510665.1 Lachnospiraceae bacterium
TGTTCTGTACAATATCAAAGTTAGAATCAGCAAGCGTTACAGTAACAACCTCAGAAGTAGCGGTCGGCTGGGTGTACTTAGCGGACTGATAAGTATAGCAGTACAGCTTATAGTCACCAGCAACAGCCTCTTCAGTGAAAGTATACTGACCATTAGACTGATTGATTTCTACACCAACAGCCGGCTCAGCAACCCACATCGTAAGGTCGGTTACAAACTTGCCTCTGGTCGAGGACTTGTTACCGTTCTCATCAACCAAAGTTCTGTTAAGGTCAACTACGTCACCGATTTCAACGAGCTGATCATCATATAAATCAGCGTTAGAAATGATAACTTCCTTTGCGTTAGCCTTAACGGTAACCTTTGCCGTAAGAGTAGTAACGACACTACCGGTAGCCTTATCGGTAATTACGCAAGAGATGGTAGCGGTACCAACACCAACAGCAGTAGTAATACCGCCGGAAGCAACCGTTGCAACCTTTGCGTCACTGGTCGTCCACTTATATCCATAGTCTTTCCAGTCACTCGGCTTGTTCTTTAAGTTAAAGTCATACGTCTGAACATTGCCGTACAATCCATCACCAACAACACCGTGGTCATTAACGCCCTTATTTACATAAAGAGTCTGCTCGGTTCTGTTGAGGGTGAAGTCGTCAGCAGCCTTTGCCTTAGCAGCCGGTACAGAAGTGATAACCATAGCAGCGGCCAAAACAAATGCAAGCTTCTTAGAGAAACTTCTCATCTTTTATCTTCCTCCTTAAAATAATATGGTGTGTCATGTTTTCTGTCGAAAAGCCATTCGGAATCTCCCCGGCTACTGAGTCGAAACTTCGCGGCTCCCGTCGAAAAAACATAACCGTTCCAATAACAAGATGATTATAGCAACAAACGTTTTAAAGGTCAAGTCCTTTTATTTATCTTTTCAGACAAACATCTTGTCCCGGCCCTCCCCCGTTGCTGCCATGTCCGGTATTGGAAGTTAAGAGTTAATGCAAATGTAGTTACGCAGTCTCGGCGGTCGGTTTCTCAGATATCGCAATATCTAATTTAGGATGTGACACGCGGCTCCCAAGATTACCGCTTTACTGTGCCTTGTACATTTGCCTAGGCCTATAATGCACTTTCTTTGTGTCAATTTTATGTCACCCTCTTGTCATATTTGGGTTTTTTAATGCTTTTTTTTCGTTTTTTTGCACAAGAAGCTGTATTTAAACTCAATTTTACAGTTTGAGGAAACGTTCTACCTCATTCTGCATCTTTTCCGTTTCACAGACGGTGTCATGCAGTACCGGCGCGGTACGAATCTCTTCAATGGCATTCGGAACCTTTACACCGGCAATGCGGGAAAGCTCATCTACGAGGTCAAAATCGGACCACGTTTCATATGACGCATCAATCGCTCCCATTACGCTTCTGGTAAACTTGTACGGGCTTGCCGTAGATGCGACTATGGTTGGGGTCCCGTCGGCGGACGCCGCACGGTAACTGTCGTATACATGGGACGCTACCGCGGTATGCGTATCCATTACATAACCTGTTTTTTGATATACCGCGCGGATAGCTTCGGCTGTCTGTGCCTCTGTCGCGAATCCTCCGACAAAGTCGGCAAGACGTTCCTTCATATCTTCCGTAATGGTATACATTCCGCTCGTCTTTAAAGACTCCATTAAATCTGTAGTCTTCTTCGCGTCGCATCCGGCAATCATATAAATCAGACGCTCCAAATTGCTGGAAATCAAAATATCCATAGACGGAGAAGTTGTCAAAATAAACTCACGGTTCTTATCGTATGTACCGGTCCGGAAGAAATCGTACAGTACCTTGTTTTCGTTAGATGCGCAAATCAGTTTTCCGATTGGCGTTCCCATGAGCTTCGCATAATATGCCGCAAGAATATTTCCGAAATTGCCGGTCGGCACGGTTACATTCATTACTTCACCTGCCTTTAACGTACCGTCCGCCAAAAGACGGGTATACGCGTAAACATAGTAAACTACCTGCGGCACCAATCTTCCGATGTTGATGGAGTTTGCGGAGGAGAAACAAAATCCCGCCTTTGCCATGCGCTCTTTTAACTCCTCATTGCCAAACATCTGCTTTACGCCGGTCTGCGCGTCGTCAAAGTTACCGGTAATGCCGACCACATGCGTATTCGCACCCTTTTGGGTTACCATCTGTCTTTCCTGAATATGGCTTACGCCGTTCTTTGGGTAAAATACGATAATACGGGTTCCCGGTACATCGGCAAATCCTGCAAGGGCAGCTTTTCCGGTATCGCCGGAAGTCGCCGTCAGAATCACGATTTCACCCTCGTTCCGGTTCTTCTTTGCCGCCGTCGTCAGAAGATGCGGCAGAATGGAAAGCGCCATATCCTTAAACGCAATCGTCGCGCCGTGGAACAATTCCAGATAGTAGACACCGTCTGCCTTCCGGATCGGTGCGATTTCTTTTACATCAAATTTTTCGTCATATGCGCTGTTGATGCAATGTTTTAACTCCGCTTCGGTATAATCGGTAAGAAACAGCTTCATTACCTCATATGCCACTTCCTGATAGGACATCTTGGCAAGCTTGTCCAGACTCACGTCCAAAGCCGGAATCGCAGTCGGCACAAACAGACCTCCGTCTTTTGCCAGACCCTGCAGTATTGCCTGGGAAGCCGTTACGGTTTCCTTTTCGTTTCTTGTGCTCTTATAACGAATCTCCATAATTCTTCATTCCTCCTAATTCTGCCCCGTAAACGCCGCGCGTCCGGGACAGCGGTGCTTCGCCGCTTTTTCTCCGCCCATTGTAGCATATCCTAAGCAGTGTTGCAAGAAAAATATGGGACATTCTTATTTATCCGTAAAAAATTCATGAACGCCGTGACGGAATAAATACTTTAACGACGTATCAAACCATCTCATTGCCTTTTCCTCTGCCATGCTCCGCGCCGCAAAATATAACGCCCCACGCGACTCGTCTTCACCGGCAAGCACGCGTTCCACCGCTTCCACGGTTTTTTCCGAAACTTTCACCGTCCAATAACGTCCGTCCTTTATCGGGGAAAACTGGTAGGTCGAGCCGTTATTTTGGAATACGACTTCCGTAATGCTGTCCGGGAATCTCTCCGATACAACCCGGTTTAAAACTACGTTCGCAACCAGCATTCTTCCTTTAACGTCCTCGCTGGTCGCCTCCGCCTCCACGATACGAAGAAGCACTTCTTTGTCGTCTTCCGTAATCAGTAACGGTGTTTTTCCCGCGTAGACTTTAATCTTCCCGCCCCAGACAGAGCCTGCAGGCGATGCCATAAGCTCCAGGGTTTCCTGTTCTAATGTCTCCATCACGTCCTTGGCAAGCGCGTGTGTCGAAACCACGTCATACACTTCCGACTGTTCCGTCTCCGTTGTCAGATTCTTACTGACAATCCTGCATGCCGCCGCTTTCAAAAGGCTGCCGGAAGACTGCTCTCCGAACGGCTGGTTCAAATAAGCAAGCTGAAACTCTACCATACTCTTTTTCGCTTCGGTTCTGTTCTCTTTTTCCGTACTTTTTGCTGCAAGCGCCTGTCTGGCGGAATCCTGTCTGCCGTAACCGGCTGCGATTCCCGTGACCATTATAAACACCAAAATCACCGGCGCCACTGCTCTTACCTTGCGTAAAAAGATTTTTCCATCTTTCATACAAAGCTCCTATTCTTTTAAAAACAAATGCTGTTTCCTGAAATGTTTTCCTTAAACTTCCTTATAAAAATAAGGCAAAAATGGAAATTTCAAGAAAAGGGTCCGGGCTTGATTCTATCATCCTTCCTTTTTTCTGTCAATGTATTTTCCACTTTTTCGTTAATTTCGCCGGAAAGCATTATACATTTTTCAACATTTTTTATCCTCTATTGTATAATCTGCACTATTTTTCCTTCTGTTTTTTGTAAGTTTTATCCAAGAAAAAGCATTTCCATTTTTTACATTCTTATACTGTCGTATCTTTCAGACGGTGTTTTTTTGAGTTTCCACATTTTTTTTAGACACTTTAACAAGTTCCGTAAATTGTGAGATATCCTATTTTTGCATTTGTCCGAAGGACCGCGTTTTTAGCGAAGCCGGAATCACCTCTTAGAGCC
>JAFLSZ010000122.1 GCA_022510665.1 Lachnospiraceae bacterium
CTCCGCTAAACGTAAGTCCTTCGGACAAATACAAAAATCAGATAGCGTGCAATCTACGAAATTTATTAAAGTAGCTGAAAAAATGCGAAAACTCAAGTTTGGTGTGTGTTACATCGGCTTGTCGCTTACCGCAATCCGGTCAAGGTCAGGAGCATAACCGCTTAATGACGTCAGTTTTACGGTGTTTTCGCCGGATTCCAGCTTCACGTTCAGGGTGACGAAAGAAGGAATATCAAAGCCGGGACTTGACAGGCCTCTCAATTCGTATTTCTCATCATTTACGAATACGTCCAGCGGGCGTTTTTCGCCGGAGCAGTAGTAGATAATCATTTCGTATTCTCCCGCAGTCTCAACGGTTACGGTCAAATCAAGCGCGTTGGAACTGCCGTTTCCGACATAGCCGACCTTTGAGCCGCCGCTGCACATGCCGCTTGATGCTAACACGGCTTTGCCCAAAAGTGTACCGTTTTCACATTCATAGTAGGTATATCCTTCCAAATCGGAGTTAGGAGACGGTTCAACTTCGGTGTCAACTTCGTCCTTGGTAATCATTACCGCCGCACCGCCGATTTTCGGCATTACAAGCGTTATCGAATCCTTTGAGGTAACCGTTTTTTGTTCGAGCGCAAGCTCTCTGTTTTCGTCGTCATAGTAAATATAGGCGTTATATTCTCCTTCGCCCAAAAAGTCGAGCGGAACGGTTACGGTTCTTTCTTCAAGCGTCATGGAACCGATATAGAAATCACTTCCGTCGGTTCTCACATAGGTGATATACTGTCCCGGATACCCCTCTATAACCGTTGAACTTTCCCATGCCGCAGGAATCTTATTAAGAAGCGGGAGTCCCGTAAAGCTCGGGAAACTGTATGCCGAACTTGCAAAATGCTGGAGGGCGGACTCGTAAACGACCGCTTTGGCAAGGCTGAAGCCCGCGCTTTCTCCGGTTTTTGTTATTGCTATACAGCTTGGCGTGTAGTCCATCGAGCCGGTGACGTTTCTTGTAAACGGATACATCAGGCAGTTTTTCGCGGAAGGCGCTTCGCTCCACTTACGGAATTCCTCGCCTAAAACCGCTTCGCTTGTCATAATGTTCGGATAGGTTCTCGTCTCGCCGCAAGGATTGATACAGCCGTGATAATAAATCATCAGCTTATACTTCGCGCCGATTTCCGCACAGTTGCGCATAACTTCCAAAACATCGATATCATCACTTTCAAAATAGTCGGTCTTGACGCCGACTACGCCCCATTCCGACCACTGGGAGAACAGTTTTTCAATCTCCTGCGGAGTTTTTAAGTGGAGGTAGTTCACCCAGAGGATAATGCCGACGCCTTTTTCTTTAGCGTAAGCGCAGAGTTCCGGCATCCTGCGTTCAAACGCAGGCCATCCGGCGTCTAAACAGCAGTATTCCCAGCCGTTTTTCGCCGAGAAATCAACATGTTCGACCTGAGTATTATAATCCGACTGATTTCCGCCGGACCACCATGACCATGAAACCTTTCCCGGCTTTATCCAGTCGGTATCCGCAAACAATGTCTGATCCATTGCAGGGCAGAGGGAGTCAATGACATTGGAATTAAGAAGCGTATTCAGATCATCTGCGATAATGGCAACTCTCCAAGGTGTGGTGAAACCGTTTTTGGTTGTAACATCGGTGATTCTGATATGTCCCGGACTTGCAAGGTCATCCGTTACCTCTTTCTTAGGGTCGCGGGTAAAACCGAATTTCCATTTTAAATTACCGAGTCCTCCGCTTGTTTCCAGAACGCTCTTGACATAACTGATATCATTTGCGTAGACGTCGGATTCCGAAAACAAAAGCCAGGTATTTTGGGTATAGGCGGTAACGGGAGTGTTAAAAACGCCGCTGTGTTGTTTCAGTTCAACAAAGTTTCTTTCTATGTAGTCAAATTCGTAGGTAGCGCTGTAACCTCCGGCAAACGTGACGGTATCTGCCGGAAGAAGTATTTCGGACTCTTCACTGAGAACAATCACTTCTTCTTCGTTTCCGAGGGTCACGTTTTTGTAGCGGTACGCGAAACCGTCGTCGTATACCCTGACGGAAACCGTAAGTCTGGCGTTAGGCTTTAATAAAAAGATTTCTCTTTCCATGCAGTGATCCCGACAGCTTACGTTTTTGAGAGAAACGGTAAGCGCGGTTTCATAGCTGTCGTCGATTTCGGACGGAGATTTTGTGGTATATATTCTATCAATGTTTTTGGAAAAGTCGCAGGTTCTCAGCATAAGCCCGAGCTTGGACGGGATTATGATTTCCTCTCCGCCGGATTCGACGGTGTAGTAAAGCGCGCCGTCCTCATCCTGCCAGAAAAACACCTGAATATGTCCGTCAGGGGAAGAAGTAGAGAGTTCTTCCAGAGCGTAAATCTGCTTGCCTTGGGAAGTGTGACGGCGATTGGATGTGCTGTGCTCCACGGCAATAAGGTCCTTCAAATCTCCGGGAAAGCTGTCGTTGATGTCACCGTCGGTCGGTTTGTTATTGTCGTTGTCGCCGTCAGCCGGTTTGTTGTCCTTGTTGTCGTTATCGTCCGGTTTGTTGTCATCGTCATTGTTAGACGGCTTGTTATCATCGTCGTTGTCTTTGTTGTCGTTATCCTTATCCTTGTCTTTGTCCTTGTCGTCGTTAACGTCGTTGTCTATAACTTTGTCGTTACCGGCGCCGCTGCTGCAGGCCGTGAGGCCCGTCAGTGACAAAAGCATTACCGACAAAAGCAATGCTGTAAACTTAATGCGTTTTTTCATAGTGTACCTCCTGAAATATTCGGTATAAAGCATGGATTAATTATAGCAGATGAGTAGGATGATTGCAATGAATACATGATATTGACAAGAACATTGCCGTAAAATATAATATAGATATAATATATTTGAAGGAGGTTTTTGTTTTTTATGGGAATGATGGAAAGACCTGCCGTTACCGTTTTGGCAGACGGCGGAAAGTATTGGGAACATGAGTATGAGAAGTTTTTCCTGAAGGCGTACATACCTGCGACCGACATTGACGGGCAGACAAACAATTACTGCTTCCGTGCGCCGCTTCTTCTGGTTTTTGAGGAGAATCGGCAGAGCAGAGAAGAGGCAATTGATTTTGCCGAAAAGAGCGGACTTAGCAGTATTGCAGCAGCGACGGATTCCGGTGTCCTCTTTATTTATCCGACGAACGAGGGAGGCTGGAAAAACGCCACGGAGGAATTATATGCCGCAGTGATAGCGGAAGTGAAAATGGATCCCGTCTATTCGGACGGAATTGTCGCGCTGAACAACTTCTTTACCAGAGAGTTCAAGGGTTATTTTATACGGGGAGCGATATTCCGTGCGGATATTTACAGTTTCGGCGAGTCGGCGGATTATGTGGCAACGCATCTTCTGAAAAATATTCAGGGAGAATATCTCTGGGGGCCGGGTGAGATCACGCCTGCCATGTGCTCCATGCAGAATTTAAGTGTGACTCCGGTAGTAGAACGCAAGGATATCGGTATCCTGAGCGTGGGTAACTCGGAAGAAGTAAACAAGGCTTTCAAAGACTGCACAAATCTGCTCATAAAACAGGAGCCTGATTACAAAGCTGATTTTGATAGTTTTGTCAGAAAGTTTAAGATGTGGTGCGGTAATATGGAGTTTGAGCCGGATTTTAAGGCGATGGATATGACGGAAGAGGCAGGCTGTGCGATTGTAAAGACCTCCCCTGACAACCGCGGAGCGTTCAAAGACAGTTTGGAACACAAGGTCGGATATTTCGCCTACTACAACAACGACCTGTTTGAAAAAGGCCCTGCTCCGCTGGTCGTGGGCTTTCACGGCGGCGGCGATTCTTCCATGTTTTTAACCTTTGTATCCGGCTGGTATGAAGTCGCGCATAAATACGGTTTTCTTTTCGTTTCTCTCGAAAACCATCAGAATGTAACCGCTACAGAGGT
>JAFLSZ010000123.1 GCA_022510665.1 Lachnospiraceae bacterium
GAGGCGAATCCTTGTATTTTATTTTTGTGTTACCTATCTATTGTACCCCAACATTTTTTAGCTTGAGTTTCCGCCATTTGTCTCAACATACAGCAGGCTAATCAGGAAGTTTGGGTTCGATAATCTCCTTGCCGACTATCAGCTCATTTTTTAAAACTTCTGCCGAGCCTGTACTCTGGTAGCCTTCAACGGTCAGCGAGGCTTCGTATATCTTGCCCATCTTCAGGCCCAGATTTTCCCACGCCACAAAATGAGATGCAATATTAACGGTTCCCTTCGTGCTCTTTTCCTGCCGCACGCTCCAATACTGCTCAAAAGTCGTATTGCCGTCAATAGATGGCTGATTTACGCGGACAGTTCTGTAAACATCATAGCCGGCACCGTCAACCGTAATCGTACCAATCGGCTCTTTTCCCGGCGGACGCCAGCTTCCCCAGCTTTCGACGATATAATACTCCACGAGCGGCTCCCTTGTCCAGCCGTAGATGCACAGATACGAGTTACCGTCAGGGTGATAGTCAACTTCATAATCAACCGCAATGTTACCGATTTCACGATACGTCTGCGTACAGTCAAACTTCGTTCCTCTGCGGAAGAGGGCGTTGTTGATATTTTTCCACTCACAGGTAAAAGTACCGTTACCGGTCAACACCATCGTGGTATCGCCGCTGTCTTTCCACAACTCGTAACCGCAGCCGTCCTCCTCGCCAATGGTATTTTCGGTCAGAGTTGTCATATTGCTGTAATCTTTCACAGGTTTGTGGCTGTCTTTTTCCTCTTTCATTCTAATACCTCCTCTTTACCTTTTTCAAGATTGCATTATACGCGGGCGCACCATTTCACGGCATTTTTCAACAACTTGAGATAATGCGCACAAGTAAGGTTTACAGTTGAATGCCCCGGTGTTATTCCGCAGACTCTGCCTTTTCCAAGATCATGTGCCCACAACGCAGGCTGTCTGCCGTGTTTTGAAACAGTATATCCCAAAATTTCGGTTTCAGCGTTTGGCGTTATTTCCATTATGTAATGCTCATCAAAGGACGGGAAAGTAAATTCGCCGACATTTTCGGTTATCGGATGAGTCTTTTCAGGAATAAACTTCACTTCACACTGCGGCGGGTGAGTTACAAAGTGTAATCGCAGAATTTCCTGCGTTATCATGTGATCCTGCGGTATATCCGCAAGCCCACAGTGAACTGCAAGAAAACCCATTCCGTCCTCGGTGACGTATTTTTTCAGGGCTTCGCTCCATTTGTCGTCACACCATATCGGCGTAGGAATCTGGTCGTTTTCTATTACATCTTTAAACGATACAAACAAATCTGGCATACGCTCACATCTGAGTAACTCGTTTGGGTCTTCGGTCATGCTGACGCTCCATTCAAACTCCGAAAACAGGAGCTCTATGAGCGGCTTGATCGTATCACTCGGGTGCCAATAATCACCGGTTAAAACTAATACATTTGTCATCACGCACTCTCCTTTTTGCAACATCTTAATCTTTTATTGCACTGATTTTAGATTTTTCCCGTTTTCAATAGTGTTATTTAGAATTATACCATATCTTTACTGCAATTTCAACTACAAAGCGCCTTGAGTTTTCGCGTTTTTAGCTGATATAGTTAAGGAATTAGAAAGCCAATCAATGCAATTTGTATAATATAACATTCGGACCCCCCTTTTTTAAAACTCCCCTATCTTTTCCGCCCGTTCTGCGCTATAATGTAGAATGAAAGGAGTTTTGCCAATGAAAGGAATTATCCTTGCCGGGGGCTCCGGCAGCAGACTTTATCCGTTGACTTTAATAACATCCAAACAGCTTCTGCCTGTTTATGATAAACCGATGATTTATTACCCGCTTTCCACTTTGATGTTAGCCGGAATCCGGGATATTTTAATTATTTCCACGCCGGAAGATCTGCCTCGTTTTAAGGCACTGTTCGGCGACGGTTCCGCCCTCGGCATCCGGCTTTCTTATTGTGTGCAGCCGTCGCCGGACGGACTCGCGCAGGCCTTTATTTTGGGGGAATCCTTTATCGGAAACGATGCCTGTGCCATGGTGCTGGGCGATAATATTTTTCACGGAAACGGTCTTTCCAGACTTCTTCTTGACGCGAAAGAACGCGCCGAACACGGCGCCGCGACAATTTTCGGTTACTATGTAAACGACCCGGAACGCTTCGGTATTCTGGAGTTTGATTCCGAAAACCGCGTGCTTTCCATTGAAGAAAAACCGAAACAGCCAAAGTCCAATTACTGTGTTACCGGACTTTATTTCTATGATAACCGGGTCTGCTCCCTCGCAAAGACGTTACAGCCGTCCGCCAGAGGGGAGCTTGAAATTACGGATTTAAATAATTTGTATTTACGGCAGGGCAGGCTGGAGGTAAAACTGTTAAGCCGCGGTTTTACATGGATAGATGCCGGTACGCCGGACAGTCTTACCGACGCTTCCTGCCTTGTCCAAACGCTTCAAAAGCGGCAGGGTATTGTCATTTCCGCCCCGGAAGAAATCGCTTATCTGCGGGGCTGGATTTCTGCGGACTCTCTGCTCGCTTCCGCCGCCCGCTGCGGCAATTCCGCTTACGGCGCACATCTGCGAAGCTGTGCGGAAGGAAGAATCCACTACGGAACGGAGGATGAATCTTAATGAAACTGTTAGTGACCGGCGGCGCCGGCTTTATCGGAAGTAATTTTATTTACTATATGCAAAAACACCATCCGGAATATAATATCGTGAATCTGGACCTGCTGACCTACGCGGGAAATTTGGATTCTTTAAAAGAAGCCGGGGCTTCGCCGAATTACCGGTTTGTCCACGGAGATATCGCGGACACCGCCCTTGTCACGGAGTTGTTTGAAAGGGAAGGGTTTGACGTGGTCGTAAACTTCGCGGCGGAGTCCCATGTAGACCGCGCCGTGTTAAACCCTTCTGTTTTCGTCCGTACCAATGTTCTCGGCACGCAGGTTCTTTTAGACGCGGCGCGCACTTACGGCATAAAACGGTTTCATCAGGTTTCCACGGACGAAGTTTACGGAGACCTTCCGTTAGACCGTCCGGACTTATTTTTTACCGAAACCACGCCGCTACATGCCTCAAGCCCTTACTCCGCCGCAAAAGCGGGCGCAGACCTTCTGGTACTTTCCTACTGCCGCACGTTCGGACTTCCGGCGACCATTTCCCGGTGTTCCAACAATTACGGCCCGTATCAGTTTCCGGAGAAGCTGATTCCGCTTATGATACTCCGGGCATTAAAGGATGAGCCGCTGCCGGTTTACGGAACCGGTGAAAACGTGCGGGACTGGCTGTATGTGGACGACCACTGTGCCGCAATCGATTTGATTCTGCAGAAGGGAAGGCCCGGAGAAGTTTATAACATCGGCGGCCACAATGAACACACAAATCTTTTTGTGATAAAAACAATCCTGCACGCGTTGGAAAAACCGGAATCGTTGATTTCCTTTGTTGCCGACCGTCCGGGGCACGATCGCCGCTATGCCATCGACCCCGCGAAAATTACCAAAGAGCTTGGTTGGACGCCCGCCGAAAATTTCGCGCACGGCATTGAAAAAACAATTCGTTGGTATGTGGAGCATCCCGACTGGTGGCAGCGCATTTTAAACGGAGAATACAGCCGCTACATTGAATTGATGTACGGCAGCCGCTAAAATCAAACAGACAGAACCTTGCGTTTACGCATTTTTTGAGTTAATTTAAAAAATTCCGTAAATTGTACGATATCCTATTTTTGCATTTGTCCGAAGGAGCGCGTTTTTAGCGGAGCCGGAATCACCTCTT
>JAFLSZ010000124.1 GCA_022510665.1 Lachnospiraceae bacterium
TTAGAGGAAGTCCGGTGCAGCGTTGCGCATGCAAAAATAAGACAGCGTGCAATCTACGGAATATAATAAAGTATGCAAAATGCGAAAATTCAAGGAAAAATCGCCTTGCCCCCGTCACTCTTTCCTGCTATAATGAGAATTGTCTTATATTATTCTAGCCGGCTTTTATAAGCAAAGGAGGCAGTACCATGGGATTCTTTTTCGGCAGCGGTTTTGAAATTTTATTTTTCCTTGTATTCTTTTTGATACTGGGGGTTTTTATCGTCACATTTATTCAAGGCATCCGCCAGTGGAATAAAAACAACCATTCTCCGCGGCTTACGGTAAATGCGACCGTTGTCACTAAGCGCTCGTCTGTCAGTTACCACCATCATCACCATAACGGGGGTATGCACACAGGCACCAGTACCAGCTATTACGTCACATTTGAAGTTGACAGCGGAGACCGTATGGAACTGCATGTAAGCGGGCATGAATACGGCATACTCGTGGAGGGTGATTACGGACAGTTGTCCTTTCAGGGCACGAGATACCTTGGCTTTGAACGCAGATAAAACAGGCACGGGCTCCGAAAATCAAACAACAGCCCGTGTCATCATCATTTTATAGCGGCTCATATCGCTTTATACAGCCTAAAATTTTGCAAAAATAACTTTATTTCCGTGTTCTTCGATAATTTTATATAAATCATCAAACGCAATCCATACGGAAGCCGTATTGTCATTAGGATGAATCCCAACGGACTTTTCCGTGCGCAATTCCTCATCAAATACAACAACTACGGATTTACTTTCATCATTCAGAATGCCGAACGGCGACACACTCCCCTGCTTTACGCCGAGGTACCCGGCAAGCCGTTGTTCTGACGCAAAACTGAATTTCGTACTGCCAATCTGCGCCGCAAGCGCCTTTAAATCCACCCGTTTTTCCTCTAAAACGGTAACAAGATAATGATTCTGGCCTTTTGCGTCCCGAAGAAATAAATTTTTACAAACCGTACCCTTTTCGTTAATTCCCGCTTTGTTCATTTCCTCTATGGTGTATACCGCCTCATGTTCCATTTTTTCAAAGGAAATTCCCTTTGTTTCTAATAAATCATATACTTCCTGTTTTCCGTAAAATTTTGACATGGTAAATCCTCCTTATAATTTTGATTTTACCGTCTCTGTTTCTCCTTCTTTTTGTTTCTCATCTGCCGCCGTCTTCCATTTTTGTATCTGTTTAAAATATAAAAAAAGACCAATCCCTCCCGCAATCGTTTCCGAAACGGGAAAAGCAAGCCACGCATAATCAAGCCCGATTAGCGAAAACAGCCAAAAAATAGGCATCAGGCAAAATATCTGCCGCGTCAGTGACAAAAGCAGACTTATTACGCCGTTTCCAACCGCCTGAAAAAATACCGGCATTATTAACGAAAATACAGCGGAAATAAAACTGGTTCCGATAATCGGAAATGCCGTTTTTCCAATCTCATGTACCGCCTCACTGTCGGAAAACAAGCGCATAATCCGCTCCGGAAAAAATATGAAACAGACCATTCCCACAATCATAAACGCCGCCGAAATCAAGAAGGAATCTTTCATCGTGCGCCTGCATCTGTCGTAACTCATCCGTGTGTAATTAAAGCTGAGAATAGGAACAATACAGGTCTGTAATCCTATAAGCGGAATAAAGAAAAAGCTCTGCATCTTATAATACAATCCGAGCACCGTAACCGCGGCATCGGAAAAACCGGCTAAAATAATATTCAGAACTACAATATACACCGTATAAAGCGCCTGCATCAAAATCGAGGAATACCCATACCAGTAAATACGCCGGGCATAATGAGCCATTTCTTTTATCTTCGGCGGCCTGCGAAGCCCTTTGATTCCGGTGATTGCCGCAGCTGCCACCTGACCGAGAACCGTCGCGTATGCCGCGCCCGCGACACCAAGCTCAGGGAAAAAACCGATACCGAAAATAAGAAACGGATCTAAAATAATATTGACAAAAGCTCCTATAATCTGAGCAATCATGGGAAGCCGCATATTTCCGCCAGCCTGATGTACCTTTGTCCAGTTTCCTTCCAAAAAAGCGCCTATACTGCCGATACAGACAATCTTTCCATAGGTTACGGCATACTCTACCGCCAGAGGATTCTTAGCGGAGGACATAACGTATTTTCTCATAAAAAGCGCCGACAAAAGCGCAAAGAGTGCCCATGTAAAAACGGCAAGCACCGTTCCCGTTCCCGCGGCGTTTTCCGCGTCACGTTCACTCTTTTGCGCAAACTTTCTCGCCATATAGGTGTTGACCCCTACCCCCGTTCCTACCGCGAACGCAATAATAATTAACTGCAGCGGGTAAATGACCGTCAGCGCCGTCAGCGCGTCGGCGGAATATCTGCCTACAAAAAAACTGTCAACAATATTATAAAGGGCCTGTATTAACTGTGCCAGCATAACGGGAGGCGCGATTTTAAGAAGAATTTTCCCTATTCGCTCCGTACCGAAAAATTCACTTTCCGAAAGACTTTTTTCCATTGCATTCACCACTTAATCATTTTCTTTCAGAGCCTTATCCAAAGCTTCGTCAAACTCCCGAAGCAGCGCCGTCATCGCCTCTATTTTTTTCCGTCCCATAAGCTCTTCGGCGCGTGCCTCTACATGATTCAGCGAACTTAAAAACGGTTCGGCATACGCTCTCCCCTTCTCTGTCAGGGTAAACGCCTTCTCTCTGCCGGCACTGTGCGCCGCATCCATCACAAGGAGCCCCTCTTTCCGCATTTTCAAAAATACATAATTCATTGTCTGCCTCGGCAAAAGGTAACTGTCACAAATCTGCTTCTGCGTACAAAACCGTTCATCCCGAATCGTATAAAGCACCAACATTTCATTGTAGCTCAGGTTGTGCTTCTTTGACCATGCGGAATAAATTCCGCGATATTGAATCACGGCACGGTTTAACGCGGTAATCAACCGTTGGTTTTGTTCTTCCATAACAAACCGCCTCCATACTACTCTTATCTTAACAACGTCTTCTGCTCATTTGCTCATTTTTTATAATCCCATTTGGGATTATAGGTATTATAAACATTCACTACGCCGGTGTCAATAAGAGTTATAGTAAATTTTGTAATTTCTCTATCTGATTTTAATTTTCCTTACCTTTCTTGACTATGTTGTAAGCGCTATGCTACAATACCGTCAGAGGTAATAATAACTGATATAAAAATCGGCTGCAGGCTTTAACAAATTAAACAGATAAGGAGAAATGACGAATATGGAAAATAAAAAAATGCGAATCCTTTGGGCTGTCAGCCTTCTCGTGTTATCAATCGGGACACTGGTTCTTTCTGTTCCTAATATTTTTGGTATAGAAGTACCCGGTACAGTACGAATAATAGTAGGGCTCTGTGATTTGGCGACAGTTCCCGTACTGGTTTATACATCGATAAAACTGAACATGCCGAAAAACTGAATATAACCTCTCCGATACTGACTATCGCAATCCATGCTTATATATAACTTGCTATAATGAACAGCAGAAGCTTTACAATTATGTGAAGAATCTGCTGTTTTTTTGATACAAAGAAAAGGGAATGTAATCGTTGTGCAGAGCAGGCTTGACAAATAATTCAATGGAATACGATAAGGAGCAAAGTACGAAGATGCTTGAAAATGTCTTCTTCGGTATGCTCGCATCCCGGAAAGGA
>JAFLSZ010000125.1 GCA_022510665.1 Lachnospiraceae bacterium
AAAAAATTCCGCAGATTGTACGCTGTCTTATTTTTGCATTTGTCCGAAGGAGCGCGTTTTCAGCAAAGCCGGAATCACCTCTTAGAGCCGATAAGAATTAGCCCTGCCGCAGACGCTTCTTTAAAAGTTCGTTTACCTGCCCCGGGTCCGCCATGCCTTTGGTTTTTTTCATTACCTGACCGACGAGAAACCCAAAAACCTTTTCCTTTCCCGCAAGAAACTCCGCCACACCCCCCGGATTTTCCGAAAGCACTTCCTCCACAGCCGAAAGAATCACGCTCTCGTCCGACACGCTTTCAAGTCCCTGCACTTTAATATAAGCAAGCGGCTCAATATCCTCCTCCACAATTTTCGCAAGCACTTTCTGCGCGTTTGCCTGATTGATTTTTCCCTGCTCCACCGCGGTAATTAAATCCGCAAAATGCTTCGGCGAAAATTCAAGTCTTTCCGGTTCTATTTCCTTTTCTTTTAAAAGGCGCATGGTTTCTCCCATAAACCAGTTTGCTGCTTTTTTTGGATTTTTGCACAAAACCGCCGTTTCCTCAAACAGCTCCGCTATATGCCTTGACTGCGTCAAAACGGAAGCGTCATATGCCGGCAGTCCGAATTCTTTCCGGTAGCGCTCCGCCTTTGCTTCCTGAAATTCCGGCTCGCGCTTTCTGATTTCGTCAATCCATTCATCAAAAATCATAACCGGCTGCACATCAGGTTCCGGAAAATACCGGTAATCCCTCGCGTCCTCTTTTGAACGCATCGGATAGGAAACTCCGCCGGCATCATCCCAGCGCCTTGTTTCCTGTACGACCTCTTTTCCCTCTTTAAGCAGGCCTATCTGCCGTATGCGCTCCGCTTCAATTGCACGGGTAATTGCCCGGAAAGAATTTAAATTCTTCATCTCGGTTCGGACGCCGAGCGCCTCACAGCCGGCTTCTCTTACCGAAAGATTGACGTCCGCGCGCATGGAGCCCTCCTGCAGCTTACAGTCCGAAACCCCGAGATACCGGCAAATCATACAAAGTTTTTCCAGATACGCAATCACTTCTTCTGCGGTACGCATATCCGGTTCGGATACAATCTCAATTAACGGTACGCCGCTCCGGTTATAATCCACCAAGGAATAATCTCCCTCTTCTTCGTGAATCAGTTTTCCGGCGTCTTCCTCCATGTGCATCTCGTGAATACGGATTTTCTTTACCCTGCTTTTTTCACCGTCTTTTTCGGCAGCACCCTCTTCCTCACCCGTACCGAGTGTAATCTCTATTTCCCCGTCGTGACAGATTGGCAGATAAAGCTGGGATATCTGATAGTTCTGCGGATTATCCGGATAAAAATAATTCTTCCGGTCAAACCGGCAACAGCGGTTTATTTCGCAATTCGCGGCAAGACCTAAGGCAATGGCATACTCCACTACCTGACGGTTTAAAACCGGAAGACTTCCCGGCATACCGGTACAGACCGGACATGTCTGGGTGTTTGGCATCGCACCGAACTTTGTGGAGCAGCCGCAGAATATCTTTGTCTTTGTCGCAAGCTCAATATGAACTTCCAGCCCAATCACGGTTTCGTACCGTGTTTCTATTTGTTCCATTCCGCTCCCTCCTTTCTGCCCGTTTCCAAAACCGCTTTACTTTCCCGCATTCCGGCAGATTCCCCGCGTTCTTTCTCCCATGCCGCAGGAAAGACGCCGCGCAATTTTTCATATGCGGCCACCGTACACAGAAGTTTTTCCTCACCAAACCAATCCCCGATAAACTGTATTCCTATCGGAAGTCCTTTTTTATCAAATCCACAGGGAACGCTGATTGCCGGAAGTCCTGCCAGGTTTACGGCTGCCGTGTCAACATCGCCAAGATACATCTGCAGCGGATTGCCGAGACTTTTTCCGAATTTCGGAGCCGTCGTTGGTGTTGTCGGCGAAAGGATACAGTCATAAGAGGCAAATACCTTTTCAAACTCTTCCTTTATTAACCGCTTTACCTTTAATGCTTTCAGATAATATGCGTCGTAATATCCGGCGCTTAGCACAAAAGAACCAAGAAGGATTCTTCGCTTTGCTTCCTCTCCAAAGCCTTCCGAACGGCTTTTCCTGTACATTGCGTGCAGTCCCTCGGCATCTTCCGCGCGATACCCGTACTTTACTCCGTCAAACCGGGAAAGATTGGAGCTTGCCTCGGCACAGGCGATAATATAATAAACCGAAACTACATACTCGGTCAGCGGAAGCGAAATTTCCTCTACCGCCGCGCCGTTCCTTTCCAAAAGCGCTGCCGCCTGCCGTACCGCTTCCTTTACCTCGTCCGTTGTCCCCTCTCCCAAATATTCCTTAGGAAGCCCGATACGCACCCCTTTGACTGCCTCCGCCGCCTCTGCCGCGTCCGAAAACTCCGGCAGGGATAGTTTCCTTTCTTTTCTTGTCATGGTCCCGTCCTTCGGGTCATTCCCCGCGAGCACTTCATACAGCGCCGCGCAGTCCGATACGTTTCCGGCAATCGGCCCAACCTGATCCATTGAAGACGCATAGGCGACAATTCCGTAGCGGGACACGCTTCCGTACGTCGGTTTCAATCCCGTCACACCGCAGTACGCCGCGGGCTGGCGAATCGAGCCGCCGGTATCGGAACCTAACGAAAGCGGCACTTCGCCCGCCGCCACTGCCGCACAGGATCCCCCGGAAGAACCTCCCGGCACATGCGACTGATTCCGGGGATTCTTCGTCAGGGCAAACGCCGACGTTTCCGTTGTGCTGCCCATGGCAAACTCGTCCATATTCGTCTTTCCAATCACAATCATTCCTGCCGCGTTCAGACGCTCTGCCACGGTAGCGTCATATGCCGGTACAAAATTTTCCAGCATCTTGGACGCACAGCTTGTACGAAGCCCTTTTGTGCAGATATTGTCTTTCACCGCTATCGGTACTCCCGCCAGTTTTCCCTGATACCGCCCGCTTTTTATGCCTTCCTGCACTTCCGCGGTACGTTCTGCCAATGCGGCATCATTCAGCGTTAAAAATGCGTGGATTTCCGGTTCCGTTTTCCTTATCCGCTCCCGGTAAAAGTTTACAACCTCCTCTACCCCCAGCTCTCCACGCTTTATTTTTTCGGAAAGCTCCGTTGCTTTCATCTGTAACAATTCCATACGACCTCCCCCGCTACACTGTTTTTGGCACGACGTACTGCCCGTCTTTCTGCCGGGGCGCGTTTAACAGCGCCTCATTCCTGCCGTCCGTATTGACTACCGTATCTTCCCGAAACACATTTACCTCCGGCAGACTATGTACCAGCGGCTCTATCCCGTCCGTATCCAACTCGTTTAATTTTTCGACATAAGTCAATATTTTTTCCATTTCCTCTATCACTTTTTTTCGTTCTTCCCCGCTGACAGAAAGTTTCGCGAGAACTTCCATCTGCTCTATTACGGTATCGTCAATTTTTGGCATATTTTTTCTCCTTTCCGGCATTTCCCTTCCTATTTCCTTTCCCTATTCTACCGCAGATTCGGCAGGAAGTAAATGCAGTTTCCGGTTTCCGCATTTTGTATACTCTTTTTATGCTTCGTAGATTGCACGATATCTTATTTTTGCATTTGTCCGAAGGAGCGCGTTTTTAGCGGAGCCGGAATC
>JAFLSZ010000126.1 GCA_022510665.1 Lachnospiraceae bacterium
TAGCACTGAGCGTTTTATATGAAATTCCGCCGATATACTTTTTCATCTCATTAAACCGCACTACCCCAAAGCCCATGAGTGTATAGAGAATAAACATTTTATATTTTCCCTGTATCAGAGACATCGTATAGTTAAAACCGGTGTCCTCTAATTTTGCATCCTGAATACATTCGATACTCATATTATCACTTTCCTTTTGGTAAGTATTAAACTGTTAGGTTAGTATCGCACTTTAATGTGCGTACTTGTTTTTTGTTTTATTCATAGTATAGTTATAGTATAAGACGGGATAAAAGTCAATCCCTTATAAAGTCGAGTACATATTGTCTCAAGCTTATAAAAGATTGGAGGATTCTACTATGAGCAAGAAAATTGTTGTAATTACCGGCAGCCCCCGCAAAAACGGGAACAGTTTCGCTATGACGGACGCTTTTATTCAAGCGGCAGAGACAAAAGGATATACTGTTACACGGTTCGATGCGGCATTGAAAAAGGTAGGCGGATGTCGAGCGTGCGAAACTTGTTTTTCTACCGGAAAAGCCTGTACCTTTGATGATGATTTCAACACAATCGCACCTGCTATTTTGGAAGCGGATGCCATTGTATTTACCATGCCTGTTTATTGGTATTCCATCCCTGCACAGATTAAAGGCGTCATTGACCGTATTTTCTCTCTTGTTGTCGGCGGTAAGGATATTGCAGGTAAGGAATGTGCGCTGATTACCTGTTGCGAAGAGGAAGATATGTCGGTTATGGACGGTGTTCGCATTCCTATGGAGCGGATGTGTGCCCTTAATAAATGGAAGATGGTCGGAGAGGTTCTGGTTCCCGGCGTACTGAATGTAGGCGACATTGACAAGACTGACGGATGCAAAAAGGCAGCGGCCTTGGCTGACGCACTTTTTAATTGAATGATTGGACATCCCGGTAAGTTTGCGTTATAATAACTCCGATATACAGCGGCTGCTGTTATTAAGTGGTTCAGAAGCTGAAAGGAGGATTAAAAGGAAGTGGATGACATACGGGTTGCCCTACTGCAGATTATGCCGGCCGAGACATTGGACGGGAATATGGAAAAGGGGCAGGTTTATTGCCGGAGGGCGAAAGAGATGGGCGCCGACATAGCTCTTTTTCCGGAAATGTACAGTTGCGGCTATCGGATTCCGGAGGATATCGACGAACTGAAGGCGCTGGCGGTTCCGAAGGAGAGCGCGTTTCTGGCGGCTTTCAGGGAAACGGCGAAGAAACTTCATATGGCGGTAGGAATTACCTTTTTGGAAGCATATGAGCCGCTTCCGAGAAATTCAATATGCCTGTTTGACCGCTTTGGAAATGAAGTATATACCTATGCGAAAGTGCATACCTGTGACTTTGGGGATGAGTGCAGGCTTACGCCGGGAGAGGATTTTTTTGTTGCCGATTTGGACACGGAAAAAGGGGTGGTGAAAGTCGGCAGTATGATTTGTTATGACAGGGAATTTCCGGAAAGCGCGAGGGTGCTTATGCTGAAAGGCGCGGAGCTTTTGCTTGTGCCCAATGCGTGCCCGATGGAGATTAATCGTATTTCACAGCTGCGCGGCAGAGCCTATGAAAATATGCTTGGCATCGCTACCGTAAATTATCCGGATGCGCAGCCGGACTGTAACGGACACTCCACGGCGTTTGACGGGATTGCTTACAGGCCGCAGGACACGGGTTCCAGAGATACTTTGATTGTAGAGGCCGACGGCTCGGAAGGGATTTTTATAGCGGATTTCCCGATGGATGAGATAAGGGAGTACCGTGGGCGTGAGGTACACGGAAACGCGTACAGGCGCCCCGAAAAATATAAGCTGCTGCTGTCCGGGGATGTCAGTGAACCGTTTATCAGGAAAAACCGCAGAGGATAATGAAGGAGGGTAAAACCGTGGTAGATTACAGTATGCAGAACAAAAAGGCATGGGAGTATAACGCGTATGACTTTTGGATGAAGCAAATAGGGGCACCTTCCGAACTGGCGAAGCAGTGTAAAGAGAATCCGGTAAAGAAACTGAGGTATTCCGCTTATTTTGACGAATATCAGGGCGTTAAGGTGGGAAATATATGCGGCTCTTGCGGGAAGAAAGCAATTTCTCTGGCTCTTTTGGGTGCGGATGTAACGGTTTTTGATATTTCGGAGGATAATAAGAGATACGCGCTGGAGGCGGCGCAGGCAGCCGGTATACATATTGATTATGAGGTATGCGACGTGCTGGAAATCAACATGGGGAAATATAAAAATTATTTTGACGTGGTTTTTATGGAAGGCGGCATTCTGCATTATTTCCATGATATTGACGAGTTTATGCAGATAATGTATTCGTTGTTGAAACCGGACGGAAAGATGATTTGCAGCGATTTTCATCCGTTCACGAAAATATCTGACTGCCTGAATCTTGAACAGGCTACGATGAGTTATTTTTCCAAGGATGTATTTGAAGGAGAGATGGCGCACGCCCGTTTTTTCGAAGATGAAATTCGCAATAAGATGCCAAAATGCCTTTATAGGAAATATACCGTCAGCGAAATAATCAACGCGGTAATAGACAGCGGTTTTACTTTAAAGAGATTTGACGAGCATCCCGCATGGACGAATGACACTGTGCCGGGAGAGTTTACCCTTGTAGCGGATAAGGGCTGAGTTCCGCTTAACAAAACCGAATCCGAACGCTTTGCCGCACAATACGGCATTGGGTTCGGATTCGGTTTTATCGTAGGAAAGTATAGGAAAATAACGGTATTATCTTATAACCCGGATTGTAAACGCGGTCGTCTGCGGCGGGAGGCTTAAAGTCATAAAGATAGCATGCTCTACGCGCACGCGCAGTCCGGGAATCAGGTTTGATAATGAAATGCTTCTGCCGATAGGGTCAAGAATTCTTGTCTCCGGTGTGACATTGAAACGGATAGTGTTGGCAGGATTTCCGTTGCTGATTGTCAGGATAAATTGTCCGCGCGTATTGACCTCAAGGATACGCCCGACGGTAGTGACGAAGTTCGGATTCGAATTTTTCACGCGTATTTGAAATGCCTGCGCCTGAGGCGGAATGCTTCTTGTCATGTTCCGGGAAAAGGCGGCGTCAATAATCATGCCGGGTTCCAGTTCTCTTGCCGGAATGTTTCTTCCGTTTTCGTTCCGGATATCGGTAGTTCTGTTTACAACAAGAGTTACCTGCGTCTGGGCGCGGCACGCAGGGCAGTCGTTGTATGAAATTGTGACAAGGCTCTCGTTACGGTTGGCTGTAACGCTTTGTATTACGGCATCCGTAACGCGGATGCTGTCCTGAAAGGAAAAGTTATTATTCGGTTCAAAGTTTTGAGAATTTTGAGAGTTTTCCATATATTAAAATCACCTTTCATGTGTTAGTTTTCTTCTACATAATATGCGCTCTGCAGTATGTTGAACGTATTATATTATATTTTTGGAATACAGTCAATGGGACAGGCGTCTTCGGGTTTTCACATTTTTCAGTTGCCTTAAAAAGTTCCGTAGATTGCACGCTCTCTTATTTTTGCAGCGTTGCGCATGCAAAAATAAGAGAGCGTGCAATCTACGGAATATAAAAAGTATACAAA
>JAFLSZ010000127.1 GCA_022510665.1 Lachnospiraceae bacterium
TGGAGTATCGCCTTGCCAAGGCGAGGGTCGCGGGTTCGAATCCCGTCTCGTGCTTCAAAGTCCTTCAAAACCTGAGGGACTTTTTCTTTTCGTAAAAATACGCATTACGCACATCTTTCTGCCGGAATGCTTTTTGCAATACGAAGATTTTTTTAATAGGAGGTCATTATGAAAAAGAAATTCACTGTTTTACTTGCCGTTTTTGTACTTCTGCTCTCATTCGCTGCCTGCAAAGGCGATAAGACTGACGGTAAAAACGATTCAAACCCGGACACTTCGCTGCTTACCAATACCTCGGAAGGGCTTCTTTCCGGAGAGTATAATGTAGAAATCGAAATTGAGGATTACGGCATAATCGCTTTAACTCTGGACGCCGACAACGCACCGGTCTCCGTTACGAACTTTATAAACCTCGTGAAAGACGGTTTTTATAACGGTCTGACCTTTCACCGCGTTTATGCCGGTTTTATGATACAGGGCGGCGACCCGAAAGGAAACGGTACCGGCGGTTCCGAACGAAACATTCAGGGTGAGTTTTCCATAAACGGTATCGAAAATAACCTCTCGCATACACGCGGCGTCATTTCCATGGCACGGCGGGGCGACCCTTATTATGACAGCGCTTCTTCCCAATTCTTCATTGTGCATAAAGACTCCACATCTTTGGACGGAAGTTACGCGGCGTTCGGCTGGGTGACAAGCGGAATTGAAATCGTTGACTCCATCTGCGAAAACACTCCGGTCATTGACTCCAACGGCAGCGTTTTGCCAAAAAATCAGCCGGTTATCAAAGAAATCCGCGTCGTAGAATAACGGCCGTCGTATGATATGAAATTCATTCGGATACACTACCTTATGACAATCGTTCAGAAAGGTGGTGTATTTTTTTGTCAAAATTATTAAAAAAGAAAGACCGCAAAGCCGCTCCGTCGGCAGACGATTTCCCGGATCTGGATACCATGAATGTAAGCTCCGTCACGGAACTTACCGGAATGATGTATCATCCGCCGGCAAACGAGGCGGAACTGGAATCTTATCATGACCTGTATGATATCGAATACGAACCTGCGGCAGACAGCACCGGCCGCAATTCCAAGGAAAAGAAATAAAGCAGACATGCTCAACGCTGCACCGGACCTCCTCTTAGAGCTGTTAAGCCGCTTGGATGTATTCCCGCATTTAACCGGCTCTAAGAGGTGATTCCGGCTCTGCTGAAAACGCGCTCCTTTGAACAAATGCAACAGTAAGCCGTCGTACAATCCACGTAACTTTTTAAATCGACTGAAAAAAATGTGGCAAATGTGGAAGCTCGAAAATTTTTGAAATAGACACAGACGACATTTCGTGGTAGAATAAATTATATGTGCGAAGAAACGCCCCTTTTACAAAATCGTACTTTCCAAGGAGCGGCTGTACATAAATTCAAAAGAATTCAGGTATTATAATGAAAAAAGAAACAAAAAAAGAGTGGAAATATAAAGAATATTTCGGAACAAAAGAATTGTATCTCCGTATGGCAAAAATAGCCATTCCGGTCTCCTTACAGTCCCTGATTACGGTCGGCATCAACCTGATGGATACCATTATGTTAAGCAGTATGGGAGACGACCAGCTCTCTGCTTCTTCTCTTGCGGGACAGTTTATCAACATTTTTATGATCTGCTGCATGGGAATCGGCATGGGTGCCTCCGTGCTGACTTCAAGGTTCTGGGGAATGCAGGACAAACCTTCCTTAAAGAAGACCATTACCATTATGCTCCGTTTCTGCCTTATTTTCTCCACGGCTTTTACGGTGGCAACCATCTTCTGGCCGAACTGGATTATGCGAATTTATTCCAAGGATGCGGAAATTATCCGTTACGGTGTCATCTACTTAAAATGGATGATTCCGGCCTACATCTGTACAGGACTTTCCTTAACCTGTACCATTGTGCTGCGCACCGTCGGTCAGGTGAAGATTCCGCTGTACTGCTCGATTTCCGCGTTCTTTGTAAACGTATTCTTTAACTGGGTATTTATCTTCGGTAAACTGGGAGCGCCGCGTATGGAAATCGCAGGAGCCGCGCTCGGTACGCTGATTGCCCGTATATTTGAACTATGTTTTATCTGCGGATACTTTTTCTTTATTGACAAGCGCATCCTCTACCGTCTTCGGGACATCACGATGCGGTGCAGGGATTTATTAAGCGAATACATACGCATCAGCATACCGGTTTTAATCAGCGACACCCTGTTAGCCCTCGGCAATAATGCCGTGGCAATGGTTATGGGACGCATCGGAAAGACTTTCGTCGCGGCAAACTCCGTAACCATGGTAGTGCAGCAGTTAAGTTCCGTGCTGACACAGGGTATCTCTAACGCCAGCGGAATTATCACCGGACACACAATGGGCGAAGGAGATTATGAAAAGGCCCAAAAACAAGGATACGCTTTCCTTTGGATGGGTTTTGTCATCGGCTGCTTTGCCGCCCTTATCATTTTCATCCTTCGGGACCCGGTTATTGCCTATTACAAAGTATCTCCGGAAGCCAAGCTGATTGCAAAAGACCTTATGAACGCCATTTTATTCATTATTATTTTCCAGTCCATGAATACCATCCTAACCAAGGGCGTCCTGCGCGCCGGCGGCGATACAAAGTTTTTGATGGCGGGTGACATTCTGTTTTTATGGGTTGCTTCCGTTCCGCTCGGCGCCCTTGCAGGCCTCGTATTTCACTGGCCGTCGTTCTGGATATACACTTTCCTGAAAATCGACCAGATTATTAAATGTGTCTGGTGTTTCTTCCGGCTGCGAAGCGGAAAGTGGTTAAAGAAAATAAAGGGGCAGGCGTAACCGCTCTGCCGCACTAAGCGGCGGTGGCTCCGGGCGTGGCGGATTCTTACAAGCGGTTAGTATA
>JAFLSZ010000128.1 GCA_022510665.1 Lachnospiraceae bacterium
GAACTCCGCCTGCTTTAATTACCCTTGCACATTCGCTCCACATTGGCATAATATCCTCAATATAGCAATTGGATATGGGATTAAAAATCATATCAAAAGAATGATCCGCAAACGGAAAAGGTTTCGACAAATCGGTCTTGACAATATGGATATCATATCCTTCTCGCCCGGAGACAAATTCTTCTTTTGCAAGCTGATTATTTGAAATATCAGTCACCGTTACCTTCGCACCATGAGCCGCAAACACCGGACATTGCTGTCCGCCGCCACAAGCCAGCGCAAGAACATCTGAATCCTTCAACTTCGGAAACCATTCTTTCGGAACTTTCTTTATCCCTGATAAAGAAACATTTAATGCTCCGTTTTTGGCCTCAATATAATCTTCATGACTGATAGCTGTTGTCCAATCAACAAGGCATTCATTTATATTATCCCATGTAGCGGCATTGAAGCTGACATAATCTGTTTTGTTCATAATCCGTTTTTTCCTTTCATACAGGCAGCTTAACGCAGTTTTTTTGATAAATACAGAACCAAGTCGTCATCATTGCAGCAGTCGGAGTATTGTCCGCGATTTCTTCCTCTTTATAATAAACCATTTTATCGCTCTCCTGTCTTGTAATTTTATAAGTATTTGTGTGTTAAGCATATCACGGTTTTTTAGGTCGGACAAGTGTATAATTCTTTTTAATAAATTTATGCAGCGGATTTATATCGTAATTAATAAACGAAAAGCCCGGGAAGCGAAATTCCGGGCTTTTTGTTTATTTGTATAAAATCCGTTTTATTGTATCTTCGGAAAGATGATATTTTTCCGCAAGCTGTAATATAGTTGCTCCCGCACTTTTTTTCATCCGGATTTCATTGTTTCTTGCTTCAAATATCTGTCTTGCGCCTGAGTTGCTTCCCCATTTTTTTCGTGATGATTTATCAGGCGGAATGTAAAGCAGTCCGTCCCCTACATAGCCTCTTATTTTTTTAACAAGCCACGCGGGAAGAACCTTTTCGGCATTGATATATGACATTAGTATCACTCCATATAAATTTTTATCAAAACGGAGTGCAGCATATATCAATCGTTAAGCGGCAATACCGCTCTGCACAGGGCCGCTTACTTCATGGTATAAGCTGCACAGAGCGTTTTTGGTGTAATGGAATTCTGTTTCTTTATCCACATAATTAACATAAAGGATTCTCCTTTCCTGAAATTATTTCGTCGTGTTACTTAGATGATAAAATTATATAGTCTTTGAGCAAAGCTGTCAAGAATTCCAAAGCTCGAGTTTCCGCATTTTTTAGCGTACATTTTTAGCCGTTTTAGAAAAGGGGCTGTCGCACTAAGCGGCGGCGAATCTCCCCTTGCATTAATAGCAACATTAAAAAGTGACGCGGAGTTCCGCTGTAACTACTTGACATTTTCTGTTATATTGTTATATATTAAATTGTGTTAGAGAGGGATATAAATAAAAAGGAGGTCATAATTATGAAAAAGAAAAAAGGATTATTGATTGCCGGTTTGTCTGCAGTACTTCTGCTTATAATGATTTTTGGCGGGATAGAGATTTACAAATATAACACAATGTTATATCGTGTTGTCATAGGCGGAACCACAGCTGGAAAGATTGCACAGCCTGCTATGACTTGGTACCCAAATAGTAAATTTGGTGCATCAGAAAAGGCACAAAAGAAAAGTCAGGAGATTGTGCAAGAATGGGATGAAAAGGTATGGGGGTTGTATATTGACTTAGGCATGAGTTATACAGATAGGACGTTAGATGTAACGGTTCGTGCGGTCGATGGGAAGACAGAGATTCATGTATTTGGGGAAGGCAT
The DNA here is from genome assembly GCA_022510665.1 of Lachnospiraceae bacterium. Lineage (GTDB taxonomy): Bacteria > Bacillota > Clostridia > Lachnospirales > Lachnospiraceae > SIG307. Next base: position 1,834 of record JAFLSZ010000128.1, read on the forward strand.
TCCAAAAGGGGAGAGCGAAAAAAGAAAAATAGATGAAATCGTTTGGCTTAATTATGCTTTTGAACCTGGTAAAGATGTGGTCTACTAATTTTTTTATCATCAATTAAGAGGGGAATCTTATCATATCCGCTCTGTCTGCTGACAAAAGAGCTTAGCTTCTGTGACTGCAATAGGCACAGAAACTAAGCTCTTTTCATCTGTTCTATTATAAAAAACCGCCGTCAAAACGGATGACCTGACCGGTTAAATAGGCAGGCATCTGAGAGAGTAAAAGCAGGGCTTTTGCGGCTTCTTCGGGCGAGGCGAAGCGGTTTGCCGGAATTTCTTCCCGCAGAGCGGCACGTTCTTCCTCGGAAAAGCAGTGGTTCATATCGGTGTCGATAACGCCGCAGGCGAGTGCGTTTACGGCAATCCGGCTTGGGGCGAGTTCTTTGGCAAGCGCGGATGTCAGCGCGTTTAGTCCGGCTTTGGATGCGGAATAGGCGGCTTCGCACGAAGCGCCGGAGCAGCCCCAGACGGATGAAACATTTAAAATCGTACCGCAGGCGTCCTCCGGCAGCACCTCACTTCTGTCCCGGTTCGCGAGTAAATGCGGAATTGCCGCACGGCAGCAGTAAAAGGCGGACGAAAGGTTGACGGAAAGCAGACGGTTCCACTGTTCGTCCGTCATGTCCGTAAGCAGTCCGATATGGGAAATTCCCGCGTTATTGATTAAAACGTCAAGATGCTTAAATCTTGTGATTGTCTGTGAAAATAAGTCATCCACAAAAGCCGTGTCCGCGACGTCGCCGGTAAGAAAAAGGTGTGGGACGCCAATGGCGGAAAGCTCCGCCGAAAGTGAATCAAGCAGGTCCGTGCGCGACCGGCAGCACCCCGCGACCGCGTAACCGGCACGGGCAAAGGTAAGGGCGCAGGCGCGGCCGATTCCGCGTGAAACACCGGTAATTAATACAGTTTTCTGAAACATGGGTTCCTCCGTTTTTCTTGAGTTTTCGCATTTTGTATACTTTTTATATTCCGTAGATTGCACGCTCTCTTATTT
>JAFLSZ010000129.1 GCA_022510665.1 Lachnospiraceae bacterium
GCGTTGCGCATGCAAAAATAAGATAGTGTGCAATCTACGGAATATAATAAAGTATGCAAACTGCGGAAACTCAAGTTTATACCGCATTGACAAACCGGGAAGATTTAGGTATAGTTTATAAGGGAGCTTTTGAGGGAAGGATAGCCAAGGAGAGGCGGATGAAGATTTTCCATAGTATTAATAAATTATTGAAAAAGATTTTGAAAAAAGCGCTGCACCGGGTCGTTATTGTAGGACTGCTGCTTTTGCTGCAGATTGCCTGTATGGTGGTCTATCTGACGGAGCTGGCGGATTATTCTCTGGTGATTCAGACTTCCTTAAATGTGCTCAGTCTTCTGGCGGTGCTTGCGATTGTAAACGCAAGGGACAATCCTTCTTATAAGCTGGCATGGGTTATCTCTATTTTGGCATTTCCGCTGCTCGGCGGTACAATGTATCTTCTTTTTTCCGGCTGGCTTCCGTCCAAAGCGCTTCGAAAGAAATTAAGTAGTACGGAGGGGCAGTTACGGCCCTTTCTGAAACAGAATGCGGTCGTGATGGAAAGTCTGGAACGATTGGATATGACAGCCGCAGGACAGGCGCGCTATATCAGGGATTACGCAATGTTTCCGGTTTGGAACGACAGTACGGCGACTTATTTCAGAAGCGGAGAAGAAAATTTTCCGGTGTTGTTAGATGAATTAAAAAAGGCCGAACATTTTATCTTTCTGGAATATTTTATTGTGGAAGAAGGGGAAATGTGGGACTCCATTCTTGAAATTCTGAAAGATAAGGCGGCATCAGGCGTTGACGTCCGGATGATTTATGATGATTTAGGCTCAAGTTTTGTGCTGCCGTATAAGTATTACCGTATGCTGGAACAGCAGGGAATTAAATGCGAAGCCTTTAATAAGTTTATTCCGGTGTTTTCGCTGCTTATGAATAACCGCGACCACAGAAAGATTTTAGTGGTAGACGGGCATACTGCGTTTACCGGCGGGATTAATCTGGCAGATGAGTATATCAATAAAAAGAATAAGTTCGGTTATTGGAAGGATACCGGCATTATGGTGCGGGGTGAGGCGGCCGTCAATCTGACGGCGATGTTTTTAACCCTTTGGAACACGATTCGTCCGACGGATACGGATTATTCAAAACTGCTTCCACACGCGTACCATTCCGGTATTTTCAGAGGAGACGGATATATCCAGCCTTACGGGGATTCTCCCCTTGATAATGAAACAGTCGGGGAAAACGTATATCTTAATATGATTTCCTCGGCGAAAAAGTATTTGTATATTTTCACCCCGTATCTGATTATAGATAATGAAATGATGACAGCTCTTTGTCTGGCGGCAAAACGGGGGGTGGATATTCGTATCGTAACGCCGGAAAAGCCGGATAAAAAAATGGTGTTTTGGCTGACCCAGTCCTATTACGCACAGTTAATCGACTGCGGCGTAAAGGTATACCAATATCTGCCGGGCTTTATTCACGCGAAAGTATTTGTGTGTGACGATATCTACGCAACGGTGGGAACGATTAACCTCGATTACCGGAGTCTGTATCTGCATTTTGAATGCGGCGTGTTTTTGTGTTACTGCAGCGAGATTGAAAGGATTAAAGAAGACGCGATTGAAACAATGGAGCAGAGTAAGCTGATTACAAGGGAGATGGCACGCAGGAAACTCCCAATCCGTCTGGCACAGGTGGTGCTGCGTGTATTCGCGCCGCTTTTGTAATAAAGCACAAAGAAGTGGGAGACAGGGAAAATAAAAAACAGAAAAACGGAGGAAATTTTATGGCAATTCGAATTGACGGAAAGGCGATTTCCGCACAGATTAAGGATGAATTAAAGGAAAAAGTGGCTGCTTACAGACAACAGGGAGTGGAGATTACTCTTGCGGTAATTCAGGTCGGAAACGATCCGGCTTCTTCGGTGTATGTAGGCAATAAGAAAAAGGCATGTGAATACATCGGCATTCGCTCCCTTGCGTATGAACTGCCGGAGGAAACGAGCAGGAAGGAGCTGCTTGATTTAATTGCGGAGCTTAACGGCCGTGCGGATGTCAACGGGATTCTGGTGCAGCTTCCGCTTCCGAAGCATTTAAACGAGGAGGAGGTACTGCTTGCCATTTCTCCGTTAAAAGATGTAGACGGCTTCCATCCGGTCAACGTAGGGAATTTGAGCATCGGAAGAAAGGGATTTGTATCCTGTACGCCTGCGGGAGTAATTGAGCTGTTAAAGCGCACCGGCATTGAAATGGAAGGAAAAGAATGTGTGGTACTGGGCAGAAGCAATATTGTAGGCAAGCCGATGTCCATGCTGATGCTTCGTGAAAACGCAACGGTTACGGTGTGCCATTCCAGAACAAAGAATTTAAAAGAGATTACGAAGCGCGCCGATATTTTGATTGTGGCAATCGGAAAGCCTTGCTTTGTAACCGCGGATTATGTGAAACCGGGAGCTGCGGTAATCGACGTAGGCATTCACCGGAACGAGGACAACAAGCTTTGCGGCGACGTGGCATTTGCACAGGTTGAGCCGGTTGCGGGTGCAATCACCCCGGTTCCGGGCGGAGTAGGCCCGATGACGATTGCCATGTTAATGAAGAATTGTGTAGAAAGCGTCAATCTGCAAAAATCTTGAGTTTTCGCATTTTTTTAGGTACTTTAAGAAATTCCGTAGATTGCACACTGTTTTATTTATGCATTTGTCCGAAGGACCGCGTTTTTAGCGAAGCCGGAATCACCTCT
>JAFLSZ010000013.1 GCA_022510665.1 Lachnospiraceae bacterium
CGAATCTCCCCTTGCATTAATAGAGAAGATACTAACCGCTTGTAAGAAGGGGCTGCGCTTAGTGCGACAGTCCCTTTTTAACTGTTTTCTTCGTGGGAGGTTTGCGGCTCATCGGAAAGGTGTCCGCCCGCGGAGCGGTTTTTATCCGCATTTGCCAATTTTGCCGCCGTATCGGATAAGAGAAGAAGAGCCTGGGATTTCAGTTCAAGAGAAGCATATATGCCTTTTGATGCCGCAGTTTCGGCATTTTTTGCCATTTCAAGCGCTTCCTCAAAGTTTCCTGCCTCATAAAGAGAAGCGGCGAGCCTAAGTGCGGTTTTTGCGGAAAGTGCAGCGGCTTCATCCGCCAGCGGAGAGTCCGCCGGAATGGAAGAAAGTAAAGCATATGCGCCGGAATCGTCAGCGGCAAGGTAAGCCTTTTTGGCCTCAAAAAAAGTCAGAGGATCCAAAGGCGCGGAAGAGGGAGGCAGTGTGCCTTCCGTGTTTTCAAAAGACATTTGCTCTGTCGTATCCGAAAAGTTATCCTGCAATAGTGCCGCGGGCGGAAGATCTAATACCTTTGCGAGGTAAGTCAGGGTCTTCATGGAAGGAACCGCGCTGCCGCTCTCAATCTGACTTAGCATATTTCTTGTAATAAAAGAACCGACTACTTCGTTCTGAGTCATTTTTTTTGCAAGACGCGCCTCTTTGATGCGCTGTCCGAGAAGTTTAGCGTCCATAGTACCTCCTTGAAAAAATAAAAAGTAAATGTGATTTACTTTATTATATCATAAAACTTAAAAAATGCAAGTGTTCAAAGAGAAAAACAAGAAAAAGCTCGAAAATACGAAAAAAATCATCAAATACCATTGACAACAAAGGGATAACATGATATTATGAAGTAAATAATATTTACCCTTGTGCTTCGTCAGGGGAGAAGGAGGGAATATGAATGCTTGGTGGGAAGCACTTAGCATCCTGCAAAAAATACTTTATTGTATCGCAATCCCTGCAACGCTGATTCTGATTCTTCAGACGGTGATGGTGGTAATGGGATTTGGGGACGGAGACGGCGGTGCCGATTTTAATCCCAGCGATACGTCCGGCCTTGATTTGGATGTACCGGAGGATATTTCGGCGGATATGCCGGATACGGATTTTGGGGACGGCATTTCCGACGGTTTAGGAAGTCTGAAACTTTTTACCATGCAGGGAATCGTTGCGTTTTTTGCTACGTTTTCATGGGTATCTTTGGTGCTTGTAAAAACAAAGATGCCGGATGCTTTGGCGCTGCTGTTTAGTTTTGTGTGCGGTGTTGTTATGATGTATGTGGTCGCGAAACTCTTATGGCTTTCTGCCCGTCTTGCGGAAAACGGTACATTCCGCTTGAAATCGGTTATCGGCGAGGCAGCGCAGGTTTATGTGACGATACTGCCGTCCGGAGAGAACGGCGGAAAAGTAACTTTAAAAAGTTCTTCACGCTTTGCGGAACTGGACGCGATTACGGAAGGAACGGAAGCAATACCGACCGGCAGTACGGTCCGGATTGTAGATGTGCGCGGAGATGTTGTAGTGGTAGAAAAAGAAATATAGGGCATGAGATTAAATTAAAGGAGGATTTAATAAATGGGAATGGATACTGTTATTCTGATTAGTGTAATTGTACTTATCTTATTTGCGGCGTTTGCGGGAATTTTATCCCGTTACCGCAAGTGCCCTTCGGATAAGGTTATGGTTATTTACGGTAAGGTTGGTACGGATCGGGACGGACAGCCGAGAAGTGCAAAGTGTATTCACGGCGGCGCGGCGTTTGTAGTGCCGGTAATTCAGTCCTACCAGTATCTTGACCTGACACCGATTTCGTTAAATGTAGATTTAAGAAATGCACTTTCCAAGCAGAATATTCGTGTTGACGTACCGTCCCGTTTTACCGTGGGTATTTCTACGGAGGACGGCGTAATGCAGAACGCGGCGGAGCGTCTGCTTGGTTTAAAGTTAAGTGAAATTCAGGAACTTGCAAAGGATATTATTTTCGGTCAGCTGCGTCTGGTAATCGCAACAATGGAAATTGAGGAAATTAATACGGACCGTGACAAATTCCTTGTGGCCGTATCAAAGAACGTGGAAATCGAGTTAAAGAAAATCGGTCTTCGTCTGATTAACGTAAACGTAACGGATATTACGGACGAGTCCGGTTACATTGAGGCGCTCGGAAAAGAGGCTGCCGCGAAGGCAATCAATGACGCGAAGAAGAATGTTGCCGAAAAGGACAGAGACGGTGAAATCGGTCAGGCAATGGCGAGAAAGGACCAGCGTATTCAGGTAGCCGCGGCGGACGCAAGTGCGATTCAGGGTGAAAATGACGCTAAAATTGAAGTTGCGCAGTCCGAGGCAAACCGTCGTGAAAAGGAAGCGGAAGCGCTCCGTATCGCGACGGCGGCAGAAGCGGTACAGGCGGCAAAGGCAAAACAGGAAGCATATATCGCACAGCAGGAAGCGGAACAGACGCGCGCACAGCTTGAGATGGCAACCCAGAAGGCGGACGTTATCGTAAAGGCACAGATTGCGAAGGAACAGGCGCAGATTGCGGCAGATGCGGAGGCGGAAGTAGCCAGACGTAAAGCGCAGGGTGAAGCTGACGCGATTTTTGCAAAGATGGCGGCAGAGGCGCGCGGTACACAGGAAATCTTAGAGAAGCAGGCGGAAGGTATGCGTAAGCTCGTAGAAGCCGCGGGCGGAGAAGCCGACAATGCCGTAAAGCTCATTCTTGCGGATAAGATGGAGCAGTTGCTGCAGATTCAGGTAGAGGCTATTAAGAATATTAAGATTGATAAGGTGACCGTATGGGACGGCGGAAAGTCCGGTGACGGAAAAACCGCGACGTCCGGTTTCCTTTCCGGCATGATGCAGGCCGTGCCGCCGTTAAACGAAGTGTTTAAGCAGGTAGGCATGGAGCTTCCGGGCTTTTTGGGAAAAGAAAAAGAGGGTTCGTCGGAAGAACAGGCAGACACAAAGGAACAGCCGGAGGCATAAATCGCCGTATCGGCCGGGAATCGGATAGGTAAAATTACGGGAGACCTGCGCACGGAAAAGTTTGTGCGTTGGTCTCCTGAGTTTTTATGTCATAGGAAATTACCGCAGACGGAACTCTTTTTTCGAACAACGGTTTGATTTCTTTTGGACGATATGATAAAATAAAATAAGTGATAATCGGATCTTACAAAAAATTATACTTGATTGGCTTTATGGATATTTCCCCGAACGGAGATATATACTTTGATTATGATTTAGACGAAATGTTTACCGATCACGGCATGGGAATCAATGCGAATATTTCCGGCGAGATTTTCTCATCAGGATTAGAGGGATGATACATTGAGTAAAAAGAAGAAAGAGGAGCAGACGAAAGTGCGGGAAAACGAAGCGTCGGCAGCCGATACCGTAAAGGTATCCGTGCGGACGCTCGTTGAGTTTATTATGCGCGGCGGCGACCTTGACAGCGGGAGCGGACGCATGGACGCGGACGCGATGCAGGAGGGAAGCAGGCTGCACCGTAAGATACAAAAAGGGATGGGAAGCAATTATACGGCGGAAGTCCCGCTGACTCTTTCCGTTCCTCTGCGGGATGAGGAGGAAAGCTTTCTGCTTGTGATTGAAGGAAGGGCGGACGGCATAATCCGGCAGGAAGACGGCGGTTTTGTAATAGATGAAATCAAATGTACTTACCGGGACGTAGGACAGATGGAATGTGCGGAGCGGGTGCATCTTGCGCAGGCAAGGTGTTACGCCTATATGCTTGCGGTAAAGGAAAACGCGGCAGAAACGGCCGGCGTGCAGGTTACTTACTGTAATTTTGAAACGGAGCAGATTAAGCGATTCCCGGAGGAACTGGCCTTTTCCGAACTTTCGGCATGGTTTGACGCGCTGGTGAAAGAGTATGCCAAATGGGCGGTATGGGAGCGCAGATGGAAGAAACAGAGAGATGCCTCGGCAAAGGAATTACAGTTTCCGTTTTCTTACCGCGAGGGTCAGAAGGAGTTTACGGCGGGAGTGTACCGTTCGATTCTGCGGGAAAAAAAGTTATTTGCGATGGCGCCTACCGGCGTCGGCAAAACGATTTCTACCGTGTTTCCGGCGGTAAAAGCGGTCGGGGAGTCGGTAGCGGAAAAGCTGTTTTATCTGACTGCGAAAACCATGGTGCGCACGGTGGCTGAAGAAACTTTTTCCCTGCTTGCCGAGCGCGGACTTTTATTTAAAACCGTGACAATTACCGCGAAAGAAAAACTCTGCGTTTTGGAGAAGCCGGAGTGTAATCCGCTTTCCTGTCCGCGGGCAAAAGGACATTTTGACCGTGTCAATGACGCAATTTTTGAAATTCTTACAAAAGAAAAGAACGTAAAGCGGGAAGTGGTGGAACGGTATGCGGAACAATACCGGGTCTGTCCGTTTGAGATGTGTCTTGACTTAACGCTTTGGGCGGATGCGGTGATTTGCGACTATAATTATGTGTTTGATCCGAATGTGGCGTTAAAGCGCTTTTTTTCGGGAGAACAGAAACGCAATTATGTATTTTTGATAGATGAGGCGCACAATCTTTTGGAGCGCGCAAGGCAGATGTACAGCGCGACGCTTCGGAAAGAGGAGTTTTTAAATGTAAAGCGGCTGCTCGGAAAGCAGATGCCGAAGCTGACAAAACAGATTGAAGCCTGTAACAAAGAACTTTTGCGCCTGAAAAGAGAATGCGATTCGTTTACGGAACAGAAAGATTTTGGGACTCTGGCGCTGCCGCTGATGCGCTTTATGACGGAGTGCGAGACATATCTGAAAGAGGAAAAACGTCCGGGAACGGAGCGGGAGGCGGTACTTGGGCTTTATTTTGCGGCACGGCATTTTCTTGCCATGTATGACTTTTCGGATGATGATTACCGGTATTATACATCCTATGACGAAGATGGTTCCTTTTATGTCAGAACACAGTGTATGCGGCCGGCGCGTGCTTTGGCGGAGCAGTTAAAGAAAGGAAGATGCGCGGTGTTTTTTTCGGCAACCCTTCTTCCGGTGCGTTATTATATGGAGGAACTCGGGGGAACCAAGGAGGATTACGCGATTTATATACCGTCTCCGTTTTTAAAGGAGCGCCGGTGCCTTTTAATCGGATGTGACGTTAATTTTCGTTATGCGAACCGCGGGCAGAAAATGTATGAAAAGGCGGCGGAGTATATTTTGAAGTTTACGGCGGCAAAACAGGGGAATTATTTTGTGTTCTTTCCTTCTTACCGGATGTTACAGGATGTTGCGGAAGTGCTGGACAGGAAAATAGGCGGGGACGTTATCCTTCATCAGCAGAAGTCTAATATGACGGAAGCGGAACGGGAAGAGTTTTTAGCGGCGTTTTCGGCGGAGGCAGAAGAAAACCACATCGGTCTTTGCGTGCTTGGCGGCGTGTTTGGGGAAGGAATTGACCTGAAAGGCGAGCGGTTAATCGGCACGGTCATTGTGGGAACGGGCCTTCCTCTTGTGTGCGACGAGAGGGAACTGTTCCGCAGATATTATGACGAAAAGGCAGGAAATACGGGGAGCGGCTTTGAACGCGCATATCTGTATCCGGGAATGAACAAAGTACAGCAGGCAGCGGGGCGGGTTATCCGGACCATGGAGGATAAGGGGGCAATATTGCTTTTGGACGACCGGTTTGCCGATAGCCGGTATGCCTCTCTTTTTCCGAAGGAATGGTATCCGTATGAAACGGTAACCCTGTCTCTCATGCCGCAGGTGCTGAAACTGTTTTGGGAGAGAGAATAGAGAAAAGATATAAAGTGAAATGACATTCGGAGGTGCTTATGTATTCGGGCGTAATGGAACGGGTTTATGTAAAAGAGCAGGAGGAAGCGGAAACGCCGGAGTTTTTTCAGGACCTGAATCTGATTCAGATTGTAAAGGAACTGCAGGAGAAGAGAAAGGAGTATGATATCCGCAGGCTGTATCTCCGCTATCCGAAGGATTATGAAACGGTTGTATACCGGCATGGCATTTATCGGGAGATTCGGCAGAAAAAACTGGAAGAAGGCCTGAAAAATTTTTCTTATAAAATGCGGGAGGCAAGAAAATACGAAAAACTTTACCGCAGGGCCGACCATGAACAGCAGTGGCGGATGTATTTTTTTAATCAGGTAAGCGAGTATATCACCGGTATGTTTTCTTTAAAAGAGGAGCTTTTGCGGGCATCGGTAGAGTCGGAGGGGCTTTCCGGGCTGTTGGAGTATGTGGAAAGTTTCTGCGGGAATCCGCTTTGGGAGGAATGCAGGGAAGAAATTGACCGGATTCAGGAGATGCTTGCCGGTCTTCGTTTTGGACTCAGTATTTCCGGAGAGGATTTAAAAGTTACGACGGAGCTGAAAGAACAATACTATTTTGAATATTTGAAAAAGCTGTTTCCGGAGAAATTTACGGATAAGAAGGGGAGCTATGGTATTTTGCAGGATTATCTGCTTTCCAGCCCGTTTGCGACAAGCGAAATGTTAAGCTATTTGGAAGGCGCGATTGTTGATATGTACCGAAAAACACGTCCGGATTTTTTTGACACGCTTGCAAAGTTTTATAAGCGTTTTGAAAAAATCGTGGAAGCGGACGTGTACCGTGTAGAGGAAGAACTGCAGTTTTATCTGGTATTTGCGGAGTTTCAGGAGGAGATGGAAAATCATGGGTGTGTTTTCTGTGAGCCGCGGGTGGACAGAAACGGACGGTTTTCGGTACGGCAGGTTTATGACATTGCCCTGGCAAGGAAAAACAGGTGGATGGAAAAAGAAGTGGTAAGTAATTCCGTACAGTATAACGAAAGTGAGCGTTTCCTTATTGTGACCGGACCGAATCAGGGAGGAAAGACGACGTTTGCCCGGAGTCTGGGGCAGGCAGTGTATCTTGCGATGATGGGGCTCGACGTACCGGCGGAATCCGCGGCTCTGCCGTATTTTGAAGGGATACTTACCCATTTTTCCGTAGAAGAAAGTCTGGAAAGCGGACGGGGAAAATTAAAAGAAGAACTGGTGCGCTTACAGCCGATGATGCAGGCGGAATACGGGAATCAGTTTGTGATTCTGAACGAGCTTTTTACAACGGCTGCGACCTATGACGCTTTTGTTATGGGGCAGCGCGTGTTGAAACATTTTTTGGAACAGGGCTGTCTCGGCGTTTATGTGACCCATATCGCGGAATTAACGAAAGCATGCGAGGGACTGGTAAGTCTTGTGGCGCTTGCAGACGAGAGAGACCACAGAAAGCGTACTTTCCGGATTGTGCGCAAAGAGGCGGAGGGAATCGGTTATGCCGGTGATATCGTGGAAAAACACCGTCTGGGATACGAAGAACTTCGCGGACGTTTAAAGGAGGGAGGCATTGCATGAAAGTAACCTTACTTTATAAAGACAGGGAATGGGGCACGGAAAAAAGTTATTTTGACAAAGAGGAGATTTGCAAAGACTTAAATCTAAATATAATATTTAAAACGGCAGGTAGCTTTTCCGATGAACCGGAGGAAGGAAAGGCAGTAAAGATTGCCATGGAACGGGATAATCATGTGGTGGAGATGACTAAGCGCGTTATGCTGACCCCGCTTTTGACACAGGAGGAGGTATATTACCGCCAGCAGATGGTAAAGGAGGCGGTAGAAAATTACGGCTGGATTAAGGAGTTGTATCAGGCGGCAAAGGAAGCCGGAGAAGAAGTAGCGCGTTTTACGGCGGAAAAGAAAAAGCGCGGTTACGGAAGCGGCACGGATCAAGGCAGACAGCATATTGCCAATATTTCGTATTTGGAACGGATTGTATATTATCTGGACCGTGTAGAGGCGGCAATGAGAAACTGGAAGGAGAGTTTTGTGACCGAAGAGGCGGCCGCGTTTGCCGGGAACTTTTTATCAGAGTACCATCCGGAGTATAAGGAGTGTTTAAAGAAAGTAGTAAAGGATATCCGTACCTCCACGGTGGACGGAATCATGGAAGTGGCGGCGGCGTTGGGACCGGGACTTTCGATGACGGCGCTCGTTCTTTGCGATATCAGGGAACCGGAAGTTATAAAAACCGGATTTTTGCGCAGCGCCGCCGGGAAAATCGGTGGGTTCTGCCGCAGTCTGTTTGAGAAAGATACGAAGTCGATAGACGGGGAAAACCAGAATCTTTTACAGGATATCGGGGAGATTAAAAACGTGACATTAGGAGCCATGATGCACTTTTTTGAACCGTTTTTGGAAGAAAAGGAGATTTTTTTCAGACAGATGTATTTACAGACAGCGTTTTTAATGGGAGCAGCGAACCTTTATTACAGGGTACACAGGGTCGGCGTAGATTTTTGTTTTCCGAAAGTAGTGGAGCAAAAGGATATGTCTTTTGAGGGACTGGTAGAAATGAGTCTTGCGCTTTACAATCTCCGCTGTCCGGTAGCTAACACTCTTTTTGCTAAGGATAAGCACCTTGTGGTAGTGACCGGAGCAAATCAGGGCGGAAAATCGACCTATCTGCGCAGTATCGGCATCGCACAGGTAATGATGCAGTGTGGAATGTATGTGCCGGCGAAAAGTTTTGAAAGCGGTCTGTACCGGAATGTTTTTACGCATTTTACAAGGCGCGAGGACAGTGCCATGAACAGCGGCCGTCTGGACGAGGAGCTTGGCAGAATGGAGCGTATCATAGATAATCTGACAAAGGATTCCGTTCTGCTTTTGAATGAATCGTTTGCGACTACAACGGAAAAAGAAGGCTCCCTGATTGCGGAGGATATTACGAAAGCGCTGTATGAATGCGGCGTACGGGTTATGATGGTGACTCATCTGATGGCGTTTGCCAAAAGCTGTTATGAAAAAAGGCCGGAACACGCGCTCTTTTTATCGGCGGAGCGGCAGGACGACGGTGTACGTACTTTTCGCATGATAGAACAGGAGCCGGAACTGACGAGTTACGGACTGGATTTGTACGAAGCCTTAATCAATGCGCCCGCGGCCGAATCGGAATAAGACGGGATTCTCTTATTTTGCGCTACATTTTCTTTGAAAAAAGATTGACAGTACCGCGCTTCATTGATATCATAAAATTAAGGTGCCTTGTGTTCGTTTTCGGAAAAAGTGAGTGCCGGAAATGTTTGGGACGCAAGTGCAGGAAAGGAGATATAATGTATTATTTAGGTGTAGATTTAGGTACTTCCTCCGTAAAGCTTGTGCTGATGGAGAGCGACGGTACGATTGTAAAAACAGCAAGCCGTGAGTACGGTTTGTCTTTCCCGAAGCCGGGGTGGTCCGAGCAGAATCCGGAGGACTGGTTTGCGGGGTTTGAAAGCGGACTTTCCGAGATTTTTGACGGGCTGGATAAAAGCCGGCTGGCAGGTATCAGCTTCGGCGGCCAGATGCACGGCCTTGTAATTCTGGATGAGAATGATAAGGTGATTCGTCCGGCGATTCTTTGGAATGACGGCAGAACGCAGGAAGAGTGCGATTACTTAAATAAAACAATTGGCCGCGAGAAGATTTCTTCTTACACCGCAAACATGGCGCTGACCGGTTTTACCGCTCCTAAGATTCTCTGGGTAAAGAAAAACGAGCCGGAAAACTTTGCGAAGATTAAAAAGATTATGCTTCCGAAAGACTACCTTGCGTATCTTCTTTCCGGCGTACACTGTACGGATGCTTCCGATGCTGCAGGTATGCTGTTAATGGATGTCGAGCACAAGTGCTGGTCTAAGGAAATGCTTGAAATCTGCGGTATCAGGGAAGAACAGCTTGCAAAGATATTTGACAGCTATGAAGTTGTCGGAAATCTTTCAAAGGCAATGGCAGAGCGCTTAGGTCTTTCCGAAAACGTAAAGATTATCGCGGGTGCGGGCGACAACGCTGCCGGCGCGGTCGGAACCGGTACTACCAAGGACGGTATGTGTATCGTATCTCTGGGTACTTCCGGTACGGTATTTGTAGCGTGCGACAAGTTCGCGGTAGATGATCAGAATGCGTTACATATGTTTGCGCACGCAAACGGCAAGTATCACTTAATGGGCTGTATGCTTTCCGCGGCGTCCTCCAACAAGTGGTGGATGGACGAAATCATCGGAACGAAGGATTACGCGGGTGAGCAAAAGGCAATCACTGCCCTTGGCGAGAACCATGTTTACTATCTTCCGTACCTTATGGGCGAAAGAACTCCGCACAACAACCCGAATGCGAGAGGCTGCTTTATCGGCCTGACGATGGATTCCACGAGAGCCGATATGACTCAGGCGGTGTTGGAGGGCGTTACTTATGCGCTTCGTGATTCTCTTGAAATTGCGAGAAGTCTTGGTGTGAAGATTGACCGTGTCCGCGCAACGGGCGGCGGCGCGAAGAGCCCGCTTTGGAGAAAGATGCTCGCGAACATTATGAATGTAAAAGTAGATATCATTAACAGCGAGGAAGGCCCGGGATACGGTGCGGCGATTCTTGCTGCCGTTGGCTGCGGCGAGTATGCGTCCGTAGAGGAAGCGGCGGATAAGTTTATTACGGTGGTGGATACTACCGAACCGGAAGCCGCGTTAGTCGCAAAGTATGAGGAAAAGTACCAAGTGTTCAAAAAGCTTTATCCGGCATTGAAGGAGAGTTTTGATGCGGTAGCGACCGTATAGATTTTGAAGCTTTTTTGAAACGCCAAAAAATAAATTGTGATTTAATAAAAAGGCGAGAGGCGTTTTGAAAGTGTCCCTTGCCTTTTTATGTCAGAAATAAAGTCCGACGCAGCGCTGCGTATGCAAAAATTAAGATAGTGTGCAGTCTACGGAATATAAAAAAGTATACAAAATGCGAAAACTCAAGATAAAAAAAATACAGTTGACATGACTTTGCCACAGGTATCTGTTATATTAAAAGCAATTTTATTGAGGCGGATTTACAAAAAGAGGAAAGGAGTTTAACATGCGGATACATAATTTTGCATTAAATGCGGTGGAAGTTACGGAACCGTATTTAGACGGCGTGTTTCGTAAAGAGCAGGAGTATCTGCGCAGTATTGACTGTGACAGACTTCTTGCCGGTTTCCGTAAAACGGCAGGATTTAAGAAAGAGGCGGATCCTTATCCGGGAGGATGGGAAGACGGCGAGATGGCGGGGCATACGTTAGGCCATTATATGACGGCGCTGGCGCAGATGAAAGCAACCACCAATTCGAAAGATATTCAGTACAGAATGGTATATATTATACTGCAGCTGGCGGAATGTCAAAGAGAGGACGGATATCTTTTTGCGTCCGGGGAAGAATTGTTTGACCGGGTAGAGAAAGGAGAACTGGCGTGGGCACCGTGGTATACGATGCACAAAATATTGTCCGGTCTTATCTGTGTGTACCGGCTCGGGAACCTGCCGCAGGCGTTAGAGGTCGCGGTAAAGCTTGGTATGTGGATTTACAAGCGCACGGCTGCGTGGACGGACGGAATCCAAGACCGTGTCCTTTCGGTAGAATACGGCGGTATGAACGACTGTCTGTACGAACTTTATCGGGAAACCGGAAAAAAGGAGTTTTTAGAAGCGGCCGAGAAATTTGATGAGGTGGAGCTGTTTAAGCAGGTTGAAGGAGGGGAGAATGTCCTTTCCGGTAAGAACGCGAATGCGATGATTCCTAAGTTTCTGGGTGCCCTGAACCGCTATTTCACGCTGGGAGAATCGGAGGAGCTTTATTTTCGGGCAGCGCGCTCTTTTTTTGATATGGTAACGCAGCAGCATACATATATTACCGGCGGAAACAGCGAGGGAGAGATTTTCGGCACACCGGATACGCTGGGAGAAAAACGGACGCAGTGTAACTGTGAAACGTGTAATGCCTACAATATGTTAAAGCTCGCGGAAGGTTTGTATTCTGTAACCGGCGAGAGAAAGTACATGGATTTTTACGAGAGGACGTTTTTTAATTCCATTCTCGGTTCACAGAATCCGGAAACCGCTATGACAACGTATTTCCAGCCTATGGCGGCGGGATATTTTAAAACTTTCAGTACGCCTTTTGAGAGTTTCTGGTGCTGTACCGGTACCGGTATGGAGAGCTTTACAAAGCTAAACAACGGTATTTATCATGCGGGAGAGGATAAGCTGTATGTGAATCTGTATCTGAGCTCTTTCTTACATGATGAAGAATTAAAATTAGAATTAATACAAGAAACAGACATGGAACATTTTGATTCTGTCAAGTTTCTGCTTTCGTTAGAAGAACCGAAGCGTTTTACGCTTTGTCTCCGTATTCCGGACTGGGCAGGCGGGCGGTTTGAGCTGAAAGTCAACGGCGAAGAGATTGATTACACGGTACAGAAGGGTTATCTTATTTTAGAGCGCAAATGGGAAATAAGGGAACAGATTTCACTGCGCTTTTTCCCGGAAGTTAGGATACATTCTCTGCCGGATGCCGGGTACAGTGCGGCGGTGACTTATGGACCGTATGTACTGGCAGCGGGACTGGGACAGACCGAGATGACAACGGAAAACACCGGGGTTAATGTCGCGATACCGACCAAGAATGTGCCGGTGCGCGAGAAAATTGTGATAGATGATATCAGTGTGCGTGAGTGGTTTGCAAATTCCAAGAAAAATTTTGTAAAGACGGAAGATGAAATAGCGTTTTCACTGTCGGGAACCGATGCGGATGAAGAGCTTTTATTTACCCCGTATTACAAACATTATGAAGACCGTTATGCCGTTTATTTTGATTACTGTGCAAAAGAGGGAATTTCGGACAGCGAATTGAAAGAACTCACGGAAAAGCATGCAAAGGCTGCGGAACTTGCGGCACTTGAGGAGAAAAAAGCCCAGGAGCAGGCAAAACAGGCTAAAAAGCAGAAGGAAAAGCAGGATAGACAGGATAAAAAGCAGGAGTTGAAACAACCTGTCAAGAAGAAAATAAAACCGTACAAGAGATGGAAGGTAAAGCCTCCAAAGAAGCAGAAAAAAGGGAATGCGCTGGGTATTTTTGTATGTCATCTGATAGGAGCGGTTGTTCTTTTAGTACTTTTATATCTGTTTGCTGACCCGGTAGGAAAAGCTTTTTCCCAAGCGAAGAATGCGGTAGATGATTTTCTTATAAATAAGCTTCCGAATGTGGCGGAGGCGTTGGGAATCCAGGAAAAAGAACCTGACATCGACACTCCGGTAATTGGCGGACAGACGCAGGATTCGGACCTGATATTACGCTATATAGAAAATCCGGAGGAATATACCGCATCCTGTGTACTGCCGGAAGGATACCGCGCACTTGTAACGAAAATGGACAAAAGAGAATATATTTGTATTGAAGGGAACGGACTTAGAGCTTATTATCCGAATGAAGTTATGGCAGACGGTGTCAAATATCTTTATTTGGAAAACGGCAGCGAAAAGGCAGTGCATTTCTGGGATTACAGTTTTGATGACCCGGAAATGCTCTGCCCCTCCCGGGGCGTTTACAATGCGTCGGATTTGGAACAGTACGCATTCTTCACTCCCGACGAGGGTAGAGTTCACATTGTAGATGCGAATACGTTTCAGGAGTATACTATCGTTCCCTATGACAAAGAGTTGGCGTTTATGGCAGATATAGGCGCTTATGCGGAAGACGGAGACAACGTGCAGGTTGATACGGTAATCAACGGGAAATCTTATTTGTTTTCCGTACCGAAACAGGAGGGAGACGATTTTGATTTCTCGGATTATACGATTCAGATAGAACATGACGGATATACTCTGGAAGAAGGCGGACTGCGGTTCGATGCCTATGTTACCTGTGCAAATACATATGTCGGTAAGGTAGTTGGAAAGCTTACGCTTTCCAACTATGCTTATGTGCTGAACCGGCTGGACTTTTATGCTTATGCCGAAGAAGATTACGCGGATGTCGGCGGCAGTGCCGTTATTTACGGCGTTACTTTGGAAGAAGCCCAAAAGGAACGGATTGCGATTGCCGGCGACATGGGGGAGAGCCTGTTAATACCGGTCAGAGAAGATTTAAAAAAAAAATTATATGACTCGGAGGGTTTTGTAAAGAACGAAAGCGGAGAGTATTACTATGAAAAGGACGGAGAGACGGTATCCATAAAGGGAATTGATGTTTCCAGATATCAGGAAGCAATCGACTGGAAGAAAGCAGCGGCATCCGGCGTAGAATTTGCGATTATCCGTCTTGGGTTCCGCGGTATGGGGACAAACGGTACCTGTGAACTTGACCCATATTTTAAACAGAATGTAGAGGGGGCGCTTGCGGCCGGTATTAAGGTCGGCGTTTATTTTTTTACCCAGGCAACCAATGTAGAGGAAGCAAAAGAGGAAGCTGCATTCGTGATAGAGAACCTGAAAGGGTATGACATTACATGGCCGGTAGCTTACGATACGGAGGAAATCACAAGTTATAAGGCAGCCCGTGCCAATTCTCTTCCCAGAGAAGTCCGGACCGCCTGCGCAAAAGCATTTATGGAAGATATCGCGGCGGCAGGATATACGCCTGTGCTGTATGTCAATACCCGTTGGTCGATTTTAAAACTTGATATGGGACAATTATCGAAATATGATTTATGGTATGCATACTATGGTGATTCCATATACTATCCGTACCATTTCACAATGTGGCAGTATACGGCTTCCGGCAAAGTAGACGGGATTAAGGGAGATGTCGATATGAATATCAGCTTTGTGGATTACGGAGCAAGGGAATAGGAGCGGCTGTTGTGAAAAAGCAAAAGGACAGCAGGAGAACAAAAGAATTTCCGGTAACAAAAGAAAGGCAGGAGTTTCGCAGAATTTATGCCGAGACGGTACCCTATCTTTTACAATGGTATGATTATAACAGGCGGATATTGCCGTGGCGTGAGGAACCGACTCCCTATCATGTCTGGGTGTCGGAAATTATGCTACAGCAGACAAGGGTCGAGGCGGTCAAAGGATATTATGACCGTTTTTTAATGCGTCTGCCGGATATCGCGGCGCTGGCTTCGGCAGAGGAAGAAGAATTGCTGAAACTGTGGGAAGGCTTGGGTTATTACAGCCGTGTCCGCAACATGCAAAAAGCGGCGCGTATTATTGTGGAGCAGTACGGCGGAGAAATGCCGGCGGATTATGAAAAACTGCGCGCACTGCCCGGCATCGGGGATTATACGGCGGGGGCGGTTTCTTCGATTGCGTTCGGCCTGCCCTATCCCGCAGTAGACGGAAATGTTCTGCGGGTTATGAGCCGGATTGTCTGCAACGAGGCGGATATTACAAAAGAAAAGACAAAAAGGAAGTTAAAAGAAGATTTAACAACTATTCTTCCCGCACGGACAGGAGATTTTAACCAGTCTTTGATGGAGTTGGGCGCTATGGTATGCCTGCCGAACGGAAAACCTTTATGCGAGCAGTGTCCGGTAGTACATCTGTGCAGGGCCTTTCACGAGGGCTGTGAAACAAAGCTGCCGGTAAAGCCGGCAAAAAAGGAGCGGCGAATTGAAAAACGTGTTGTTTATTTAATTTCCTGCGGAGGAAAGTTTTTACTGCACCACAGGGCAAAGAAAGGCCTGCTTGCGGGAATGTGGGAGTTTCCGAATTTCCCGGAAGAGGACGAACTGCCGGATTTGGGAGATAAATTCATCATAAAAAAGAGGAAAAAAGCAAAACATATCTTTTCCCATGTAGAGTGGCATATGGAAGGGATTTGGGTTGAGGCGGAAAATTCCGGAAAAGATATTTCTGCGCGTCTGATTGAAACAATGCGCAGATTGGGCGGACGGAAAGAATCGGCCGAAGAGGCGGATGAGTGGCTTTTTGCGAGCCCGGAAGAAATGAAAGAAAGATATCCTATGCCGTCGGCATTTGAGGCATACTATAAGGAGGTTTATTATGAGAATCGGAACGGGCTATGACGTACATCGTTTGACCGAGAACCGTGCGCTTATTCTCGGCGGAGTGGCTATTCCCTATGAAAAGGGCTTGTTGGGACATTCGGACGCGGATGTATTGCTTCACGCGATTATGGACGCGCTGCTCGGAGCGGCGGCTTTAGGAGATATCGGAAAGCATTTCCCGGACAATAATCCGGAGTATAGCGGAATATCCAGCATGGTACTTTTAAAAAAAGTAGGAGATTTACTTGCAAAGGAGCACTATCTTGTGGGGAATATCGACGCTACCGTTATTGCGCAGCGTCCTAAACTTGCCCCGTATATTTCGGAAATGCGCGCCAATATAGCAGAAACGCTTGGAATCGCGCAAAATCAGGTGAATATCAAAGCAACGACCGAAGAGGGGCTTGGTTTTACCGGAAACGGCGAGGGAATCGCCGCGCAGGCGGTATGTTTGTTAAATACGGTGGGAGACTATCTAGGAGGCGGTGGGGACATGACGGTATATGCTTTTGACGAATCAGGAAATCAGGTTACGCAGGGCTGCGGCGGATGCGGAGGCTGTATGCGCGGGACGGAAAGGTAAATTCTGTTGCTTGAGTTTCCGCATTTTGTATACTTTATTATATTCCGCAGCTTGCACACTATCTTATTTTTGCATGCGCAACGCTGCACCGGACTTCCTCTAAAAGCCGTTAAGACGCTCGGGAGCGTCCTCGCGTCTAACCGGCCCTAAGAGGTGATTCCGGCTTCGCTAAAAGTGCGCTCCTTCGGACAAATACAAAAATCAGATAGTGTGCAAGCTGCGGAACTTTTTAAAGCAGCTAAAAAAATGCGAAAACTCAAGGAATTCTGTTGTGCTTGTATTTTTTGTAATAAGGTGTTATTATAGTGGGGTGCTTTGGGCGTACAATGATGTATTGTCGGCAAATATAGTGTAAAGTGTAATAAAGGGCTTAGAAAGCAAAAGAGGGAAATCAGATGATACGAAGACGGATTCATGATAAAGAGTTAATACTGCGGCAGATACTTATGATGATTCTGGACGCGGCGGCTGTGGCTGCGGCATCCGTATTTGCGTTGCTGCTTCGTTTTAATTTTGAAAAAATTCAGGAGCCTTATTTGGAAAATGTGTGGCAGACGTTGCTGCCGAATATTCTGACGGTAATCGTGGTGTTTTGGTTTTTCCGGCTTTATCACAGCGTCTGGCGCTATGCGGGTATTTACGAATTACAGCAGATTGTAATATCGGTATTGGTGGTTACTCTTTTACAGCTGTTCGGAATGGGCCTTGGAGGGCTTAGGATGCCGCGCAGTTACTGGTTTTTATATGCGGGGGCATTGGCGGGTATCACGGTAGTGACGCGTTTTACCTATCGTTTTACGAGGCGCATGAAAAAGAAAATTTTGGATAAACGGCACGGTACGGAGGTTTCCCGTGTCATGGTAGTCGGCGCCGGGGCTGCGGCGGACGTACTGATTCGCGAATTGACAACAAGCGACCATCTTCAAAAACGTGTGGAATGTGTTATTGACGACGACATGGCCCTGTGGGGAAAAATGATACACGGATGCCGGATTGTCGGCGGAAGAGAACGTATTCTCTCCACGGCGGAGCAGTATCAGATTGACGAAATTATCATTGCGATGCCGTCCGTGTCCAGAAAGAAAATTGCGGAGATTGCGAAAATCTGTAACGAAACCGGCTGCGAGTTAAAGACGCTTCCGGGGGTATATCAGCTTGTAAATAAAGAGGTTCGTGTAAGTAACCTGCGTCATGTGGACATTGAAGACCTGCTTGGAAGAGAGCCGGTTACGGTGGATTTGTCCGCGATTACGGGCTATCTCGGAGATCAGGTTATTTTGGTGACGGGCGGCGGCGGCTCCATCGGCAGTGAGCTCTGCAGACAGATTGCGGCGGCCAAGCCGAGGCAGCTGGTTATTGTGGATATCTATGAAAATAATGCCTATGAGATACAGCAGGAATTAAAAAGAAAGTACCCGAAGTTAAATCTGGTAGTGCTGATTGCATCCGTCCGGAATACCAACCGAATGAACGCGATTTTTGAGCAGTATCTTCCGAATATTGTCTTCCATGCGGCCGCGCACAAGCATGTGCCGTTAATGGAAGACAGCCCGAACGAGGCGATAAAAAATAACGTATTCGGTACGTTAAAAACCGTGCAGGCGGCAGACCGGTACGGCGTGGAGCGTTTTGTGCTGATTTCCACGGACAAGGCGGTAAATCCGACGAACATTATGGGCGCCAGCAAGCGAATCTGTGAAATGATTGTACAGGCGTACAACCGCCGCTCCGAAACCGAATATGTGGCGGTGCGTTTCGGCAATGTCCTTGGCAGCAACGGAAGCGTGATTCCGCTTTTTAAACAGCAAATCAGAGAGGGCGGGCCGGTCACGGTAACGCATCCGGACATTATCCGCTACTTTATGACAATACCGGAAGCGGTTTCTTTGGTACTGGAAGCGGGAGCGAACGCAAAAGGCGGTGAAATTTTTGTCCTTGATATGGGAGACCCGGTAAAGATTGTGGATTTGGCAAAGAACCTGATTCGTCTTTCCGGTTATACGCCGAACGAAGACATTATGATTGAATATACAGGCCTTCGTCCGGGCGAAAAGCTTTACGAAGAACGCCTGATGGAAGAAGAAGGATTGGAAAAGACCCTGAATGACCGTATTTCCGTGGCAAAGCCGATTGAAATGGAAGACGACCTGTTTTTTGAAAGCCTTGAAACTTTAAAGGATGCCGTATACGAAGAAACCGGAGAAGTGCGGGAGATGGTCCGTAAGATTGTACCGACCTATAAAAAATCGAAGGGAAAACAGTCCCAATAAGATTGTATACTTTTTTATATTCCGTAGACTGCACACTATCTTATATGCATAAATAAGATAACGTGCAATTTACGGAATTTTTTAAAGTAAATAAAAAGTGCGGAAACTCGGGTGTATGCCCCTCTTTTCATTTTTCCAAAAATATGCTACACTGATAAATAAAGACATATCAGGAACCGCCTCGCTGCGGTATCATAAGGAGAGTAACAGAATGAATATCTATGAACAGTTAAAGGACGAGCTTGGTATCCGCCTGGGGCAGGTGGAAGCGGCCGTAAAGCTGATTGACGAGGGAAACACGATTCCCTTTATCGCACGTTACCGGAAAGAGGCAACCGGTTCGTTAAATGATGAAGTGCTGCGTAATCTGTATGAGCGTCTTGTATATTTGAGAAATCTGGAAGAAAAGAAAGAACAGGTGTTGGGAAGCATTGAAGAACAGGGAAAACTTACCGAAGAGCTGAAAACGCAGATTTTAGCCGCGGCGACATTGGTTGAAGTAGAGGATTTGTATCGTCCGTACCGTCCTAAGCGCAGAACCCGTGCCACGGTCGCAAAGGAAAAAGGGCTGGAGCCTTTGGCACAGCTTATTTTGTCACAGGAACTTACCGTGCCGGCACAAGAAGCGGCGGCGGAGTATGTGAAAGAGGCGGAAGATGACGCACTTTCCGTTAAGACGGTAAAGGAAGCCGTGGAAGGCGCTTTGGATATTATTGCGGAACAGGTTTCGGACGACGCGGAATACCGCCGTTACATCCGTGAGATTACGATGGAAGAAGGCACGATTGTATCCGCGGCGAAAGAGGAAAAAGCGGAGTCGGTATACGAGATGTATTATAATTTTGAAGAAGGACTGGCAAAGCTTCCGGGGCATCGGATTCTGGCGTTAAACCGCGGGGAAGAGGAAAAAGTCCTGACCGTAAAGATAAACGCGCCGGAAGAGCGGATTTTACGGTATTTATGCACGAAAGTGATTACGAAGAAAAACGAGTATACGGATGAACTGCTTGCCGCAGCCGTAGAGGATGCGTACCGCCGTCTGATTGCGCCGGCAATTGAAAGAGAGGTTCGAGGCGACCTTACGGAAAAGGCGGAGGACGGCGCCATTAAGGTGTTCGGAAAGAATCTGGTACAGCTTCTTATGCAGCCGCCGATTGCGGGACAGACTGTGCTTGGCTGGGACCCGGCGTTCCGTACAGGCTGTAAGTTAGCCGTAGTCGATCCGACGGGAAAGGTTCTTGATACGGTGGTAATCTATCCGACCGCGCCTCAGAATAAAGTAGAAGAATCAAAGCGCGTCGTAAAGAAACTGATTGAAAAGTACAACATTACCCTGATTTCGGTCGGAAACGGCACCGCTTCCAGGGAGTCGGAGCTGGTAATCGTGGAACTTTTAAAAGAATTGAATAAGCCGGTGCAGTATGTGATTGTAAACGAGGCGGGCGCTTCCGTTTACTCCGCAAGCAAGCTGGCAACGGAGGAGTTTCCGAACTTTGACGTAGGGCAGCGAAGCGCGGCTTCCATTGCCCGCCGTCTGCAGGACCCGTTAGCGGAGCTTGTAAAAATTGACCCGAAGTCCATCGGCGTGGGCCAGTACCAGCATGACATGAACCAGAAAAAACTTTCTGAAACGCTTTCCGGCGTGGTAGAGGACTGTGTCAATAAAGTCGGCGTGGATTTAAATACCGCTTCGGCACCGCTGCTTGAATATGTGTCCGGTATCACAAAGCCGATTGCGAAAAACATTGTGGCGTACCGTGAGGAAAACGGAAAGTTTAAGACCCGTAAGGAGCTTTTAAAGGTGGCGAAGCTCGGTCCGAAAGCATACGAGCAGTGCGCCGGTTTCCTCAGAATTAACGACGGTACGAATCCGTTAGACGCAACCAGCGTACATCCGGAGTCTTATGAAGCCGCCGAAAAACTTTTGGATAAGCTCGGTTATACGACCGCGGATATTAAAAAGGTGCAGGCGGAACAGAAAGCTCTGCAAAGCCGTGCCGAACGTGCCGCAAAGCGCGAGGAAGCGCCGGGGCGCGGCAAAGAGAAGAACAACAGGCTGCGCGTAAAGGGCGGCAATACCCTTATGGCACAGGCACTGATGGCGGCCATGGGCGGCGCGGATTTTACGGTGCAGGAGCCGGAAGAAAACAAGACAGGAAAAAAGGATGCGGAGAAAGCGTCCACGGAGGGCCTTTCCGGTCTCAGCCGTCAGATTAAGGATAAGGCGGCTCTTGCAAAAGAACTTGGAATCGGCGAAATTACGCTTACGGATATTATGAAAGAGTTGGAAAAACCGGGCCGTGACCCGCGCGAGGAGATGCCGAAGCCGATTCTGCGTACCGATGTACTGGAAATGAAGGATTTGACCGAAGGCATGATATTAAAGGGAACGGTGCGTAACGTCATTGACTTCGGTGCGTTTGTGGATATCGGCGTGCATCAGGACGGTCTGGTTCACGTTTCCCAGATGTCCGAAAAGCGTTTTATCAAGCACCCGTTGGACGCGGTCAGTGTAGGCGATATTGTGGATGTCAAGGTATTAAGCGTGGATGTGCCGAAAAAGCGTATTCAGCTGACAATGATTTTATAAGGAGCGGCAGTCAATGAACGAAGTAAAGTTTTCGGTACAGATAAAAGAAAAAGATATGTTTTTGTTTTTGCTGCATCATTCTTACCGCGGCGTTTCTGTTGCGGTAGACGCGCTGATTACCGTAGGAGCGGCAGCGTTACTTATAATGGGCTTTGGGAAAGACGACCCGGTAAAGACGGTGGCGTTATTGTTTCTTGTGCTTTTGTTTACCGTCATTCATCCGGTGCAGCTGTATCTGCGGGCACGAAAGCAGGTAAAGAGAAATGCTGTGTTTAAAAAGCCGCTTAACTATGTGTTAAACGACGAAGGGATTACGATGAGTCAGGACGAAGAGTCGGAATCCTTTGCATGGGGCGATATATTCCGGATAAAGGAAACAAAGTCCCAGATTGCGGTATATACCGGAAGAGTATATGCCTGTATCTGGCCTAAGCGCGCTCTTTCCGCGTGTGAGCCGCAGGTAAAGGAATTGTTTCGTAAGCATCTGCCGGCTAAGGCGGCAGGACGCGCCGTAAAGTAGTACAAAACGGCGTTTTGAAAAAAGGAGAGTTTATGAAACTGGAAAGTAATTCGGCAGAGGAAACATTTGAAATCGGCAAAAGGCTCGGGAAAGAGGCAAAAGCAGGCGATGTTTTCTGCCTTTTCGGTGACCTTGGTGTGGGAAAAACCGTATTTACGAAGGGGTTTGCCGTGGGCCTCGAAGTCACGGATACCGTAAACAGCCCGACGTTTACCATTGTGCAGGAATACAAGGGGCGGCTTTCGTTTTATCATTTTGACGTGTACCGCATTGAGGAACCGGAGGAAATGGAAGAAATCGGTTATGAGGATTATTTTTACGGTGACGGTGTGTGCATGATTGAGTGGGCGGGGCAAATTGAAGAACTTCTGCCGGAAGAGGCGGTAAAAATTCATATCAGTAAAGAACTGCAAAAAGGAACGGAGTACCGTTTGATAACCATAGAAAAACCATGAGGTGAGAACAATGAAAATTTTGGCAATCGACAGTTCCGGACTGGTTGCCTCGGCGGCAGTTGCCACCAAAGAAGCGATATTGGCGGAGTATACGACCAATTACAAAAAAACACATTCGCAGACGTTGCTGCCGATGATTGATGAGATTGTAAAAATGACCGAGACAGACCTTACGGAGTTAGACGCGATAGCGGTGACCGCGGGGCCGGGCTCTTTTACCGGGCTTCGTATCGGTTCCGCGACCGCAAAGGGGCTGGGGCAGGCGCTGGGGAAGCCTTTGATTGCCGTACCGACGACCGAAGTACTGGCATGGAATTTGTGCGGAAGCGAAAATCTGATTTGTCCGTTAATGGATGCCAGACGTTCTCAGGTATATACCGGACTGTACCGGTGGAATAAAGAAAAGGGCGTAATGGATTGTCTGCTTGAGCAGCGTGCAGAGGCGGTGGAAGATATTGCTGCCGAAGTAAACCGTATGAAAGAACCGGTGGTTTATCTGGGCGACGGCGTTGATGCCTATAAAACGATGCTGGAACAAAAGACAGCCGTACCGTTTTCCTTTGCACCGCTCCATATGAGCAGGCAGCGTGCCGCGTCGCTTGCGGCATGTGCGTTTGGCTACGCGGAGCAGGGGAAGTTTCGGGACGCGGCGGAGTTTGCGCCGGTGTATCTGCGAAAGTCTCAGGCGGAGCGGGAACGTGAGGAAAAAGAGCGCATGGCGCAGGGCAGCGGGGAGACGTTATGAAAGAAACATGGGAAACCCGGCATATGAAAGAAGAAGATGCGGTGCGCGTGGCGGCACTGGAAGCAGAAAACTTTTCGGACCCGTGGAGCCTTGACGCGTTTCAAAAAATATATTTTGATAAAAATTATATTGTTTTGATTTTAGAAAAAGAGGAAATGATTTTAGGATACTGCGTTCTTCTCTGCGCCGGTACACAGGCCGATATTACAAATGTCTGTACGGCGGCGCAGGCGAGAAGAAAAGGTGTCGCGACGGCGCTTCTTACGGCATTGTTTGAGGAAGGAAATGCACGGGCGGTAGAGGAGTATTTTCTGGAAGTACGGGAGGGGAATACGGCGGCGAGGACGCTTTATAAAAAATTGGGGTTTGAGGAAATCGGAACACGAAAAAATTATTATGAAAAACCGAGAGAAAATGCGGTATTGATGAGGCGGGCACAGTGATGTTCCACAATTATTACCACTACACTTTTTTAGGGAAAAGAGGTATAATTACACTATGGGGAGCGAAAGGAGTGTAGCGGATGAAAGAGGAAGAAATCTGTAATTGCTGCGGACGCGCATTGCGGACAACCAAAAGCGGAAAAACCGTGACGGAAGACGCGCTGCGTATCCGTAAGGAATGGGGGTATTTTTCCGAAAAAGATTTACAGATTCATCATATTGTTTTGTGCGAAACGTGTTATGACGCGTGGATAAAACAGTTTAAAGTGCCTGTGAAAATAGAAAAAAAGCAGGAGGTTTTATCTTAAAATTATGTTAGAAGTTTGTTTACTGGGAAGTGGCGGAATGATGCCGCTTCCGAATCGCTGGCTGACGGCGTTGATGACGCGGCTAAACGGCAGCAGTCTGTTGATTGACTGCGGCGAGGGAACGCAGATTGCGATTCGGGAAAAGGGATGGAGTTTTCACGGGATTGACGTAATTTGTTTTACGCATTATCACGGAGATCACATCAGCGGCCTGCCCGGACTTCTGCTTTCTATGGGAAACGCGGAACGCACGGAACCGGTAACTCTTATCGGCCCAAAGGGGTTGGAGCGGGTAGTCGGCGCGCTGCGGACGATTGCGCCGGAACTGCCGTTTTCGCTTCAATTCCATGAACTGACGGAACCGGAGGAGACGATTTGCTCTCACGGGTATGAGATAGAGGCGTACAAAGTAAATCACAATGTGCCCTGCTACGGTTACTCGCTTGTAGTACGGCGCGGGGGGCGCTTTTTTGTGGAACTCGCGGAGAAAAACAACGTCCCGAAACGGTATTGGAACCGTCTGCAAAAAGGAGAAATCATAGAAGAAGACGGCGTGACGTTTACGCCGGATTTGGTACTTGGGCCGCCGCGGCGCGGAATCCGTCTGTCTTACTGTACCGACACCAGACCTACAAAGTCCATCGCTGCCCATGCAAAGGACGCAGACCTGTTTATCTGTGAAGGGATGTACGGGGAGGAAGACAGACAGGAAAAAGCGCTGGAACATAAACACATGACGTTTTATGAGGCGGCTAAATTAGCGAAAGAAGCACAGGCGAAGGAATTGTGGCTGACGCATTACAGCCCGTCGTTACTTCGCCCGGAAGACTATATCCCGAAAGCAAGGAAAATTTTTCCTGCGGCTTTTGCGGGAAAAGACGGAAAAACAGTAGTATTGGAGTTTGATAAAACGGAGTAATCGGATACGTATTGCAATGCAGAAGGAGGTGCCTATGAAAAAACGGATAGGAACGACCGGTGTTATCCTGGTTTTGGCAGTGGGAATTATAGCATTGTATCTGTACATTGATCGTTCGGGCAAAAAGGAAACGGAGCCGGTGAATACGGCGGCAGAGCAGATACTTTCAAAGAATCTGGATAAGAATTATCCGCCGACGCCCCACGCGGTGGCGGAACTTTACTGCGGCATTATAGAATGTATTTACAGTGAGGATACCACCGAAGAACAGTTAGAGAAGTTGGTAAAAATGCAGCTTCGGTTGTTTGATGAGGAATTTGCGGCGTTAAACCCGTACGAACAGTTTTTGGCCGTAACGAAAGAAGAACTGGCGGAGGCCGCGGAAAAGAAACTTGTATTTACGGGGTATGTAGTAGACCGTGCCAGCAATGTGGAAAAATGGAGAAAAAATTCGGTGGAATACGCTTCTATCGGACTTGAGTTTACTATGCGTTCCGGTGACGGAAGAAGTATAGGCTACCGAAATCTTGTGATGCGGAAAGACGCGGACGGAAGATATAAAATATTAGGTTGGCAGACCGCGGAAGACGGAGGCGGGGGACAGTGAAACTCTTAGCGATTGAATCATCTTGTGACGAGACGGCGGCGGCGGTGGTGGAAAACGGAAGAACCGTGCTGTCGAATGTAATTTCCTCGCAAATTGATATACATACATTATACGGAGGCGTCGTGCCGGAGATTGCGTCCCGTAAACATATGGAACGCATCAATAACGTGGTGGAGCAGGCGTTAAGTGAAGCCGGCATGGGATTAAAAGACATGGATGCGGTAGCGGTCACTTACGGACCGGGGCTTGTGGGAGCGCTGCTGGTCGGTGTGGCACACGCAAAAGCGCTTGCGTATGCGGCGGGGCTTCCGCTTATCGGCGTACACCATATAGAAGGACATATTTCCGCAAATTACATTGAGTATCCGCAGCTGGAACCGCCGTTTTTGTGTCTGGTCGTTTCGGGAGGGCATACGCATCTGGTGCGCGTGGCGGATTACGGCGTTTATGAAATTCTCGGAAAAACCCATGACGACGCGGCGGGAGAGGCCTTTGATAAAGTGGCGCGCGCCATCGGGCTCGGATACCCGGGCGGACCGAAGATTGACAAACTTTCAAAAGAAGGAAATCCGCGCGCCATTGCTTTTCCGAAAGGACAGATTGCAGATGCGCCGTACGATTTCAGTTTCAGCGGCGTAAAGTCGGCCGTGCTGAACTATTTAAACCAGTCGGCGATGCAGGGAATCGAGGTAAATGCCGCGGACGTGGCGGCTTCGTTCCAAAAGTCGGTAGCGGACGTGCTGGTGGAAAAGACAATGGCGGCAGTCAGGAATACGGGGATGAAAAAGCTCGCGCTGGCCGGCGGCGTAGCATCGAATTCCGCCATCCGCGCGGCGATGCGGGAGGCTTGTGAAGCCGAGGGAATAGAGATGTTCTGCCCGTCGCCGGTTCTTTGTACGGATAACGCGGCAATGATTGGCGCGGCGGCGTATTATGAGTTCCGAAAAGGAGTGCGGCACGGCTTGGATTTGAATGCGGTGCCGAGTTTACAGCTTGGAGAGCGTTAAGGAGGATTATGGCGGCAGCGGGGATTGTATTGGCAGGCGGAAAAGGGACAAGGATGCAGAGCGGGGTTCCGAAACAGTATATGCTGTTGGACGGAAAACCTCTTTTGTATTATTCCCTGCGCGCCTTTGAAGAAAGCGATGTAGAGAGCGTGGTGCTGGTAACGGCAGAAGGAGAAGAAGATTACTGCCGGACGGAACTGTTAGAGCGCTATGGGTTTGCCAAGGTAACCGCAGTAACGGCGGGCGGCGCGGAACGCCATGAGTCGGTCTGGAACGGACTTTGTGCGGCGGGAGAGCCGGAGTATGTGCTGATTCACGACGGTGCGAGGCCGTTGGTAACGCCGGAGCTGATTAACCGGGTGCTTGTTCAGACGAAAAGTTACGATGCCTGTGTGGCGGGAATGCCGGTTAAGGATACGATTCAGATGACGGATGAACATGGTGTAATTATGCTGACACCAAAGAGAGAAAGCCTGTGGATTGCACAAACGCCGCAGGCATTTGCGTTTTCTCTTGTCTATAACGCGTATGAGAGGCTTATGGCGGAGCCCGAAGTTAAAGTGACGGACGACGCGATGGTAGTAGGGCTTTACGGGGATACTCCGGTGCAGATGGTACGGGGAAGTTATACGAACATAAAGGTAACTACGCCGGAGGATATGGTGCTGGCGGAAGTGTTTCTCAGGAAAAGATACGGCTGAAACAGAAGAAAACGGCGCTTTTGTTTTTCGGAGTGTTGATGTGATTTAAAATAAAACTAAATTTTGCAGGAGGGAAGGATTATGGGAAAAAGGGTATTGGATTGGAATCGTTATTCGGATACGGCGGTTTGCGCGGTATCCGAAGGGTGCGTTTTGCTTCGGAATAAAAATAAGGCACTTCCGTTAAAAAAAGGGGAAAAAGTTGCGGTTTTCGGAAGGATTCAGTTGAATTATTATAAAAGCGGCACCGGCTCCGGCGGCATGGTAAATGTTTCCCGTGTGGCGGGAATTACAGATGCCTTAGTCGAGGGCGGTATTGTAACGGTAAACAGCGAATTGCTTTCCGTATATCGGGAGTGGTGTGCCGGGAATCCGTTTGATTTAGGGAGCGGATGGGGCGCGGAGCCTTGGTCGCAAAAGGAGATGCCGGTGAGCGACGCGCTTTGCGAACGGATTGCGGGAGAGTCTGAAACGGCGGTTGTAGTTATCGGGCGTACCGCCGGTGAGGATCAGGACAATAAAGCCGAAAAAGGAGCTTATTTTTTAAGTGAAGAAGAAGAACATATGCTTGCGGCGGTGCGGAAACACTTTTCAAAGGCAGTTGTGCTGCTGAATGTGGGCGGTCTGATTGACATGAGTTTTGTTACAAAGTATTCTCCGGACGCCGTTCTTTATGTATGGCAGGGCGGCATGGTCGGCGGTATCGGTACGGCGGATGTGCTGACCGGAAAGAAAAGCCCGTCCGGCAAACTTCCGGATACGATTGCGTATACGATTGAGGATTATCCGTCCCACGCTTATTTCGGAAATTTAGAGAGAAACTTTTATACCGAGGATATTTATGTCGGTTACCGCTATTTTGAGACGTTTGCGAAAGACAGAGTGATGTTCCCTTTCGGGTTCGGACTTTCCTATACGACATTTACCATAGAGGCACAGGCGGTTTCGGCAGCAAAGGAGACGGTAGTTTTAAAGGTTTCCGTAACAAATACCGGAGAGGTTTCGGGAAAAGAAGTTGTACAGGTATATTGTGAGGCGCCTCAGGGAGTACTCGGAAAACCGGCAAGAGTGCTTTGTGCGTATGAAAAGACAAAAGAGCTTGCTCCAAAGGAAACGCAGGAGTTTATGATTTCCCTCCGCCTTTCGGAACTGGCGTCCTTTGATGACCTCGGAAAAACCGGACACCTGTCCTGTTTTGTGTTGGAAGCGGGCGAATACTGTTTTTATGTGGGTTCCGATGTGCGCAGCGCAGAGAAAGCGGCAGCGGTTGTGATACCGGAGCTTTTGGTGGTTTCCGAGAAAGAACGGGCGCTCGCGCCGGTGCTTTCCTTTCAGCGCATGACGGCGGCCGCTTCCGAAGAAGGCCTTGTATTACAGATGGAAGAAGTTCATGGGATTCCGCCGAAAGAAGAGGAACGCAGGCTTGAAAAACTTCCGCCGGAGATTGCTTACACCGGCGATAAGGGAATACGTCTCGCAGATGTGGCAGCGGGAAAAGCGGCAATGGAGGAGTTTATCGGGCAGCTTTCGGACGAAAATCTGGCCTGTATTATCCGCGGCGAGGGAATGTGCAGTCCGAAAGTAACGGCAGGAACCGCGGCAGCATTCGGCGGCGTTACGAAAGCGCTCGCGGAGTTTGGGATTCCGTGTGCCTGCTGTGCGGACGGACCGTCCGGAGTGCGTATGGACTGCGGAACAAAGGCATTCAGTCTGCCGAACGGCACGCTGTTGGCGTCTACGTTTAACAAAGAACTGATTCGGGAACTGTTTTCGTTTTTTGGATTAGAGGCCGCGTATCATCAGGTGGATTGCATGCTTGGGCCGGGGTTAAACTTACACCGCCACCCGTTGAACGGCAGGAATTTTGAATATTTTTCCGAGGATCCGTATCTGTCCGGAACCATGGCGGCGGCAGAACTTCAGGGCTTTCATTCCGCCGGTGTGACCGGTACGATAAAACATTATTGTGCGAACGATCAGGAGTCGGGACGCCATACGGCGGATTCGGTTGTTTCGGAACGCGCGCTGCGTGAAATTTACTTAAAATGCTTTGAGATAGCGGTAAAAGAGGGAAAAGCTTCTACCGTAATGACAAGTTACGGAGCGATAAACGGCCTTTGGACGGCAGGAAACTACGACCTTGTTTCCACGGTTCTGCGGGACGAATGGGGCTTTGACGGGCTTGTAATGACCGACTGGTGGGCTAACATCAACGTACGCAGCCAGCCGGCAAATAAGAAGGAGCTTGCGGCCATGGCACGCGCGCAGAACGACATTTATATGGTATGCGCGGATTGTGAGAAGAACGAGGACAATACGCTTGTTTCTTTGGCGGACGGTTCGCTCAAACGCGGCGAATTACAAAGAAACGCGGCGAATATCTGCCGTTTCCTTTTGAAGACCAACGCAATGAAGCGTCTTTGCGGTACGGAAGAAATGATTGAGTTAAAGGATTGCCCATATACGCAAGAAGCAGCAGATACAAAAGAGGAGGCGCTTACTTACGAACTGGAGAACCGCCTTGTGATTGACTTTAACGGCCTTTGCACCGAAAAAGGCGGAAGCCATGCGTTTACTCTGGAGGTAAAAGAACCCGCAAAATACCGTGTTACGATTACGGGCAGTTCTACGGCGGGCGGACTTGCGCAGATGCCGGTAACTTTGTTTTTGATGGGAACCGCCTATGGGATCTTTACATGGAACGGTACGGAAGGAAAACCGGTTTCCTTTACGGAGGAATACTTTTTGAATTTCCGCTTTACCAGTGTTCGTCTTAACTTCGCACAGAGCGGCCTGACGCTGCATAACATGGTGATAGAGAAAACGGATTTCAGTTAATTTACGCATCATTGAAGAGTGCGCGCCTGTTGTTATACTAAAACCGGCTATGGCAGAGGCGTGCAGAATCTGTTGAAGGAGATACATATGGCAGCAAAGAGAAAGGGATTTAATTTCAGACTGCATCAGCTTTTTGTCGTGGCAATGGCGATAGCCCTTGTCGTTATCATGGTCTTAAATGTCCTGCTAATGTATGATATAGCGGCAAAGCAGACCGAGGAAATCGGGCGGATGCGGGTGCAGAGCATTGCGACGGGATTTCAGAAATCACTGACGCGGGCAGAGTATACGCTCGAACGGGTTCGCGGCAGTCTGGAGGAAATGATTCAGAGCGGCTCTACAGAGGAAGAAATCCGGCACTTTCTTGCAGAGCAGAGGAATATTGAGTATAGTTTGTCTAATGAGGTATGCCTGAATGTCTTTTGTGTTGTGGACGGAGTGGTAATGATATCGGATATGGAGACGCCGAAGGACTATGTCCTGCAGGACCGCTCATGGTATCGGGGGCTTTTGGCGGCCGGAAGGGGAGAAATCTATATATCTCCGACTTATAAGGATGCGTTTACGGACAATATGTGCTTTACGGTTGCAATAATGCTTGCGGACGGCTCGACGGTAGGTCTGGATTACAGCGTGGCGGAGATTCAGTCCTATGTGAATGAGATGGGCAGCGATACATATGGCGACGCGATGATTGTCGATGCGAATGAAATCATCGTGGGATATACGAATCCGGATATGATTGGAAAGAAGCTTTCCTCGGAGCTGCCGCAGTACCGCGACGTTTTTTTACGCGCGGTTGCGTCGGATAAGGAGAGCCTGTCTTTAAGAACTTCCGTGGGAAAAGAGAACAGCACGATATTCTGCAGCAAGACGGAAAACGGCTGGTATATGATGTGCAGTGTCAGCAATTCGGCACTGTACCGCGAGAATTATAAGCAGATGTACCGTAATTTTTGTTTCGTTCTGCTGTTAGTGTTTGTAATAGTAATTATTTATTTTCTGGGGCTGCGTGAGCGGCGTCAGGCGGAGCTTATTCTGCGTGACAGGGAAGAACGGCATAAAGAGAATAAGAAGGAAAAAAAGCAGAGAGATTTTACGGTACGGGATCAGCGTAAATATCA
Organism: Lachnospiraceae bacterium; assembly: GCA_022510665.1. GTDB lineage: Bacteria > Bacillota > Clostridia > Lachnospirales > Lachnospiraceae > SIG307. Next base: position 30,927 of record JAFLSZ010000013.1, read on the forward strand.
GATCGGAATTACCGGGATTTTTATCGTGACAATGATTATTGCAATATCCGGCAGTACGTCAATGTCGATTAACGAAAGCCGCATCAAGATGGAGGAGGAACTGCAGGAGTATAGTTATAAGGTCGGTGACTGGATTTTAGAGCAAAAAAGTATTCTTGATATGTTTAATAACGTTGTCGCGGCAAAACCGGAGATGCTTTTGGACTACAACGGAATGGTGAAGTTTTTGGACGATATCACGAAACATTATCCGAAGATTTCCGCGACGTATATTGCGAACCCGGATTTTCCGCACGGACACCCGATGGTTATGAACAACGGGTGGGTGCCGGAGCCGGACTATGTGGAGGAAGAACGTATCTGGTATATCGGTGCGCTGACAGCCGAAGACTTCAATATCACCGAACCGTACTATGATGCAAGAACAGGTGAGTATTGCATTACCTTTTCCAAAGTGGTGAAATCGGACAGCGGGGAATTTTGCGGGGTGTTTGCGATTGATTTCTATCTGGATGTGTTGATGGATATTCTTGGAAAAAGCTATTCGGAACAGGGGTATGCATTTTTGGTAGATAAGAACGGACTGATTATTGACCACCCTAATTCGGATTATGAGTTTTCAGATGAAGATTCGGTAAATATACATGATCTGGTCTATGACAGTCTGTACAGCGAGACGGGAATGGTCGTAATTAAGGATTATGATGAGGAGTACAAAGTATGCGCATCCATGGATGAAATTGTCTCCGGATTCCGGATTATAGTGGTAAAGGATTGGTGGAATATATACGGTAATGTGCTGCAGTATGCGGCTCTTTTCCTGGGATTGTTTGGAGGCTGTATTCTGGCAGTCAACGTAGTCATCAACAAAATGATACAGTGGCAGTCGAGAGCGAACGACAACTTAAAGGAGGCGGCGGAATCCGCGATACGGGCGGAACAGGCAAAAACGCGTTTTCTCTCAAATATGTCGCATGAAATCAGAACGCCGATTAACGCGGTGCTTGGCATGAATGAGATGATACTCCGTGAGTGTAAAGACGAACTACTCCTTTCTTATGCGGAAAATATCCAAAGTTCCGGAAAAACACTTTTGTTTCTGATTAATGATATTCTGGATATGTCAAAAATCGAGTCCGGCAAAATGGAAATTGTTTCGGCGGAGTACGATATGGCAGACGTAATAACAGATTTATGGAATGTCATCTACCTGAGGGCGCAGGAGAAGAGCCTGACGGTTGACTTTTTATTGGATGAGACACTGCCGCGGACGCTCTTTGGGGATGAGGTGAGGATTAAGCAGATTGTGACGAATATGCTCACCAATGCGGTAAAATATACGCCCAAAGGCGGTATAGAGCTTCATGTAAACTACAGGAAAACCGGAGAGGACAGGATAGAGCTCATCATATCCGTAAAGGATACGGGGATAGGTATCCGACAGGAAGATATGGGGAAACTGTTTGAAAGCTTCCAGAGGCTGGATGAAAAGAAGAACCGGAATATTGAAGGAACCGGTCTGGGCATGAATATCACGATGTCACTGCTCAAGTTAATGGGAGGCGACATGAAGGTGGAGAGTGAATATCAGAAAGGCTCCACGTTTACGGTCACGATACCGCAGAAGGTTATCAGCGGTGAGAGTGTGGGTGATTTTGAGACAATTATGGGCAGACAGAGGTCGGAGTCGGTACAGAGGCAGGAAAGCTTTGAAGCACCGGATGCAAAAGTGCTTGTGGTCGATGACAATGATATGAACCTTGCCGTATTTAAAGCGTTATTAAAGCGTACCAAAATGAATATTGTTGCGGCAGACTCCGGCAGAAAATGTCTGGAGCTTGTGAAAAAAGAGCCGTTTCACATTATTTTTATGGACCATATGATGCCGGAGATGGATGGAATTGAGACACTGCACGAGATTCGGAAATTTACCGATTTCCCGAACGAGAAGACACCGGTGATTGCCCTGACGGCAAACGCGCTTTCCGGGGCGAAAGAATCTTATCTGAAGGAAGGTTTCGCGGACTTTTTGACAAAACCGATTGACGCCGATTTGCTGGAAAAAATGGTTGTTTCTTATTTACCGAAGGAACTCGTGCAGATACAGGAGGACACGGCTGATTCCGAGATATCTAAGGATAAACTGTTAAAACATCTGTCGAAATTGCGGGAAAGGCTTGATACCTTTGAAGAGGACAAGGCGGAGGCTCTGCTTACGGAAATAAGCGGGTGTGTATACCGGGGTACTCCGGTCAGTGAACTTCTGCATGACATCAGAAAAGATGTGGAGGACTTTGAATTGGGTGCGGCAGCAAAAAAAGTGGAAGAACTCATTGCCGATATGGAAAGCGATAAGTATACCTGACTAACTGAAAGGGGAGATTCGCCGCCTTATTTTTGCATTTGTCC
>JAFLSZ010000130.1 GCA_022510665.1 Lachnospiraceae bacterium
TTTCCGAACAAACTTGGGGTGACAGACACAATTACGAGCTTATGCTTGACAGCTCCATCGGAATAGAAGCAAGCGTGGACGCTATTTGCCAATATATTCTGAGCAGACCGAAATAAAAATAAAGCGGTGGCAGGGAGATTTACTTCTCTCTGCCGCTGTTATCTGTTGATTGTAAATCAAGTCATAATTTAAAGAGATAGCAGTGAAGTCAAAAAGACGGTGTAACCATATAGGCTATACCGTCTTTTTGCTTGCACCCGTCAATCGGTTTCTTCTTTGAATTTCTTAAATATCCTTATGAGAAGTCACCTTTTGTATACCTTTTTATATTCCGTAGATTGCACGATATCTTATTTTTGCATGCGCAACGCTGCGCCGGACTTCCTCTAAGAGGTGATTCCTGCTCCGCTAAAAATGCGGAAAGTCAAGAAAAAGGGGTCGTTGATTTGCCGATAAAGAGTATGTTATAATTTAGATAATGTTAAGATAAATTCTAAGAACACTATAATTCGGAGCAGGAAGGGAGTTTTATGGAGCAGAAGGAAGGTTTAAAAAGCGAAAAAACACGCCGAGAATAGTTGACCCTGCGACCTAAAAAGCGGAGTCAAAGAGTGTGTGATTGAACAGGACTAAAAATGGTATATTTGTATGAACAAAGAAAAGCTCACCTATACAAAGGTATTAATTGAATATGTGGAAACGCATTTGTCCGAAGATATCAGCGCGGAAACTCTGGCAAAAGCAGGGTTTGTGTCGCGAGCCAAGCTTTATCGGGATTTTTACAATATAGTAGGGCATTCCATAAAAGAGTATATCAGAAAGAGGCGGCTGTCTAACGCACTTGCGCTGGTAAAGCGCTCGGATTTTACACTGGCGGATATTGCGTATCTGTGCGGATATTCCTCACAGCAGGCTTTTTGCCGTTCCGTGCAGCGGAATCTCTCCATGTCTCCTCTGGAATATAAAAAAAGTGACCGATATTATTATTTTCCTCCTTTTTTGGAAAGCGCTGTATTTGATGTATCGGTAGAGCATGTTACGGTTCCGAAGCTTCGATGTTTTTATTTTTATGCGACGAAGCCCGTCGGTATTGAGAGAAATGCCGTAAAGGTGCTACTTGACCTTCTGCCCGATTATTCCGGAAGGATATTCGGCAGAAACGGAAGACAGAAGAAAAACAAGTTTTGCTATGAGTTGTATCTGTCGGTGGAGAAAAAACAGATACAGTGTCTGGAAAAGGAATTTGAAGCAGGAGAGGAGACAATTCCTTATATCGGTTTATTTGCCATGACTATCGTGAAAGATCAGGAAGAGCTTATAAATACCGCATGGGAATATCTGGACAAGACATGGCTGACCCACAGCATGTACCATTACGGAGAGGGAAAATATTTTGAAGAATATATTTTCCGCCTTGGGAAACCTTATAAGCTGCGGCTTTATCTTCCTGTGGCGCCCCAAAAGGATTATCCCCGGATAAGATTGGCACGTCTGGAACAACAGACGGTTATCGCGGCGGAAATTGAGGGAAGCAATGCCGAACACAGGGCGGCAAAAGCCGTACTGGATTATTTTACGAAATATTATCCAAAACACATAAAAGATTTGAAAAGATTTTATGTGCAAAAGACCCGGGGAAGGTTTGTATATGGTATCTTCATTGACGGTCTGGCGGAGCAGGCGGAGGAAAAAACTGTTAGAAAAAAAGTGATTTCACAGGGAATGTATTTTATTTTAGAAGGAGAAACCGTAGGCGATTATGCTGCTTACAAAGACCTGTTGACCTCTTTTGTCGCCGAGAACGGTTTATCGCTGGCGGACGGAGATATCTTTGGCGTTTATCAGACAGATTACGGATTTCAAAATCCGAGGCTGACTCTGTTCGGAGCGGTTAATATGGTTAATATTGAGACAAAATGATAAGAAACCGCGGATTCAGGGTGATATAATTTAAGATACAAAGACATTATAAATGCCGCATATAGGCAGAAAGAGAGGACAGAAAACATATGGAGAGTACGGCAAAAGTTTTAAATGAAAAAATAGAAGGGTATCAGCCTAAGATGCCTGAAATCATTAAAATGACCGAAAGTATCTGTTCCATGAGAATTTTGACTCTGCTGAAAGAAGCAGGCGCCGAGTATATGCTGGTGGAAAAAGAGGCGTTTCATATGGTGGGAAGAAGGTGTGTTACTCCCGACGGAGGCGGCGCATGGGGAGTTGCCAGAGGAGACGGAACCATAGCGAAGATGGAGGCACTGGAAACCGGAAAGCCTTTTTGCGGGTTATGCTTTGGTTTTGGCGCTGACGGCAGCAATGACAATATGGTAGCGGTGGAATACGACGGGGAGATTGAAGGAATGGAATCATTTTCTTATCCTGCCCACAGATGGCTGGTCTATGTGCTTTCCGGCAAGACATCTGAGGACTTAGTGGGTAACGCGTGGTGGTACATCAATAACAAATTATTGGACGAGCTGAATATCAAAAAGGACAATCTTCCCACGATGGAAGCTTATCTGGAGTGGGACAATGAGAATGACAAGTGCAGTGTTGAAATCTGTATACCTTATATTGAAAAAAACTAGGAACAAGTTCCTGTAACAGAGTATGACACACAGAAAAAAGGGCTGTAGCACTAAGCGGCGGTGTGGCTCCGGGCGTGGCGGATTCTTACAAGCGGTTAGTATACCTGACTAACTGAA
>JAFLSZ010000131.1 GCA_022510665.1 Lachnospiraceae bacterium
AAATTTATCTGAACGAATAAACAAAGAGGAAAAATGCTCCCGAAAAGCGTTTTTTTGACCACTTGTGCACGAAAAACAACCACTTCTGCAGGAACGGTTGCTTTTTATATTTTTAGAGAGTATGATATTTCCTGTAAAGGGGGCAGATTTTTTCGAAAGAAAACGGTGCTTATTAAAGGAATTAAAAAAGGATAAAACTACGGAATCTTTTTTTGGAAAATATTTACAGTAATATTGCAATATGGTATAGTATTTTTGAGGAACAGATAGTGAATACTTACTATTTTTATTTATTTAATATGAGAGAGGTAATCATATGCAAAGACGGATGAAAAAATATATTTTTTTACTGGGATTGTTTATGACTGTATTAGTTTTGTGTGCCTGCCATAAAGAGAAAGAAGTGGCGGCAGAGAAAGAACCGGACTTCGTTTATCCGGCGGAACGGATTGTTTCATTTTGTCTGGATGAAGAAAGCAATCTGTATACTTATGAGGCCGGAGAGGAATGTATCCGTGTTTATGATAAAACCGGAGTACAGACAAAAGAAATCCCGATAGTTCTGCCGGAAATCGGAGAATATACAAGCCTTTGCCTGGGGGACGGCGTGCTATATGCGGTTGTGTCTGCTCGTGAAGGGAATTTGTTGTTGGGGAGTTCTCTGGTGGAAATTGCGCTTGACGACGGCAGCCAGAGAAATCTGTATGAAAATCCCTATGTGTTTGCCGTAAACAAAATGGAACTGATAAACGGCAGTCTGTATTTGATGGAGCAGGAGATAATGGATTTACAGGAAAAAGCGCTGTTGGATGATTGGGAGGGTGGTTATTTCTATGACGGTGAAAAACTGAAAAGGTTTGATCTTGCCGCCGAAGAGGCAGAGGAACTTCCCGTGGACAGAATCAAAGGAATCTGTAAGAAAGATGAAGAAAGTCTTTGGCTGTATGCCTATGACGCAGAAGTAGGAGAGTATTATTTTGCGGAATACAACGGTAAAACGGATACTTATGGGGAAAAGTATCATGCGGGAAAGGCAGTGAACGGCTTTATCTGGGCACTTGCATATGATAATAGTTATGAGAAACTATTGTATGTTGATGAATTAAAAGCTGCGATACTGGCGATAGAGCCCGCTGCGGCAAATAATCAAACCAGTTTTCTGGAAACAAAGGAAAGACCGGAAAACGGCAACAATTTGCAGTATAAGGACGGATATACCTACCTTCTTTCGGCGGGAAAAGTGACACGGGTAAAAAACAGTAACTATATACGGGACAATAAGCCGTTGAAAATTTACAGTACGTCGCTTTATGAGCTTCCGGAAGGAACGGGATTTAACATTGCTTTGGAGCGGGTCAGTGCGGAAACGATGGCAATGGCACTGATGGCGGGAAACAGTGATTATGATTTATTGATGCTTTCCACTACGGAGCCGTTAGCGGAGCAGATACGAAGAATTGGTGCTTACGAACCGCTGAATAAGGTGGATGGTGTTTCTCAATATTTTAAAACAGGGTTTGACTATATTAAAGAAGCGGCAACGGCAGAGAGCGGAGCCGTCTGGATGCTGCCATACGAGATAGACTGCGAAGTAGTTCTCTATAATTCCGAGGCATGTGCACGGTACGGGATTGATATGGAAACGGAATATTCTTATGAGAAACTGATGACTGCAAGGAGTGTTTTGGCGGCAAAGGAAGCCTCGGAACCGGCGTATTATGAAATTAATTTGCTTTACCGGGATATATGGAATCAGTATCTGGCGGACCATGCGGTTGTAAACGGTTCGGCACGGTTTGATACGGAACTGTTCCGCTCCTATTCCGAACTGGTAAAAAAGGAATACAGCCAAAGTACCGGAGTGTCATGGTCCATATATAATCAAATAATGCCGGGAAATCTAATTCAGATGTACGGAAAAACAGAGGAACAGCTCGCTGCGGAGTTTTTGAAATATTTTTCCAATGTAGCGGTGGCAAAAGTAAATAAACAAAAATTGTCTCACCTGTATGGAAGAATAGATGATTCTGCTTTATTCGGACTGCTGACCTATGATTTTTTTGAAGCAAAGGCACTTCCGTCATTAGAAGAGAAGAAACCGCAAAAGAATATTGCCGGTGCGACTTTCCTTGTGTTAAACCCGAAATCGGAGCGTTTAGCAGAGGCGAAAGAGTATCTTTCGGCGCTTGCAAAACGCATGACGGAGGAAGAAAGTATTTACCGCACGAAAAAGTTAAACGGAACGTATAACGCGCCGGAACAAAAGGTGCATGAGCTTTATGGGAATGCAAAGATTGTATTTTCTTACCCGGACGATATTTTTGCGGAATATTTAAAATATCTGAACGGTGAAAAAACATTGGATGAAGTTATACCGGAGCTGGAACGGAAGTTGAATATATATTTAAGGGAGTAAAAGGACTGTGTTTTACATTGTAACGGGATACTGTCGTGGGAAATTTTGCCGCGGAGGCAGAATAAATAATGCAAAGGAGGATATTATGCGGAAAAGAAAATTAATTTTGGCGTTTTGTTTCTTATGT
>JAFLSZ010000132.1 GCA_022510665.1 Lachnospiraceae bacterium
CCGGAGGGCTTTTGTGTCATAGGAAATGCAACGCAATTTCCTATGACACAAAAAAGACTGCTACACTTACCGTATAGCAGTCTTTCGGAAATCTTATATTTGAGACTTATTCAGCTGTGATGATTTCCTTCTTGTTGTAAGAACCGCAAGCCTTACATACTCTATGCGGCATCATAAGCGCGCCGCACTTGCTGCACTTTACAAGGTTCGGAGCAGTCATCTTCCAGTTTGCTCTGCGACTGTCACGTCTTGCCTTGGAATGCTTATTCTTCGGACAAATAGCTCCCATGATTACACCTCCTTAAAGTTGTTAAAAATATCTCGGATAACAGACATTCTCGGATCCGGTTCCGTGCGGTCGCAGCCACACTCGCCCTCGTTCAGATTTGCTCCGCAAACCTTGCAGATTCCTTTGCAGTCTTCCTGACACAGAACCTTCATGGGGAACCCAAGCAAGATTTCCTCGCAGACAAACACGTCCACGTCTAAATCGTATCCGTTTATAAAACCGGTTTCGTCCAACTCGGCGGCTCTTTCCTCGTCGCTCTTGGAAAAATCAACGTCCCGTTCCGTCCGAAACGGAATCGTTACAGCCACCTCCCTAAGACAGCGGTCACACGGCACGGACAGCGTCACTTCGCCTTCTAACGTAATCTTTACTTTCTTGCCGCCAAGATTTACTACAGTCAGACACACCGGTTTCTTTTCCAAAAACGGATACCGTCCTCCCGCACAGCAAAACTCTTCCGGTTCGTACGGAATCTCTTTTTTGAACACTCCGTCCGGAACCTGCATTGCTTCCGATAAAGATACTGTCATACAAAGCTCCTGTCCCGCCAAATGGCATACCTTTGGTATGGTTCCAAAACTCACACTAAGATATTATAGTATCCGGTCTTCTATTTGTCAACTGTTTTTTTCTTGAGTTTTTGTTTTTCTTTCCCTGTCTCAAAAGATTAAATCAAATCTTTTGTTTCTCTTGCGATTGCAAGTTCTTCGTTTGTCGGGATAATGTATACCTTTACCTTGGAGTCCGCACCGGAAATTTCTACTTCTTCTCCGCGGATCTTGTTCTTTTCTTCGTTCAGGGTTACGCCAAGATAGCCAAGGTAAGAGCAGATTTCCCTGCGGATTCCCGCATCATTCTCGCCGACGCCCGCGGTAAACGTAATTGCATCCACACCGTTCATTGCCGCCGCATAAGAACCGATGTACTTCGCCACACGATAAACAAACGCCGCTATTGCGATGTCCGCCCTGTGGTTTCCTTCTTTCTGCGCCTTCTGAACGTCACGGAAGTCGCTGGAAACACCGGAAACACCTAAAATACCGGACTTCTTATTTAAAATATCAACGACTTCGTTTACATTCTTACCCTCTTTGTTCGCAATGTACTGTACAACCGCCGGGTCAAGGTCACCGCTTCTCGTACCCATAATCAGACCTTCCAACGGAGTGAGTCCCATACTGGTGTCTACACATTTGCCGTTTACGACCGCGGAAATACTGCCACCGTTGCCGAGATGGCATACGATTACCTTGGAATTGTCCGGGTTCAGATTCCCGAACTCTATCGTTCTTTTGGAGACAAAACGATGGCTGGTTCCGTGGAAACCGTATCTGCGGATATCATACTTTTCGTAATACTCATACGGAATCGCGTACATATATGCTTTCTCCGGCATGGTCTGATGAAATGCCGTATCAAACACAGCTACATTCGGGATGCCCGGCATTGCCGCCTCACATGCTTCAATACCGATTAAGTTTGCCGGATTGTGCAGAGGACCAAGATCGAAACAACTCCGTACTACCCGCTTTACGTCTTCGTTCACTACGATGGAATCACTGTAATACTTTCCCGCATGAAGCACACGATGACCGACTGCCGAAATCTCGTTTACGTTGGAAATTACACCGTAGGTCGGATCCTGTAACGCGTCCAGCACCAGTCTGACCGCAACCTGATGGTCCGGCATCTCCTCTGTCTTTTCCAGCACATCCTTGCCTGCCGGCTTGTGGGTCAGCTTAGACCCGTCAATTCCAATCCGCTCGCAAAGACCTTTTGCCAGAACATTCTCATTTGCCATGTCAATCAACTGGTACTTTAAAGACGAGCTTCCGCAGTTAATTACTAAAATTTTCATTGTATTTCCCTCCTGTGGATTTTATATCGGCTCTTTTACAACAGAAAGAACCACCATGCTCGCGCACAGTAGTCCGCTCCGTCTGGCTTGTGCCGACAGTTTCTTTTATTATACCGCTATTTTCCATCGGAAACAAGCCCTTTTTCCCTTGAGTTTCCGCATTTTTTAGTCACTTTAAAAGTTCCGCAGATGGCACGCTATCTGATTTTTGTATTTCTCCGAAGGAGCGCGCTTTTAGCGGAGCCGGAATCACCTCTTAGAGCCGGTTAGACGCGAGGACGCACCCGAGCGGCTTAAC
>JAFLSZ010000133.1 GCA_022510665.1 Lachnospiraceae bacterium
TCCTTCGGACAAATGCAAAAATAAGACAGCGTACAATCTGCGGAATTTTTTAAAACAACTGAAAAAATGCGAAAACCGGAGACCGTTTTTTCTTGACAAATGCAGATGGGATTGATAAAATACACTGTAATTGATACTGTGAGAAAGAAGGGACTTTATGAGCCGAATGATTTTGTCTATTTTAGTAGAGAATACATCAGGTGTGTTAAGCCGGATTTCCGGTCTGTTCAGCCGCCGTGGTTATAATATTGACAGTCTTTCCGTAGGCGAGACGGAGAATCCGAAGTATTCCCGCATGACCGTGGCGGTCAGCGGTGAGGACGGTATTTTAGAGCAGATACGCAAGCAGCTTGCGAAGCTGGAAGATGTTGTAGAGATTACGGAACTGCTTCCGAGCGATTCGGTCTGCAGGGAACTGGTACTGGTAAAGGTACAGGCAAATCAAAAGGAGCGTCAGGCGGTGATTTCCGTTGCCGATATTTTCCGGGCGAAAATTGTTGATGTGGCGCCGGAGTCCCTGATGATTGAGCTGACCGGAAATCAGGCGAAAATCGACGCGTTTATCAAACTTTTGGAAGGCTTTACAATCAAGGAGTTTGTCCGTACCGGAATTACCGGACTGGTGCGCGGCGTGGGAGATATTGAGGACTATATTTCCGATTAGTCCCGGAACGCTTTTTGGAAGATGCGGTTTGTTTTACGAGCGTACGACGCATTTATGCGCATACCATAAATAAAATTTAGGAGGATACAAAAATGGCAAAGATTTATTATCAGCAGGATTGTAATCTTGCGCTGCTGGACGGAAAGACTGTAGCAGTCATCGGTTACGGAAGCCAGGGACATGCCCATGCGCTGAACATGAAGGAGTCCGGCGTACATGTAGTCATCGGATTATACGAGGGCAGCAAATCCTGGGCAAAAGCGGAGGCTGCCGGTTTTGAGGTATATACGGCGGCAGAGGCCGCAAAGAGAGCGGACATCATTATGATTCTCATTAACGATGAGAAGCAGAAAAAGATGTATGAGGAATCTATCGCTCCGAATCTTCAGCCGGGCAATATGTTAATGTTCGCACACGGTTTCGCGATTCATTTCGGTCAGATTATCCCGCCGAAGGATGTAGATGTTGTTATGATCGCCCCGAAGGGACCGGGTCATACCGTAAGGAGCCAGTATCAGGAAGGAAAAGGTGTTCCTTGCTTAATCGCCGTACATCAGGACGCTACCGGCAAGGCACATGATTTGGGACTTGCTTATGCGCTCGCAATCGGCGGTGCAAGAGCGGGTGTTCTTCAGACTACGTTCCGCGAAGAGACCGAGACGGACCTTTTCGGTGAGCAGGCAGTTCTTTGCGGCGGTGTAACCGCGCTTATGAAGGCAGGCTTTGAGACTCTTGTTGAGGCGGGTTATGAGCCGGAGAGCGCATACTTTGAGTGCATTCATGAGATGAAGCTCATCGTTGACCTTATTTTCCAGAGCGGTTTCCAGGGAATGAGATACTCTATTTCCAATACCGCCGAGTATGGTGATTACATTACCGGACCAAAGATCATTACCGACGAGACAAAGAAGGCAATGAAGCAGGTATTAAAGGACATTCAGGAAGGTGTGTTTGCACGTAACTGGCTTCTTGAAAACGAAGTGGGATGCCCGAACTTCAACGCGATGAGAAGACGCGGCGCGGCTCACCAGTTAGAGGAAGTCGGAGCGGAGCTTCGTAAGCTTTACAGCTGGAACAATGAGAACAAGCTGATCGATAACTAAAATCAAAATAAATCGCGGAAACACGGTAAAAAGGACAACTCCCTTTACGGAACGCCTTGATTTTTGGGGCGGAGGTGAAGGGAGTTTTTTGTTATTTAGAGGTTAGAATTATCTTGACAAAAACATAAAAATATAGTAAAGTAAAATTATGGTAATTGTGGAATGGCATATTTGATTGACCTGTGGAAGCACAGGTACGCAGAGCCGGGAGTTTAAGGAAGTGTGGGAGTTAATTTTATAACATCTTTCTATGATAGTTCGGCTGCAAATATTTGATTTGCAGTCTTTTTTAGTTTTATATAAAAGATTCTGTGAAATTTTTCTGTAAAACGTCAGGAAATATTAAGAGACTAACTATTAAAATAAAAGTCAAGCAGAAAATGAAGTTTTTTGAATAAAGTGCAGATGATCTTCATGCGGTATCTAACTGATTAACATTGAGACAAAGAGACTGTGGTTGGAGCCTC
>JAFLSZ010000134.1 GCA_022510665.1 Lachnospiraceae bacterium
GCAGCGTTGCGTATGCAAAAATAAGACAGCGTGCAATCTACGGAATATAAAAAAATTACAAATTTATTAAATCTCCTAATTTTCTTGCAGTATTTCCGGCTTTTTGTTATACTGTTTGATAAGCAAAACATAGTGTTTGCTTTATTATTCTGCCACAGAAAGGTGACGCGCCATGCCGGATTCTTACCAGATTGTTTACCGCGGCGGCACGGGAGAAATCACAGAAAAGAAATCCCGCTTTATTGCATCCGTGATTCCGATTGCAGCCGAAGAAGACGCTCTTTCTTTTATTGAACAGAAAAAGAAACAATACTGGGACGCTTCCCATAACTGCTTTGCTTATACACTCGGCAGCCGCCATGAGACCGCGCGCTGCAGCGACGACGGCGAACCGCCGAAAACCGCGGGCAGGCCTATGTTAGACGTTTTACTGGCGGAAGATATCCACAACGTATGCGTCGTTGTTACCCGGTATTTCGGCGGAACGCTTCTTGGCACCGGCGGTCTGGTACGCGCCTATCAGTCAGCCGCAAAAGCGGGACTTGCGGCAAGTACGGTTGTCGTTAAGCGTTACGGAATCCCCGTTACCGTGGTTACGGATTATAACAGCATCGGCAGATTACAGTATATTATCGCGCAAATGGAACTGTTTACACAGGAAGTGTCCTATACCGACACTGTAACCATCACCGTACTGACTACCGAAGAAACCCGGCAGGCGTTTGAGAAAAAGACAGCCGAAGCGACCTTGGGCAAGGCGGTAATTACCGAACAGGATGCCGTCTGGTTCTGCGAAGCCGACGGTGAACTCGTTTTCCTTTCCGTATAAGTTTTTTAATTGCGGATATGCTTTTTATAAAGTTTTTGTAGTTTTTAAAGAGAGGGATCAGAATGAATTTCAGCAAAAACGAAACAAATAAAAAAATTCATACTTTAAAGTCAAGTTCCAGACGGCTTTCCACAAAATTAAATGTCAACCTATTCCGCCTGTTCCTCATCGGCATTGTTTTTGTGGCGGTAGTAGGGGTGGCTGCCCTTGCCGGTATTGTCAACGGACTTTCCGCAACCGTGCCGGACATCGACCTTATTAACGTCGTGCCGACCGGTTATGCTTCCAATACCTACTACCGGGACGGCTCCCATGCGGAAACGCTTGCGGGAGTCGAAGCCAACCGTGACTATATTACCATCGGCGAGCTTCCCATACATGTCAAATATGCCTTTGTCGCAATGGAAGACGAACGTTTTTACGAGCATAACGGAATCGATATGCGTGGTATTATGCGTGCTCTGGTTTCCAATCTGACTACCCGCACTTTGGATTACGGCGCCAGCACGATTACGCAGCAGCTTTTGAAAAACCAGGTGTTCGGCGGCGGCAACGAAAACAATCCGTTTGTAAAACTGTCCCGTAAAATACAGGAACAGTTTCTTGCCGTTGAATTAGAAAATAAATTGTCCAAAGATACGATTCTTGAATATTACATCAATACCGTAAATTACGGCAATACCGCTTACGGCATTCAGACGGCGGCACAAATTTACTTTAATAAAGACGCGAAGGACCTCACCATGTCGGAAGCAGCCGTACTTGCGGCTATCCCGTTGTCACCGACATATCAGAACCCGATTAACTATCCGGAAGACAACGCCGAACGCCGCGCAAAATGTTTAAAACTAATGCTCGACAACGGTTTCTGCACACAGGAAGAATATGACAAAGCCTTGGCGGATGACCCTTACAGCCGTATTCAGTTAGTCGCGGAAGAAAAGAACAAGGCTTCTTATTACAGTTATTTTACCGACGCCGTTATTGACGCCGTTATTAACGATTTGGTAGAAAAAAAGGGATATACGCAGGCACAGGCAACCTCCATAGTTTATACAAGCGGCCTGAGCATTTATACAACCCAGGACCGCACAATACAAGCTATTTGCGACGACGTTTATACGGATGAATCGTTATTTCCTGATTTCGGCAGAGGCTCCAACGAAGGTTCTCTCTACGAGTTAAGCTACGCGCTCTCCGTAGAGAAACCTGTTGGTATTAGGCCATGTTCTGTTGTTTTTCCAGAGAGGGAGCTGGATTGGAAGTGGAATAGC
>JAFLSZ010000135.1 GCA_022510665.1 Lachnospiraceae bacterium
CGAGGTAAAGTTCTTTTAACTTAGGGAAATGTTCAAATCCATCCAGAGTTTCCCCGTTAAAACGTATAAGCTCTGAAAAATCCATAATTGTTACAGCTTCCCGTTCTTTTAAAGATAATGAATCACTGTAATCAATTACATTGTACTCCGAGTCTATGTAATTTCTGAACACCGCACTGGAAAAGGACTCTTTGTTTATTCTGACTTCACCCTCTTCTAACGGGCGTTTCCATTCCTCACTCTCCTCCCAATCATTCAAAGAAGAATACACTTTGGAAGTACCGTCCGGCATCATAAGAACATAATACTCCCTCTCCGTCTGCCCAAGCACGGTTTCTTCCTGCTCCGTACGGTATACAAATTCCAAATCCCAGCGAACCTTGGAAAAATTACCGCGGTTCGGGGAATATTTCAACATTTTTACCTCATGAATTTTGACCGGTCTGACAAAAAAGTCTTCCGTTTTCGGTACACTCTCCGCATACAACGGAAATGTCATCGACTTATAAATCACCTCTTGATTATTTACGGTAATATTCCAGCCTTTTTTCCTTTCCTCATTAAAACTTCCCTCCGGCAGTTCCGAAACCTGAAATTCAAAAAAATCAACCGTACTGTTCATTAAGTGTTCCTGTACTCCCTCCGGGTCAAAAGGAGCCGTCCTCTCCGGCAAATTAACCCATTCTACCCCGGAAGCCAAAATGTAGTCCTCCAGCGCATGAAAATACTGACGGTCTTCGTTTTCAGGTCCCATATAGATATACGCCTCGTGATGATCCGTTTCAATATCAAGGGCAACATTCCCGTCCAATACCATCTTTTTTACAGTGGCACGGTCTGCAAATCTTAACTCCAAATTAGAAATTCCGGTTATGCTCAAAGTATTCATACCAAAATCAAAAAAGCTAACCTTCTCTAACTTAGGGCAATTTTCGATTTTGAGGGTTCCGATATGTCCTTCCTCTCCTCCGAAACTGACCAATGCCGGGTGATTCCGAATCACCACTTCCCCGGCACTACTGATATGAATTGTCACAAGATTCGGAAAATATTCAAAGCCGTCTAAACTTTCCTCATCAAATTCATGTTCATAATATCCAATTTGAATGGTTTTTACCGCATCCCGCTCCGGCTCGGATAGATAACCGTCTTTATCGGTATCATAATGTTCCGAAATGTATTCACGAAATACTGCACTCGTAAAATGCGCCTTATCTATCGGAATCCGCTCTCCTTCCGGCGCAGCGGTAGCGGTCGGTAGCGGGGCAGCGGTTGGAGTTATGGTCGCAGACGGTCTTTCCCCGTTATTATTCGGCGTTTCCGTAGGGGCTTCCGTAATCACAGCCGTCGGCGTTTGGGTTCCGGTGCCTTTGGTTTCTGTCCCCCGGTTACAGGCGCAGAATACGCCTGTAAGCAGGAAAAGTATTGTCACAAAACTCTTTCGTTTCATTCCGTTTTCTCCTTCCGGGTTTTACTTTTGCATTTTACTTTCGTATTTCAAGGGATGTGTTTCCATCATTTCATATCTGTCTTGTTTTTATTTTAACTTCCCACACCCTTCAATTACCACTTCTTCTACCGCGGATAAATCAAGGTCGAGTCGTTCCAGTTCCGGGCAGTTTCGGATTATCAGTTTT
>JAFLSZ010000136.1 GCA_022510665.1 Lachnospiraceae bacterium
TTTTTTGACCAGCTGCATATTACAAGCAACCGCCTTTATTATGTAGCAGGCGGAGCGTCAGGCAGTTTATATTATATTGATTTGGAAACCGGCGAGACCGGAAATATGAAGTAAGTTATCGCGGGAGAAACAGGAGGTAGTCTTTGAAAAAATATTTATTAAAGTGCCGGCTGTTCTTGCTGCCGAGCCTGCTTGGAGTTGCCCTGTTTTATGTGTTTCCGTATCTGCGGGTTATTTATTATTCTTTGATTGAAAATCAGTTCAGCCGGAAATTTGTAGGATTGAAAAATTACCTGATGGTTTTAAAAAATACGTATTTCAGGCTGGCATTAAAAAATTCACTGCTTCTGATTGTGATTGCGGTGCCGGTTTTGGTCGCGGCAGCATTTGGATTGTCTGTTTTGCTGCTGAAAATGAACGGACGGTGGAAGATACTTCGAATTGCATTTATCTTTCCGATGCTGGTGCCCACGGCAAGCGTGGTAGTTGTGTGGCGCACCCTGTTTGACGCAGGCGAATCGGTACTGCCGGTGTATTTGCTGTTTATTTACAAAAATATAGGGCTTTTGGTTATTTTGTTCAGCGCGGCGTTTTCTACTTTGGACCATACGGTGTTTGAGGCGGCACGGTTAGACGGGGCGCATGGGTTCAATCTGCACCGAAAGATTACGCTGCCGTTAATTTACCCGACACTGCTTTTTGTCGTTTTAATCGGAGTGGTATATAGTTTTAAGGTATTCCGTGAGAGCTATCTGTACTTTGGAACAAATTATCCGCCGGACCACAGCTATACACTGCAATACTACATGAATAATCACTTTTTTAAATTGAATTATCAATATCTTGCAGCCGCTGCGGTGCTTACCTCGCTTATCATTTATCTGATTGTGTATGTGGGTGTAAAACTGCAAAAGAAGTTTGCGTCGTAAAGGGGGGCTATGAAAGAAGTAATCAAAAAGGCAATGCTTCTTGTTCTGGCAGTTTTGTTTCTGCTGCCGATTTTCTTAACGGTCATACATTCCTTTTCGGGGCAGTATGTGGCTGTGAAGGAAGATGCCCTCCGTCTGGAGCGGCTTCTTCCTTCCGGTTTTGACCTTACGGGATATTATGATTTACTTATCGGGCATTCGTTTGTCCTTAGAAATTTTTGGAATTCGGTGATATATGCGGGAGCGATTACCTGTTTTAATATTTTGGTGTCGGTTCCCGCGGCGTATGCGTTTTCACAGGCGCGTTTTCGTGGAAAAGATGTAGTTTTCTTTTTCTATATCGTCTTGATGATGATGCCGTTACAGGTAACGCTCCTTCCGAATTATATCGGGCTTCGGGATATGAAGCTTTTGGATACGCCGTTTGCTATCGTTTTGCCCGCCGTTTTTACGCCGTTCAGCGTCTTTTTAATGACACAGTACATGAAAGGTGTGGAACAGTCGTTTATTGAGGCGGCGTTATTGGAAACAAAATCTGTCGTAAAGATTGTGACAGCAGTGATTGTGCCGCAGCTTCGCACCTGTATTTTTGCCGTGTTTGTCTTTGTATTTGCGGAGCACTGGAACATGGTGGAACAGCCGGATATTTACC
>JAFLSZ010000014.1 GCA_022510665.1 Lachnospiraceae bacterium
GGCGGGTGTTTGCAGAACTGAGTTTTAAGCAAATCGGTCAAATATTCGGCAAATCGGAAAACTGGGCTTGTGTAACCTACCACCGGGCCAAAACAATGATTAAATTAAAACTGGAGGACAAAACCTATGAGAAGTGAATGTAATATTATCAGAGACCTATTACCGCTTTATGTGGAAAATATGATTAGTTCCGATACATCAGACTTTGTTGAAGAACATTTGAAAAGTTGTGAAGCCTGCAGAAAAGAATATGAGAGAACCAAAGAACCTCAGTCGGCCCGGAAAATATCGGACGCTACTCCGTTGTTAAAACTAAGCCGGAAGATGAAAGTAAAAAAAATACAGACGATTGCTTTGACTGCCATACTCATGATAGCATTGTTTGTCTCTGCATTCGCTGTGCTGGACGCTCCAATCTACTCTCCGTATTCCGAGGGGCTTGTTACCCTCGAGCAGTTGGGCGACAAGGGTATGCTCCTCACTTTCGATGAAGAAGTAACAGACTTTGACTACACGGTCTATGAAGCCCCTGACGGTGGTAATCTCTATTACTGCGATATTCAAGCGTGGACTTCCCTTTGGGATAAGTGGTTTTCACAAGGAAAAAGGAAACTATCGGCAACAATAACAACAAGGAATGCCGCACCAATTATCGCAGTGTATGTTCCCAATGACGGTAGTGAAAATGTTTGCATTGCTAAGTATGACCCAAATGCCGATAATCGAATTGATAAAAATGTGGAGTATAAGAACACGACTACATTGCCACGACTGTCGCTTGGATATTATCTAATACTTGCAGCCGCCGCATTGGCTGCGTTGGGAATTGTATGGTTTTTGACTCGAAAGAAAGCGGAACTGCGTATCTGGGTAGAGCGTATTGCCTTATATCCGGCTGCATACATTATCAGTCATTGTATCGTATCCGGTATCAACTGGACTTCTTATTCATTGCCTCGTGATTTTTCTCTTATCGTTTTTATTTCTATCCTACTGTATAGCGGCTTGTTATTGACACATAATATTTGGTATTTGAAAAGAGAAATCAAGGAAATCAATCACTAACTAAAAGAAAGACATCACAGAAATGTGGTGTCTTTCTTTTAGTTTGAACATTTATATATGCAGCGCTATTTTCTACGATATAAAAAACCGCCCCGGAACCATGCGATTCCGAGGCGTTTCCAACAGGGGCAGTAGGATTCGAACCCACGACCTGCGGTTTTGGAGACCGTTATTCTACCAGCTGAACTATACCCCTTTATGCAATTTTTGACTGCCTTTCTATCTTACACTGTTTTTCGCTAAATGTCAAGTGATTTTGCGATTTTATATTTCTGTTTTTGGTTTTTCTTTCCGTGCAGGC
This sequence comes from Lachnospiraceae bacterium, assembly GCA_022510665.1. GTDB lineage: Bacteria > Bacillota > Clostridia > Lachnospirales > Lachnospiraceae > SIG307. The sequence goes on from JAFLSZ010000014.1 coordinate 1,367, forward strand.
ACATGCCCACGGCCTGATTCCCGCTGCTGCGGGTACCCGTGTAAGTTCCGTCATACCGGAGCATGTTCTTTCTGCCTGCACGAAAACTTTTTTACATATTTTAATTATTTTGCGGCAAGGAAATCGTTAATTTTTCCTTCCAAGTCGTCTGCGTCGATACCGTGTACCATGCAAGCCATCTCCAAACTCTCACCCTGTGCGGACGGGCATCCGATACAATGCATGCCGGAATCAAACAAAATCGGCACAATACCTTCATCTACGCTGATAATCTCCGCAATCGTCATGTCTTTTTTTACCTGCATCTTTGTTCTCCTTTCGTTTTCCAAAGTCTCATAGCATAAAGTATACACAACCTGTCCGTTTTCGTCAAGATATAAGTCGCTGGCTTTTCTTCTTTAAAATGGTACTTGTATTATTCGCGAATTTATATTAAAATAAAGGTAACCTAATAAAAGGAGGATAAACACATGGCATATAAGATTTCCGATCAGTGCATCAGCTGCGGCGCTTGTGCAGCAGAATGTCCGGTAGGCGCAATTACTGAAGGAGCTTCTCAGTACGAGATTGATGCTGATGCTTGTTTAGAGTGCGGTGCTTGCGCTGCTACCTGCCCGACCTCTTCTATTTCTCAGTAATAGAATAAAGCGTTCCGTTTGCGGAACAGCTTTCTATGACAAAAAAAGTAACGCTCCACGTCCGTATTGCACGAAGTGAAGCGTTCTTTTTTGTCTTTCTATTCTTTTTCTTAAAACAGTATTTCGTTTTTTCCTGCTATTCCAGAACCGCGGCAGCCGCACGCTCATAGATTTCCGTCACCGCAGCCTCATCTAAAGCCACATAGCCGCCGGTCTTCCTGCCTTTGATATTAAACATTTCAACAAGGCGCGGAATATCCTCTTTTTTTGCTCCCAGCTGTTCAAAGTTAATCGGCATACCAATGGAAGCAAGGAAGCGCCGGAATGCCGCAATACCCTGTAACGCCGTCTCCTTCGGATTTTCAAAATTCATCTGACAGCCGAATACACGCACTGCCATCTGCGCCATACGCATACAGTCGTGATGATCCGCCACATAGCTCATCCATGCCGGCATAACTACCGCAAGACCCTCACCGTGCGCGCAGTCATAAAGCGCGGAAAGCTGATGCTCCATTCCGTGGCTGTTCCAATCCTGCGCCCTGCCTACCCCTACAATATTGTTGTGCGCTACCATGCCCGCCCACATAATATTGGCACGCGCCTCGTAGTTGTGCGGCTCTGCGATTACCCGCGGAGTTTCCTTACACATCGTTAAAAGAACGGCTTCACACAGGCGGTCAGTGATTTCTACTTCAGTCGTATTGGTAAAATAGCGTTCAAATACATGCGCCATAATATCCGTTGCGCCGCATGCCGTCTGATATGCCGGAAGCGTTTCGGTCAATTCCGGATTTAATACGGAGAACTTCGGACGCAGGCAATCCGCTCCCGCACCGCGCTTATACAGGCCGTCCTCTTTTGTAATAACGCTGTCGCCGGAGCCTTCGCTTCCCGCTGCCGCAATGGTAAGCACCGTTCCTACCGGGAGAGCCGTCTGCGGAGCCTTACCGCAGTAAAAATCCCAAAAATCTCCCTCGTACGGTACGCCCATAGCAATCGCCTTCGCGGAGTCAATCGTGCTTCCGCCGCCTACCGCCAGAAGGAAATCAATGCCCTCCTTACGGCATAATTCAATACCCTGATAAACAAGTCCGTCGCGCGGATTCGGCTGTACGCCGCCGAGTTCCACAAACGGAATTCCTTCGGCATTTAACGACGCTTTTACGCGCTCCAAAAGGCCGGAACGCACCACCGAACCGCCTCCGTAATGCAACAATACCTTTGTTCCGCCAAAACGCTTTACCAGCTTTCCGGTCTCCTGCTCCTGTCCTTTTCCGAACGCAAAAAAGGTCGGGCTGTAAAAAGTGAAATTGTTCATCGTTTTTCCTCCTGTTTTCTTGTTATTTTTTATTATTTTTTGTTGCTTTTTGTTGCTTTCCCGCTTTTTTCTTCGGTGCGGCGCTTTCTTTTAAGTTAAGATACTTTTTTACATACTGGCCGGTATAGGACTGCTCCTGTGCCGCCACTTCCTCCGGCGTTCCTTCGGCAATTACCGTACCGCCCTTGTCTCCGCCTTCCGGCCCGATATCGATAATGTAGTCCGCCGTCTTAATCACATCAAGATTGTGCTCGATAACCAATACCGTATTGCCTCCCTCCGTCAGCCGCTGCAGAATTTCAATCAGCTTATGGACATCGGCAAAGTGAAGTCCCGTCGTCGGTTCGTCCAGAATATAAATCGTCTTTCCGGTACTGCGGCGGCTCAACTCCGCTGCCAGTTTGATACGCTGTGCCTCACCGCCGGAAAGCAGCGTGGACGGGTGTCCGAGTTTCAGATAGGAAAGCCCTACGTCGTTCAGCGTTTCTATCTTTTTACGGATAGACGGTACGTTCTCAAAGAATTTTACCGCTTCCTCCACACGCATTTCCAGTACATCATAAATTGTTTTCCCTTTATATTTTACTTCCAGCGTCTCGCGGTTATATCGTTTTCCGCCGCATACCTCGCAAGGAACAAAAATATCCGGCAGGAAGTTCATCTCTATTTTCAGTATACCGTCGCCGCTGCACGCTTCACAGCGCCCGCCTTTTACGTTAAAACTAAACCGGCCTTTGCTGTAACCGCGCATTTTTGCGTCCGGCGTGGCCGAAAACAGGTCACGAATCTGGTCAAACACGCCGGTATATGTCGCTGGGTTGGAACGCGGGGTACGTCCAATCGGAGACTGGTCGATGTTGATAACCTTGTCCAACTGCTCCACGCCCTCTACGGCGTCGTGGTCGCCCGCAATGGTACGGGCACGGTTCAGCGTCTTCGCCAGATGCTTGTACAAAATCTCATTCACCAGAGAACTCTTACCCGAACCGGACACGCCGGTTACACAGGTAAACACGCCAAGCGGAATATTTACATCTATATTTTTCAGGTTATTCTCACGGGCGCCTTTTATTTTTAAGAAACCGGTCGGCTTTCTGCGCTTGTCCGGCACGGGAATACTCATTCTGCCGGACAGGTACGCTCCGGTAATCGACTCCGGCACCTGTTTAATCTCTTCCGCCGTACCTGCCGCCACAACCTCGCCGCCGTGGTCTCCCGCTCCCGGTCCGATGTCGATAATGTGGTCAGCCGCGTACATCGTGTCCTCGTCATGTTCCACGACAATTAACGTATTTCCCAAATCCTTTAAATGTTTCAGCGTCCGGAGCAGTTTGTCGTTATCCCTCTGGTGCAGACCGATACTCGGCTCGTCCAGAATATACGCCACACCCACAAGACCGGAGCCAATCTGGGTTGCCAGACGGATTCTCTGTGCCTCGCCGCCCGAAAGGGAGGCCGTTGCCCGCGCCAGCGTCAGATACTCCAAACCCACATCCATCAGGAAACCGACACGCGCCCGAATCTCTTTTAGTACAAGTTCTCCTATTTTCTGCTGGCGCTCGGTCAATTCCAGATGATTCATAAACGCATGCAGGTCCCGTACCGAAAACTCCGTCACTTCCGCGATATTACGGTCTCCTACCGTTACGGCAAGCGCCTCTTTTTTCAAACGTTTGCCCTTACAGAGCTTACACGGAGTAGTACGCATAAAGGTCTCGTATTCCTGCTTTGTAATATCGGAAGCTGTCTCACGGTATCTGCGCTCCACATTCCGAATCAGGCCTTCAAACGCCACATTATAAACGCCGACACCGCGCTGTCCGCGGTAATGTACCTTTACGACACGCCCGTTTGTTCCGTAATAAATCATATCCTGAATCTCTTTCGGAAGCCGTTCAAACGGGGTCTTTAAATCAAATTTGTACTCCTTTGCCAGTGCCGTAAGCGTACTTCCGGTATAACTGGACGGGTCGGTTGCCGACTGCCAGCCAATCGCCGCAATCGCCCCCTCGGCAATGCTTAACGACTTATCCGGTATCAGCAGGTCCTCGTCAAACTCCATTTTGATTCCGATACCGTGACATTCCGGACAGGCGCCGAACGGGTTATTAAAGGAAAATACGCGCGGCTCAATCTCGTCAATGCTGATTCCGCAGTCCGGACAGGAAAAACTCTCGCTGAACCGGAGCGTTTCGCCGTCAATCACATCTACCATTAAAAGCCCCTCGCTTAAACGAAGCACGCTGTCAATGGAGTCCCGCAGACGCTGTTCGATGCCCGCCTTTACCACCAGACGGTCTACAATAATCTCAATATTATGTTTAAGATTTTTCTCCAAACGGATATCCTCGGAAAGCTCATACAGATGCCCGTCCACAACTACACGGACATAACCGCTGCGCTTTGCCTGTTCGAACACTTTTACATGCTCGCCCTTTCTGCCCCGTACCACCGGCGCGAGAAGCTGGATTTTTGTCCGCTCCGGCAGACGCATAATTTCGTCCGCTATCTCATCTACCGTCTGCTTTTTAATCTCTTTTCCGCAGTTCGGACAATGCGGAACCCCGATACGGGCATATAAAAGACGGAAATAGTCGTAAATCTCGGTTACGGTTCCGACCGTGGAACGCGGGTTGCGGTTCGTAGACTTCTGGTCGATGGAAATCGCCGGAGAAAGGCCCTCAATGCTTTCTACATTCGGTTTTTCCATCTGCCCGAGGAACTGTCTCGCGTAGGAAGAAATCGACTCCATATACCGCCTCTGCCCTTCCGCATAAATCGTATCAAAAGCAAGGGAAGACTTGCCCGAACCGGAAAGCCCGGTCAGAACGACAAACTCATCCCGCGGGATATCAACATTAATATTTTTTAAGTTATTTTCCCGTGCCCCTCGTATTTTAATGAACTTTTTCTCTGACATATTAACCCTTTCTTTTGCCGCCTATTTAAAAGTCTTCCGTAAGTTATGCGTCCTCCCGCACGCCTCTTTCCGGCTACTCTGACATTTTCTTTTTCAGTTCAAACAACTGGTCACGCAGTTTTGCCGCCAGTTCGAAATTCAACTCCGCCGCTGCCGTATTCATCTGCTTTTGCAGCTTTTTCTCCAGCGCAAGCAGCTCTTTTTCCGACATGGACTCCATATCCTTCTCGATGCCGTTGGTGATTTCTTCCGCTTTCTTTGAAATACTGATTAAATCGCGCACCGCTTTCTTAATGGTCTGCGGCGTAATGCCGTGTTCTTCATTATACGCGGTCTGTATGGCGCGGCGGCGGTTTGTCTCGGAAATCGCCCGTTTCATGGAATCGGTCATCGTATCGGCATACATCACGACCCTGCCCTCCGCGTTCCGCGCCGCACGTCCGATTGTCTGAATCAGCGAAGTTTCGGAACGAAGGAACCCTTCCTTGTCCGCGTCCAAAATCGCCACCAGGCTTACTTCCGGAATGTCCAGGCCCTCTCGCAGCAGGTTAATGCCGACAAGTACGTCAAACACGTCCATACGCATATCGCGGATAATCTCGGAACGCTCTAAGGTATCAATATCCGAATGCAGATACTTTACCCGTATGCCGACCTCCCGCAGATAGTCGGTTAAATCCTCCGCCATACGCTTCGTCAGCGTCGTTACGAGTACCTTGTATTTCTTTGCGGTCTCCTTGCGGATTTCGTCAAGCAAATCGTCTATCTGCCCCGTTGTCGGCCGCACAAAAACCTCCGGGTCAAGAAGGCCCGTAGGGCGGATAACCTGCTCCGTGCGCAGCAGTTCGTGCGCGCTTTCATACTCCGACGGAGTTGCGGAAACAAACAGCATCTGGTTAATTTTCCCCTCAAACTCCTCGAAATTCAACGGCCGGTTGTCCAGCGCCGACGGCAGGCGGAATCCGTAGTCTACAAGTGTAGTCTTTCTCGAACGGTCGCCAAAATACATTCCGCGGATTTGCGGAACCGTAATGTGGGACTCGTCCACAATAATCAAAAAATCATCCGGAAAATAGTCAATCAGAGTGTGGGGCGCGGCTCCCGCCGGAAGCCCGGACAGATGGCGGGAATAGTTTTCAATCCCGGCGCAAAAACCGGTTTCCCGCATCATTTCCACATCAAAAGCGGTACGCTCTCCGATACGCTGCGCCTCAATCAGCTTGTCCTCACTCTTAAAAAACTGCACCCGTTCAATCATTTCTTCTTCAATATTTTTCAGCGCCACATTCATCTTCTCCTGCTCGATTACATAGTGGGACGCAGGAAAAACAACCGTATGCTCCAGCGTACACCGAATCTCTCCGGTCAGCACGTCGATTTCCGTAATACGGTCTACCTCGTCGCCGAAAAACTCGACCCGTATGGCGGTATCCGCGGAGGATACCGGAAAGATTTCAATTACATCTCCGCGCACGCGGAATGTGCCGCGCTTAAAATCCATATCATTCCGGGTATATTGTATGTCAATCAGGCGGCGCAATACATCGTCCCGGTCCTTTTGCATCCCCGGACGAAGCGAAACCGTCATGTTCTGGTAATCAATCGGGCTGCCCAGACCGTAAATACAGGATACGCTGGCTACGACAACGACGTCCCGCCGCTCCGTGAGCGCCGCCGTCGCCGAATGGCGGAGCTTATCGATTTCATCGTTAATCGCCGAATCTTTATCAATATAAGTATCCGTCGAAGGCACATACGCCTCCGGCTGGTAGTAATCATAGTAAGAAACAAAATACTCGACCGCGTTCTCCGGAAAAAACTCTTTAAACTCCCCGTAAAGCTGTGCAGCCAGAGTTTTGTTGTGCGCAATGACAAGCGTCGGGCGGTTCAGCGCCTGAATTACATTTGCCATAGTAAAGGTCTTTCCGGAACCGGTTACGCCGAGAAGAGTCTGAAACTGATTCCCCTCCTCAAAGCCCCGGACAAGGTCAGCAATCGCCTGCGGCTGGTCGCCGGTCGGCGCGTATTCGGAATGTAAAACAAACTTATCCATGCGGCTGCTTCCTCCTTTTGGCACTTTTATCATTTATCTAAATGACGCGGCGCGGAACACCCGCCGCATTTCGAACATATATTCTGTCTTATTTTCTAGTATACCACATTTTTTTTAAAAGTACAGAGGCAAAATACACATTTTTATTTCCTATGACATAAAAAAGCTGCATGAAACTGCCAATCTGACAATTCCATGCAGCTTTTTATGTCCGGGGCAACCGTTGGTTTTCGTTGGTTTTTGTTGCTTCTTATTGGTATCCGTCCGGTCTGCCCGCCGTAAAACTTCGCGTCAGCGTTCTACCGTATACATAAACTGGCATACCGCGGCGGATTCGTTTCCGTCAATTCCCTGGAACGTAAACGTCAATATGGTTCTTTCACTGCAGTCATAGAATTTCTTGCCCGCAAACTTCATAGCTTCCTCAGGAACCGGAATTACCACATCGTAATACTCACCCTCCTGACGGCTTTCCAGTACGGCCTCATAGACGGTTACGTCTCCTGCAGTAATCCGGATACCCTTCCCTGCGTCCGCTTCCTTAAAGGTAACGTACAAATCGGTCGCCGCAGGGTTTACTATCATGGTATAGGAAAAACTTCCTCCCTGCTTCGCGTAACGGGAGGTTCCGCCCTCGGTTAAGCCTACCGAACCCGCTCCGTGTTCCGTCATATTGTGCAGCGAGTCATTTTCATACTGCCCGTAACCCGGCTGTACCGTATCAATGCGCCTTATTTCCTTCTCTTTGCCGTCCGCTTCCAGAGACTTTTTATCGGTAAAGTTAAAGTAAATACCATAGCGCTCTTTATGCTGGGAATAATGAGGCACATAGGTGAGTGCCGCGTCGGTTCCCGTCAGCGCAAAGACCGGCTCCTCGCCCTGACGTACAAGGTGCTCTCCGATTTTCTCCATATATTCCTCCACACTGCTCTCTGATACCGTAATCCTTTCGCCCTCGGACGGAATATATTTTTTCTCTATAATCCGATTGCCCGGTATGGTGACGATAACTCCGGTGGTAGCATCCGTCATGTCCTTCGTTCCCAAAAGAGCGCTTAACACTACCGGACCGTATTTAAACGCATATGTATTCTTTCCGTCCGGAAGGTTATATGCGGCCGCTTTCATCGGAAGCAGCAAATCAATCCGGGTATCCGCCTCAAACGGTCCCGCAACCAAGGCATATCCCTTGCTTTCGCCGTCTGCGGCATTATATTGATACGCCTTCCCGTTGACCGTTATTTTTGCCTCACCCGCAAGCCACGCAGGCAGACGGAAAAGCAGATTGCCTTCCAGCGCTTTTCCGATACGGAAGGATACTTCTTCCGACTTAGGTATGTTGGCGTTCTGCGTAATTTCCACCCCATGAAACATTACGGAAGAAGACAGGTACTGGTTTACAATCAGCGTATTCTCTTTTTCAAAATAAAAACTTTCCTGAAGCTTTGCAAAATTCTCCATACCCGTTCCGGTACAGCACCAGAATTTATTGAAACGCTCGCCGTACACTTTATAATACCCGCTTGCCATAGGCTGGAAATAAGTTGTCATTCCCGTTTCCGGATTCTGAGAAGACAGGATAGAATTTATAAAGGTATTTTCATACCAATCCGCATACTTTACGTCGCCGGTAATCATAAACAGCTGTTTTGTCATTTTCAGCATATTATAGACATTACAGGTTTCACAGTTACAGTTGGTTCTCTCCTTGTCTAAAATCAGGTCGGCACCGAAATGTTCCCATTCACTGTTTCCTCCGGTAATATAGGTATGATTCTCCACTACCAGGTTCCAAAAGTGGGAAGCATACTCGAGATATCTTTCCTCTCCCGTCACAACATAACGCTTCAATGCCCCCAAAAACTTAGGTATCGTCGTATTGGCATGATGATTGTTCAGCGCGTTGTCTCCAGACTTGGCGTTTAAAATCCTCTCAAAAAGCTCCACCTGGTCAAAAGCGTGGGCGGCCTCCAGATGCTCCTTTTTTCCGGTTATCAGATACACATCGTACATACAGTCATTCATACCGCCGTACTCAATACCGAGTACCGTTCTGTGCGTTTCCTCGTTCCAGCCGGAAGTCCTTGTGTATACCCAGTCCGCCAGCTTCGTCATAACTTCTTTAACGGTTGCCCTGATATCCTTTGCTAACTCTCCGTCCACATCCATATTCACCACGGACACAAGTCCTTCAAAGAGCTTGTGCATCGTATACCAAGGCACCCATGCCTGTGTAATTATGTTTGTTTTATTTTCTTCCACATAGTCAAACTGAAGCTCCACATTACCCGCATCCCGAATGATTGCGCCAAATAAGAAACCGGTTTTTCCCGCTTCCTGACACTCTTTCAGTCCGTCTGCCAGCCGTTTTAAAATCTGTAACATCTCCTCCCGGTCTTCCTCAGCGCAGTTTGCCGACTCACAGCTTCTTACGCAGGCCGTCATGTAATGCCCCAGACTATGACCGCCGATTAACATGCTTTCCCAGCCCGGATACCGCTCCGCGCCCTTCATATCCACGCCGGCAGTTTCGCGGAATCCCGCAAGCAGTCTGTCCGTGTCAAAAGACGTTAAATATAAAACTTCTTTTTCAAAGGCATTCACTAAATAGGAATCCTTCAATGCCACCCTGCGTAACGATAATGCTTTGTTTCCTCTTATATCCATAGCTCATCTTCCTTTCCTTTGTTACTGTTTTTGTTATTGTTTCCGCTGCTGTCATTGTTTCTGTTTCTATTATGACACCGAACGGAACAAATGAGAATCTAGAAAAGTTACAAAAGGTGTAAAAAAGTTAGTTTACTATTTTTCATTCTGTGATAAAATAGAAGTACGAATACCCTGTTTGTTTGAAAGGAGCGTATTATGATTCTTTGTTTTGACGCAGCCTTGGAATTTAACTATCATTGGTGTGGAAAATTCACATCTCCTAATAATGACTGGATTCATATTACCCGGAGCCGCGATGATTACGAGCTTATGGTTGTAACCGACGGCACTTTGTACATAGCGGACCACGCACGGGAATATGCCGTACAAAAAGGTGAGTATCTGCTTATGGGGCCTACCCCGTTTCAGCACGGAACCCGTTCCGGCGGCTGTAATTTTTACTGGCTCCATTTCGGATACCATAACGAGCAGCAGGATCACGATACTCTCACGGAGGCGGACGAATATAAGCCGGGGCATCTGTTAATCCCGGTGACAGGCACCCTCTCCTCTTTGGAACGAATTATTATACTGATGAAACAATTACAGGACTCCGACAGGCGATACAAAGACGCCACGCTGAACCGGTACTTATGCAGCGCTCTCTTATCCGAAATCGGCGCACAGAGCCGCCATAACGCAAACCGGGACAAGCAGTTAAAGGAACAGCTTTACAGCGATATTTTAGATTATATTTCATGGCATATTCAGGAGAACCTGCGTATTCCCGATATTGCGGCGCACTTCGGATATAACGAAAAATACCTGACGACTTTTTTTAAAAAGTACGCAGGTATCACATTAAAACAACATTTACTGCAGACCAAAATGGAAGTTGCCAAATCCTCCTTATCGGAAACCACCCAGCCTATTTCCCAGATCGCGTATAGTCTGGGCTTTTCCGACGCACACAACTTCTCCAATGCATTTCATAAAATAACCGGTCTCTCACCCTCCGAATACCGGGCAAGCTATAATAAACATAACGTATTTCAAAAATAAACAACGCAGAGCCGCCTGTTTTTTAAGCGCAAAAAGCTTATTTCCCTACGCTCCCTGCATCTGTTTCAGAGCTTCCATCATCTGCTCTTCTTCGTCCCCTTCGTACATCGTAGCGGGATTCAGAAGCAATATGAGTCTGCCCTGCCTATTGGCAACCGCACGAACATACTCCGTATTCTCGTTTTTTACGATTAGCGGCATATTCGTAACCGCTTCCTCCTCAAAATCCGTAATCTCAAGTACCTCATCAACTTTAAACGCAATCCTCTTATCCTGATACCGTGTTACAATCAGTTTGGTATTTATCGGGTCGGTATACTCTTCCAGTAAAAACCTCTTTCGCAGACTGTATACCGGAATTACTTCTCCGCGCAGATTCATAAGCCCTAAAACACGGGCCGGCGCGTTTGGTACCGGCACAATGTCCATAATCGGTTCAATTGCCGTTACCAGCTGCACGTCAATCCCGTATTCTTCTCCATTGATACGGAAAATAATGTTTCTCTCTGCCATAGAATAATGCCTCCAATCTTTTTACTCTTTCGTCTTTCCGGCTGCGTTCCATCTCAGATACGCATTGATAAACGGATCCAAATTGCCGTCTAAAACCGTCTGTGCGTTGCCTGCTTCTTCGTTTGTCCGGTGATCCTTTACCAGTGTGTACGGCTGTAACACATAGGAACGTATCTGGTTGCCGAAGTTAATATCCCGTACTTCCCCGCGGATACCGGATTCTTTTTCCGCGTTTTCCTGCTCCCGCAGCAGATACAGCTTTGCTTTTAACATCTGCATCGCCTTGTCTTTATTCTGGAACTGGGAACGCTCATTCTGACACTGCACCACAATACCGGTCGGCAGATGCGTAATACGAATCGCCGAAGATGTTTTGTTGACGTGCTGACCGCCCGCACCGCTGGAACGGTATGTGTCAATCCGCAAATCTTTCTCGTCAATTTCTATTTCGGGCGCTTCCTCCAAATCCGGCATAATATCACAGGACACAAAGGAAGTCTGCCGTTTTCCCGCCGCGTTAAACGGGGAAATCCGTACCAGACGGTGAACCCCGCGTTCCGATTTCAGATAACCGTAAGCATTCTCTCCGTGGATTTCCAGCGTCACCGACTTATAGCCCGCTTCGTCGCCGTCCAGAAAATCAATTAATTCGGTGGTAAAACCTTTTTTATCCGCCCAACGCTGATACATCCGGCAAAGCATGGAAGCCCAGTCACAGCTTTCCGTACCGCCCGCCCCCGCATGCAGCGTGAGTATCGCGTCATTCTTATCATATTCGCCGCAAAGCAGCGTACTTAAATGAAGCCTCTCGTAATGGGACTTGAACAGTTCCATTGCCTCCTGCACGTCCGAAACCAGGGACACGTCCGAAGTTTCATAGCCCATTTCCAGATAAGTCTGTACGTCTTCGTACTCGGTTTTTAATTCCTCGTAATCTTCCACCGCGTCTTTGAGATTTTTCAGTTCTTTCATATAGCCCTGCGATTTTTCCGCGTTATCCCAAAAGCCCGGCTCCTGCATGATAGTTTCTAATTCCTGAATTTTTTCACGCTTGCCTGTGAGGTCAAAGTGAATCCCCCATTTCAAGCAGCGGTTTTTCATAACCGGAGAGTTCGTATTTAATCGCATCCAACTCTACCATCTGCTCACCTTCTTTCTTAATGCTCCGCACGTTTCATGCACACACCGCCGTCCGCTTTGCAGCGCATGCGCTCTACGCGTTCCGTCCGCAGCACTTTTTATACTTTAATCCGGAACCGCACGGACACGGGTCATTCGGCATAATCTTCTTATCCGAACGCTTTACCGGCCCCTTTGCCACCGAATCGTCACGGTTCGTTCCGGTCACTTTTGCTACCTGCTCACGCTCTACTTTCTGCTCAATCCGTACATTCATCAGCGCCTTTACGGTATCCTCGCTGATGGCTGCCGTCATGGCGCTGAACATATCAAATCCCTGAAACTTATACTCTGTAAGCGGGTCACGCTGTCCGTACGCCTGTACGCCGATTCCCTGCCTCAGCTGATCCATATCGTCAATGTGATCCATCCACTTCCGGTCAATCACGCGGAGTAAAATAACGCGCTCAACCTCACGCAGATGCTCTTTCTCCGGGAACTCCGCTTCTTTTGCCTCGTAAAACTTGACTGCCTCCGCCTTTAACTGCTGTACCAGCTCTTTTTTGCGCATATGCTTTTTCTGCTCCTCGGTCAAACGGACCGGAGCAATCGGCACAATCGGAAGAAGCAGGCTGTTCAATTCGTGGAGGTCCCAGTTTTCCGCGTCCTGATCGTCGCTGATACAGGAGTCCACACAGCCTTCTACGACCTCGTTTATCATCTTAAAGATGGTTTCGCGCATATTGGCGCCTTCCAGTACCTTCCTGCGCTCCGCGTAAATAATCTCTCTCTGCTCGTTATTGACACGGTCATATTCAAGAAGATTTTTACGAATACCGAAGTTGTTGTTTTCTATCTTCTTCTGCGCTTTCTCCACCGCCGAGCTTAACATTTTGTGTTCAATCTGCTCGCCCTCCTCAATCCCGAGGGAATTAAACATATTGATTAAACGCTCTGCACCGAACAAACGCATCAAATCATCTTCCAGTGAAATATAGAATCTGGATTCGCCCGGGTCTCCCTGACGTCCGGCACGTCCACGGAGCTGGTTATCAATACGTCTGGACTCATGGCGCTCCGTACCTATAATCTTTAAACCGCCCAGTTCCGTAACGCCCTCGCCGAGCTTAATATCCGTACCGCGGCCCGCCATGTTCGTTGCAATCGTAACCGCGTTCATCTGTCCGGCGTCGGCAACAATCTGCGCTTCCATCTCATGGAACTTCGCGTTCAATACCTTGTGCGGAATATTCCGGCGTCTGAGCATCTCGCTAATCTCCTCGGATGCTTCAATCGTAATCGTACCTACCAGAACCGGCTGGCCGGTCTTGTGTGCCGCGATAATCTCCTCCACAATGGCGGAAAGCTTCTCACGGCGGCTCTTATAAACCGCGTCTTCCTTATCGACACGGGCAATCGGACGGTTGGTAGGAATCTCTACAACGTCCATGCCGTAGATTTCACGGAACTCTTTTTCCTCGGTCAGCGCCGTACCTGTCATACCGCACTTTTTGTCATACTTGTTAAAGAAATTCTGGAACGTAATTGTTGCAAGCGTTTTGCTCTCGCGCTTTACCTTGACATGTTCCTTTGCCTCAATCGCCTGATGCAGGCCGTCGGAATAACGCCTGCCCGGCATAATACGTCCGGTAAAGTCGTCTACAATCAGCACTTCGTCGTTTTGTACCACATAATCTTTATCCCGTGCCATCAGATAATGAGCGCGCAGCGCAAGGATAATATTGTGCTGAATCTCCATGTTTTCCGGGTCGGCAAGGTTTTCAATCTGGAAGAAACGCTCTACCTTTGAAACGCCTTCCTCCGTCAGATTTACATTCTTATCTTTCTCGTTTACGACAAAGTCGCCTTCCTCTTTTTGTTCTTCTCCCATGAGAAGGTCCATCTTGGAAAGCTCTTTTTCCGTACCTTTCACAAGCTGTCTCGCCAAAATATCACACGCCTGATACAGACTTGTAGACTTTCCGCTCTGTCCGGAAATAATAAGCGGGGTACGCGCCTCATCAATCAATACGGAGTCTACCTCGTCAATAATCGCATAATGAAGTCCGCGCATTACAAGCTGTTCTTTGTAAATTACCATGTTATCACGCAGATAATCAAAGCCGAACTCATTGTTCGTACCATAAGTAATGTCACAGGCATACGCCGCCCTGCGCTCATTGTTATCCATACTGTTTAAAATACAGCCTACGCTCAGACCGAGGAAACGAAACACCTGCCCCATCCACTCGGAGTCACGCTTTGCAAGATAATCGTTTACGGTAACGATATGCACACCCTCGCCGTCCAGCGCATTTAAGTAAGCCGGTAAAAGCTCTGTCTGCGTCTTACCTTCACCGGTACGCATTTCGATAATACGTCCCTGATGCAGAATGATACCGCCCAGTATCTGTACGTCATAGTGGCGCTGGCCGAGCACGCGCTTGGTCGCCTCGCGCACTACCGCATATGCTTCCGGCATAATAGAATCCTTGGATTCTCCCTTTCCGAGACGCTCTTTAAACTCCGCGGTCTTTGCACAAAGTTCTTCATCCGACAATGCCGACACGGTTTCTTCCAAATTATTTATCTTCTCCAGAATCGGCCGAATCATCTTTATTTCTCTTTCACTGTGCGTTCCAAATATTTTCTGTACTAAACCCATCTGTTTTCTCCTGACCATATCTATTCTTATTATTTTATTATTAATTTTCACCGCATGTACTGCAAAATAATACGAAAAGTTACATGAAGTTTACAATAAGATTATTGTAACATTACTTCTCCATTTATTCAACCTTTTCTTCACTTTTTCTGTTATCTTCCACAGAGCCTTGACAATCGCTCCTCAGAACAGTATAATATATCATACTAAATACATAGGTTTTATATGTTTAAATTTTAATAATCCGGATGACTGGCTGGCCGATATGTTTTTCTGTCACATTAATTAGTTTTTATCATAGAAGGTGAGAAAATGGATGATACAATGAATAAAAAAGCCGTCATTGCCATGAGTGGCGGTGTGGATTCCGGTGTAGCGGCGTTCCTGATGAGGGAACAAGGGTACGACTGCATCGGCGTGACAATGAAACTCTTTCACAATGAAGATATCGGAATTCCAAAGGGACACACCTGCTGTTCGCTGGACGATGTAGAAGATGCCCGCAGTGTTGCCTATGCATTAGGTATTCCTCACTATGTGTTCAATTTTTCGGAGAACTTTAAAGATGAGGTCATCAATCGGTTCATTGCCGCTTATGAAAACGGAAGAACACCGAATCCCTGTATAGACTGCAACAGATATCTGAAATTTTACAAATTATATTTGCGCGCAAAGGAATTGAAGCGCGACTATGTAGCCACCGGTCACTATGCCCGTATTGAACGTGATGCCGTTTCGGGCAGATATCTGTTAAAAAAAGCAAGGGACCCCGAAAAGGATCAGAGTTATGTTTTGTACACCATGTCGCAGGAACAACTTGCGCATACACGATTCCCATTGGGCGGCATGACAAAAGCGGAGGTGCGCAAAACCGCCGAATCTCAGGGTTTTATAAATGCCCGCAAACATGACAGTCAGGATATTTGCTTTGTACCGCAGGGAAATTATGCCGACTTTATAGAGGAACAGACGGGCAGATGTTATCCCGAAGGAGATTTTATAGACAGGGAAGGGCATATTCTCGGACGGCACCGGGGTATTGTACGTTATACAATCGGCCAGCGAAAAGGGCTTGGACTTTCCTTTTCGGAGCCTCTGTATGTATCTGCCGTCAATCCGTCGGACAACACCGTCACACTGAGCAGAGAATCGGAATTGTATTCACGTTCTCTCACAGCAAGAGACATTAATTTGATTCCTCTTTCACGTTTGGATAAGACCTTGCGCCTGAAAGCAAAGGTTCGATACCGGCAGACGGAACAATGGGCAAATGTCACACAGACGGACGAAGATACTTTACATATCGAGTTTGACGAGCCGCAGCGGGCCGTCACCAAAGGTCAGGCGGTCGTTTTGTACGACGGTGATATCGTTGTCGGCGGCGGAACAATCGAATAAGATTTCAAAGGATAAGAATATTTATCTTTTCTGCCAAGTCGGAGAGAACAGCGGAGAGATTGCAGAATTACTTTCCGACAACGGCTACAATGCGTATAATCTTACCGGAGGGTATCGGGAATATCTGCGTCACAGCTTAACGCAATCCGAAAACGATGACTCCTAGCGCCGCGTTTTCTATAATATAAATATACCGCCGTGCGGCGGCTGCCGCACGGCGGTTCACTTAAAAAGGGAAGACAGTACGGCTTGCCGCCGTAAAATCAATACTCCGGTTCAATCAAACCGTAGGTATTGCCCTTTCTCTTATACACAACATTCACTTCGTCCGTCTCCGCATTACGGAATACAAAGAAATCATGTCCGAGCAGTTCCATCTGTACGCAGGCTTCCTCAATATCCATCGGCTTAATCGCAAATCTCTTGGAACGCACAATCTTAATTTCGTCCTCTGCTCCAACTTCCTCCTCGATGAACATCTGGCTGAGCGCCGTTGCCGACTGCTTTTTGTCTACCAGTTTATTCTTATACCTTCTGAGCTGGCGCTCCAAAACCGCTTCTACCAAATCTATGGACGCATACATATCGCTGCTTACCTGCTCCGCGCGGATAATCGTTCCTTTAATCGGTATGGTAACCTCAATACGCTGTCTTTCTTTTTCCACACTCAGGGTAACATTTACTTCCGTATCCGGTGCAAAGTACCGTTCCAACTTTGACAGCTTATCAACTACTGCCTCTCTTAATCCATCTGTAACCTCAATATTTTTTCCGCTTACCGTATAGTTCATATGCCTCAGCTCCTTTTCCTGTTTTTCACTCTGTCTTACAGAAATGAAGCAGCTCCTTCTCTTTCCTGCCTCTTGATAAAATTATACCATATCTGCCTCAAAATAACAAGTACAACTTCAAAGAAAATATTCTATTGTTTGTTTATTCTTATCGTTTTTCTAATAATATATCTCTTTTTTGTGGCATCCTGTATTTACTGCCAATTATAAAACGTGAATTTCCGTTTTCCAAAAACACCCCAATTAGAAGCTTTACTTTATTATTCCCCACTTTTTGTTATTTTATCACAAATCCCAAAACAAACTTTCGAACTTGACAAACTTTCTATTGTACCACACTTGTGGTACTTTTCTGTGTATATTGTGGATAACTTCGTGCATAACTGTGTTTTCTATACATTTTTTACCCGTTTTTTCTGGGGATAACTTTATTTTTTCCACAACCTTCTTTTGGGAATCCTTCCCAACGCAAATTTGTTCTTCGTTTTTTTGTGAAGTTTGCACAAAAAGCAGGTTGTCAATATCACTTTAAAGTTTTTTTATTTTCTTTATTTTCAAAAAATTCTACCAAGGAAACTGATACGGCTTCCGATGCTGTAATGTCAGAAAAGTATATCCTTCTTCCGTAAGTTTTTTTAAAATCTCCGGCAGCACTTCCGCCGTCAGATTACTGTTCGGCGAATCATGCAGAAGAATAATCGGCTGCTCCTCTTCGTACACCCTGTCAAAAATATTTTTTTTAATCGAGTACGCGGTCGGCGTCCCCACGGAGTCGTCACCGCTTACGTTCCAGTCATATCCTAAAAATCCGCGCCTTGCCAGTTCCTCTCTCAGCTCTTCCCTGATAGAATTTATGTACATGCTGTAGCTTCCGCCGGGAAAACGAAAAACGGCAGGACACTCTCCGAACAATTCCACAAAACGGGACGCCAGCTTATCGTAGTCCGCCAGGAAGTCTTCCGTCGAACGATAGATTTTTTTATACTGATGCGTTTCCGTGTGCATTCCGATCATATTTCCTTCTGCAACCGCGCGTTTGACAATCTCGATTCCTTCTTCCGTCAGATTTTCTCCGATTACAAAAAAAGTGGCACAGGCATTGTATTCCGAAAGCGCATCCAGTATCTTTACCGTATTTCTGCTCGGCCCGTCATCAAATGTCAAAAACACCACTTTTTCCGGCAGTTCTTCTTCCGCCACCTTTCCGTCCGCGTATAAATACGGGTAAGCCTCGGTCTTGCTGACAAGGTCTTCTTCCCGCCTGTTTTCTCCCGTTTTCTGTCTGTCCGTTTCCGCCGCCGTATTTTCCGCCAGTACATTTTCCAACAATTTCTCCGCTTCGGCTGCCGCCTGTTCCCGGCTTTCTCTCTCCGCCAGTCCCAATACCGCCATATTTGCGAGCAGCAGCGCGATTATTAAAGTCGCGCCGCGCACAATTCTTCGTTTCAGCATAAAAATGCCCCGCCGCACTTCGTTATTTCATCTTATGCACGGCAGGGCTGTCTACTGAACAGCAGATATGATTTTGCATTACATTTCTTTTAAATAGGTTTCATAACCGACCCGTTCTATCTTTTCTTTTTTCTTTTCAACACCGGCTTTCAATTCTTCCTTATATGCCTCTATTTTTTCAAGCAGGGCATCATCCGAAACCGCCAGCATTTTTGCCGCGAGGATTCCCGCGTTCTGCGCTCCGTCGATTGCCACCGTCGCTACCGGAATACCGGACGGCATCTGCACGATAGAGTACAGGGAATCCACGCCGCTTAACGTCTTTGTGTGAATCGGCACGCCGATTACCGGAAGCGGAAAAATCGCCGCGCACATCCCCGGAAGATGAGCCGCTCCGCCCGCTCCCGCGATAATTACCTTAAATCCCTTTTCTTTTGCGCTCTTTGCATAATCAAAGAACGTATCCGGCATACGATGTGCCGAAATTACCGTAACTTCGTAAGAAATCCCAAACTTGTCCAACATCTGTGCCGCTTTGCTCATTACCGGCAGATCCGAATCACTGCCCATTACAATTCCAACCTGTGCCATTTTATTCCGCCTTTCGTATTTTATTTTCTTATGGTAGCATACCCGTTTCAAAATTGCAACTAATTTTCCAACGGCTCATTTAACAGTTCCGTTCCCGGAAGCACAAAACGGCCGTCTTTTATAATCCTGATTTCCGTTTTGTCCGCGCAGAGCGCCGTAATCTCCCCCAGTTCGTCATACGGTATCGTAATGTCGGTATGACAATGAAAATACGCCTTTTCCGGCTCCGTATTTCTAAGGGCGGAGCATTCGTTTTCCCGCGCCACAATCTCTTTCCCGTCCGGATTATACACTTTGTGCTCCTCACTGTGTGAATAACAGGTGTCTCCGACAGCGAAATGCGGCCCGGTTTTCTCCGCAATCAGAATCGGCAGAACTTCCGCAATCTTATACTTCTTTCCCATCATATACGCGGTCGTGTTGGTTCCGATGGCAAATTCGCCAAGCGGAAGCCAGTCGTGGTTTTTCAGGAGATTTTCGCAAATAAACCGCTCATTTTCCTCTTTGGAGGCGTAATTTTCGCAGGAATACTCCGCCGTTTTCCCGTCCCGGAACGTAATCTCCAGATTCTTATATTCCGTACTTCCTATGAAAACGCTTGAAACATGAAGCGTGCCGTTTGTGCCGGCAAGCACCGGGGAAGTAAACACTTCCCCCGCCGGAATATTGACGTCCGCGGTACAGTTTTCAAAAATCGTCTCTTTCGAAGGATCTTTTAATTTCCAAAGCCGTACCGTAATATCCGTGCGGTTTTTTCCCCGTCCGGTCACCCGCACCGCCTCCGCCTTGTCCAGCGCGTCAATCATACACTGCTGTACCTTTCGGTAAACCTCATTATCCAAACGGTTCAAGCGCAGCGTTTCCTCAAAAATCTCCGGAAACTCCGGACCGATGGACGGCAGAGGATATGCCACAATCGTAAAGGAAGTTTTATCCGACGGAATATACCGCTCCGACAACTCCCCTGCCCTGCCCATAAATTCTACTTTCAGCCGCTGCTGGCGTTTGTCCGGTTGAATGGCTTCCTTTACGTTCTCCGGCAAAGGCAGGCGTTCCCCGAAAGTCTCCTGTACCAAAGGTCCCGCGTAGCGTGCAAGCTTTTCCTTTTCCGCCTCATAAACACGGCGCAGCGCCGCTTCCCTGCGCGCATACCACTGTTTATCCGCAATCAGGCTTTCGTCATTGCGGTGGTCGTAATCGTACTGAAGATTTACGTTTGTTACCGTATAGCCCGCTTTTCTCGCGTGCCGTCCGCCTGCGGGCGTGCGTGCCGCCGTTACAAAAAGCCCCTCTTTTTCCAACAGAAGAATTACTTCTTTCATTATACGTTCAAAACCGACGGCATAGCGCAGACCCACCGTCTGCCCTTTTTCAAGCGGCACACGCATCACCTGAAAACCGCGCAGATAACCGTCTACGACATTTTCCGCAGCCGCCTTGATTTTCTCCTCGGAAAGACCGTGTAAAAACGCCGCCGCGCGGAATTCATTTTCCGTAATATATTCACCGTAACGGTACAGGTAACGCAAATCCGAACCGTCCGCATCCATGATAATATCTTTTGCGAACGTGTAACCGGTATCAAACTGCTCCCGCAGCCGCCATGCCGCAAAAAGTTCCGCGTTATCCGCCTCAAAGGAATACAGCGCCGCACGGCACTCTTTAAACGTGTATTCGCAAAAGTCCTCAAAATAATTATAGATTTCAATAAAAAGTTCCGCCGCCATTACCACGGCCAGCCGGTTGCCCTCCGCCGCGTAAAAAATCTGGCTGTTTATCTTTGCGGCAAGGTAAGAAAACAGTCTGCCGTACTTTTTATCAAACAATTTTACCGTATAGACCGGATTAGAAAAACTTTCGGCATACCCGTCCGGAAGCATTTCCGCGTAAAGCTCGTCAAACAGCGCCCTATACTGCTCCATGGAGTATCCCGAAAGTGCTCCTGTATCCGTCTTTTCCGCATAAGAAAAAATCGTAAGCAGTTTCTCCGCCTGTGCCTTAAAGTACGGCAGATATGCCTCCGGTACGGTCTGCTCCGTCAGCATGGACGTAAGACGCTCCGTACAGAGCGTCTGTCTCTCCTCGATTTCTTCCCATTCTTCTTCCAAAATTTCTTTCCAATCTTCCATACGTTTCCTTCCTATCCGCTTTTTAAAAACGGATTCCTATAATATAAAGACAGAACAGCCAAACGAACAATACGCCCGCCACCAACAGCCCGGCAAACGGAAGTTTCGTGTACACGTCCCGTTCCCGCAGTCCCTGTAACGACAGCCAAAACGCGATAATGCAAAGCGCGGCAACCGCCAGACCGGCGACTCCTATAAAATCACCCGCGTTTCCTCCTGCCACCGCGGAGATAACACAAAGAACAAGAAAGGCAAGCACGCAGATTATTGCCAGTACAAAACCCGCAGTTCCTTTTCCGGAACGCTTTCTGCTGTGAAAATGCACCCCGTCTTTTTCTTTCGGTCGGAAATGAAATATACCTTTCATTATTTCTTCCCCCTCCTTCCGACAATCAGAAAATAGCATCCGTATCCCAAGATGCCGCCTATCGTGTTTAAAATCAAATCATCTACATCAAACGCGCCGGTTCTTGTAATCAGCTGAATCACTTCAGCCGAAAAACTCAACAGAAATGTTTTTAACAAAGCCTTTAACATCGTTTGTTTCCGCTCCGAAACCAACGGCAGCAGGAAACCAAACGGCATAAACGCCGCGATATTTCCGCCGATATTAACAAGCACATAATCACGTCCGACCTTGTCAATATACTTG
Organism: Lachnospiraceae bacterium; assembly: GCA_022510665.1. GTDB lineage: Bacteria > Bacillota > Clostridia > Lachnospirales > Lachnospiraceae > SIG307. The sequence goes on from JAFLSZ010000014.1 coordinate 23,320, forward strand.
ATTCCCCGCATGATTTCCAAAAACGGCTTCAGATTATAGCGGTAGCCCATTTCCTCCGTACGTCCGTAGGTACTGCTGAAAAAGAGCAGATATGCGAGTAATAAAAGATATGCCAGAAACGCCAAAATTGCGATAATGCGAAGAGTTTCTTTTTTCTTTTCCATCGCACATCTCCTCCTTTTTTTCTTTTATTCACACCGGCTGCCGTGGCAGACAAGATAAATAATCTGATATTTTTTTGACGCTTCCCCAAGAAAACGCAGGGCACGCGTTACCTTCTCCTCATCCAGATTAACAAACGGGTCGTCCAGTATCAAAAACGGCTGTTCCTCTTCAAAAAGCGCGTCCACCAGTGCAAACCGCATACAAAGCCCGATTAAATCCCGAAATCCCATACTGAGATATCCCAGTTCTTTTCCTCCCCCGTAAGCCGACACGCGGATATCCAGATTCGTATCGACATCCACTCCGCCAAAGCGTCCGTCCATGCTCTTTTCAAAATCTCCGCCGGCAAGCAGAGACATATAGCTTTGAAAACTCCGTAAAAGCCCTTTCATATAACGGGAAGAAAAACTGTCTTTTGCCGTCTGCAGGCATTTCATCGTCTCCGCTATGAAAAAATGCTCCCGTTTTTTTGCCGAAAGTTCCGCGTTTAACTGTAACAGAGTTTCCTCATACTCCGTATATCCTTCCGCCTCTTCCTCAAAGGCCTCCGCACGGGTACGGCAGTCCTTTTCCTCTTCCTCCAACCGCGCAATCCGTTCCGTAATTTTCCGTTCTTTTCTCTGCAGTTCCGCAAAATCCTCTTTCGGCGGCGTCAGATTACAGAACTCCTCCGGCGGATTCTCCCGTTCAAATTGTACCCGTTTTTCGGCCGCTTCTGCAAGTTCTTCCGAAAATCCCCTCAAATCCCTGGCACGGTTTTCCAGCAAACGCAGTTCTCCTAAAATATCTTCCCCGTCCATGCCGTACTTTCGCAATACTTGTTCACTGCGGGAAAGCAGTTCTTTTTTCCGCTCCAGACTCCGTGCATATTTTTCGTTTTTTTCGGAAAGCCGGCGGTACTCCTTCACACAGTCGGACAAAAAATAAAACGCGCCCGTCACATCCGTGTTCTTTTCCATACCGCACCGTCTGAGGATTTCCCTGCCCCGCTGTCCTTCTTCGGAACAGGCCTCAAGGAGCGAAAGCGCCTGCTGTTTTTTCTCCTGTGCCGCATTTTGCTTTCTTCGGTTCCCCGCCGCAAGGGTAAGAAACAAAACGCCGCCCGCCGCTGCCAAAACCGCGCCTGACACAAAAAACGGCAGTAGATTTTCAAATGCCGAAATACTTACAACCGCCCCTGTTCCAAACGCCGCCGCGGCAGCAAAAAACACGGCCGCCCAAATCACACAGCCTTTTCGTGCTTTCTCTGCGCTTTTTTCCTCCTGCCCCGCCTGCCCGCACAGTTTTTCCGCCTGAAGGGAGCGTTCTTTTGTTTCTTTCTCCGTCCGACGGCATTCCTGCAGTTCTTCTTCCTCCGGCACGCCGTTTCGAAACATTTCCTGCAGGGTTTTTAAGCGTTCCTGCTCCTGCTCTGCCAGCCGGTAAGAGCGCAGTTCTCCGGACAATTCCGCCGCTTCTTCCGCCTCCCGCCTGCATTGCTTTAATTCTTCCGGCTCCGGCACGCCCGCCCGAAACAGGCTTTTTATGCCGTCCGTCTGCTGTCTTAACCGTTCTTCCCGCTGGCATAACTCTCCGTAATGCCGTTTTTTCGCAAGCAGAGCTTCGTACCCCGCCGCGGCTTCCAGTTCCCTGCGGCATTTGAGCAAATCTTCCCGGCATTCTCTTTTTTGGGCGGCCAGATTCCGCTCCTTTTCCCGCCAGGGCCTTGCGTTCTCCTCTTTCCGGCGGCAGCTTTCCAAACGTGCCTCCGTCTCGGAAATAGAACGGTTTAACTCCGCAATATAGCCTTTTTCGTCCTTCTGGCGGTCGGGAATATACTTTTTCCTGATTTCGTCCAACGCTTTCTGCGCTTTCTCAAAATTACTGCTCTCCTCGTCTCCTTCCGCAATCCGTCCGAGTTTTCTGCCGATACTGTCATTGATGCCGCCGCCGGATATTTTATTCTGCGGAAGGTAAGTGCTGCGGGAATATGCTTCCTTATCCAGTCCGAATAACTCTTTCCCGAGTTCCGCGGAAAAATCCGAAGATTCCAGGTTTGTGGAAAGGTCTGTCAGACGAAACGTATCCTCTCCTTCCTTTGCGCCAAACGTGCGCTCCGCCTTGTATTCCTTTCCGTTTGCCTCAAAAATCAGATATCCGCCTATATTTCCGCCCTGCCACGGTTTATATTTACGCCTCTCGGCATCTTCTAACTTCGCGCGGCTGCCCAAAGACGGCATTCCGTAAAGCATTGCGCGGATAAAAGCCGCAAAGGTACTCTTTCCCCAGCCGTTCTCCTTCCGGATTACGTTAAGGCCTCCGGTAAAATCATAGGTAAAATCCTGCAGCTTTCCGAAACTGCTGATATAACACCGTTTTAAAAGCATGACTCTATCTCCTCCCCTACCAAAGCACGCACGCCGATTTCCAGTATCATGCGTTTTTCCTCTTCCGTATAATCCTGTTCCATTACATAACGAATAAACTCGCCCCGCAGCGAAATATCATTTTCATATTCTTCCGGACGTATGGCAAGCCCTACTTCCCTGTCGCTGATTTTAAACGCGAAAAAACCGTCCTCAAAACGCCGCGTCAGATACTGTAAATCCCTCTCCGCGTTCAGAGCGACTTTTCCGGTCAGTTCCACCTTTACGAGGTCCTCTTTTGCGATTCCCTGCAAAGCCTCTCGGATTATGTATTCTACTTCTGTCGTATTCTTCGTGTCCGAAATATCCGCAGACACTTCATGCACCGTGCGTACCGCAAACGGCACAAACGTATGCGTTATTTTCTTTTCTTCGATTTCAAGCCAGACAAAACCCTTTTCTCCGCACTCGTCAAACCCGCGCCCTTCCATACAGCCGCAGTAACAATAAAAGCCTCTGGCATCCAGCGCCTCGTAACGGTAGGAATGAACATGCCCTAAGGCGAGATAATCTATATTTTTATTTTTCAATGCAGAAAGTTCTATCGTTTCCGCCCTGTCCGCCGAACGGTACTTTTCCGTCTGTCCGTGCAGAAGCACAATATTACAGTCGTTCCGATTCAGGACAAGAGAATCATACAGCTCTGCCGCGTTTTCTCCCGCAAGCTCCGCACCCGCAACGACAACGTCTCCGTACCGGTAATATGTCCATTCCGTTCCGAACATCTTTAAATTCTCCGGACGTTCCTCCCAGTTTTCCAAAAAATTTTCTTTGTCATGGTTTCCTTTCAGGTACAGAAAATCAAGGCAAGGGAAACGTAAAATCGTTTCCCTTACCATATTCTGCGTCCGCTTTGTCACGGCTCTGCCGTCAAACAGGTCTCCGGCAATCAAAACGGCTTCTGCTCCATGTTCTCCGGCATATTCCGCCATACGCACAAACCCCGCCAGCAGTTCGCTTTTGCGTCTCTTCTTTTTTTCGCCGTCCAGATTCGCGCTCAGTGCGGAATCCAGATGCAAATCCCCACAATGCAGTAATTTCATTGCGTTCCTCCAATGGAAAGGTTCAAATAGGCCATAGTAAAAATTAATATCAGTACAAATATAATTGCGGTATAAATTAAAGTTGCCCGTGCCCAGTTCTTTCTGGCATCGGTAATATAGGCCGAAAACGCCCAGTGAAACAGGATAATAAGATAGGCAATCGAACCTATCATCGGAACAAACGGAAGAAGCATAACTCCAAGAAACATTCCTGTGGAAGCCTTATTCTCATGTTCGCCGTTCTGCGCTTTTTGTTCCGCTTCATACACGTTATCGCGGTACTCCGTCGTGCCAAATGCGGTATACGCCTGCGGTTCTTTCGTATTTTCTGCCGAACGGTTATTCTGCACTGACGGGGCTTCCCAAGTATTTTCTCCGTATTGACGAAAAGAACTTCCGCAGTAATCGCAATAATTCGCTTCCGGATTCATTGCCTCTCGTCCACATACCATACAACGCATTTTAAATTCCACCTTTCTCTTTGTTTTTGTATTGTAAACTTTATCCACCAAGCGCGGACTGCCGCGGCTTAATGTAAAACAATCCCTTTCTGTACACACTTTTCGGCGCATTTTCCGCAGCCGGTACACTTTTCAAAATCAATCCGCGGAAGATTATCCTCCATCGTGACCGCACCCGCTTCACACATCTTCACACACACGCCGCAGCTGATACACCCTGCCGTACAGGCATCTTTTACCGCTTTCCCCTTCTCATGGGAGCTGCAGCCTATTACATATTTTGCGTCATACGGAACCAGCTCAATTAAATGGTTCGGGCAAACCTTAACACATTTTCCGCACGCGGTACAGCGCTCCTTATCCACGACCGCCACACCGTTTATAATATGAATCGCGTCAAACTGGCATTCCTTTACACAGCTTCCGTAACCCATACAGCCAAACCCGCACCGTTTGTCGCCGTGCCCCGGAATCAGCGCCAGTTTCCGGCAGTCGTGCAGACCGTAATAATTATACTTATACTCCGTTTTCTCACAGGTACCGGAACACTTTACAAACGCCGTCTTCTTTACGCCTTCTTCCAGACTCTGTCCGAGCAGGTCCGCTATCTTTGCCTTTGCTTCGGCCGAAGCCACCGGACACTGGTTTGCCGGAGCTTCCCCGTCCGCAATGGCTTTTGCCAGACCGTCACAGCCCGGAAAACCGCAGCCGCCGCAGTTGTTTCCCGGAAGCAGTTCCCTGACCGCTACTTCTTTTTCGTTCACCGGAACAAAGAAAAACTTCCCTGCCGCACCAAGCAGAATACCGATAAGCAGACCCGTAATTCCGATAACCGCGGCAGCGATTCCGATTGCCTTATAGTTTACCGCCGCTGCCGTTATCTCCTGCGGCACAGGCAGCTTTAGAGCAAACAGAGGGTGAAATATCAAACTTGTCATCTTCTTCTCAGCCTCCTATCTGTAATCCGGCAAAGCCGCTGAACGCAATCGCCATCAACCCCGCCGCAATCAGCACAATCGGCATTCCCTGAAACGCTTTCGGAATGTTGGAATGCTCCATGCGTTCTCTGATTCCTGCCAGAATTACAATGGAAATCGCAAATCCTACCGCCGTCGCAAAACCGTTTACAACGCCGGTCAAAAGCCCATAGCCGTTTTGTACGTTTGTCAGGGCAATTCCAAGCACCGCACAGTTCGTCGTAATGAGAGGCAGGTATACCCCAAGGGCGGAATACAGAGCCGGACTCATTTTCTTTAATGCCATCTCGACCAACTGCACCAGCGCCGCAATAACAAGGATAAACAGAATCGTCTTCATATACTCCAAGTCAAACCGGAGCAGTATCCCGTCATAAAGCAGCGACGTCACCGCCGATGCAATCGTAATAACAAAGATAACCGCCGCGCCCATACCCGCCGCGGTCTTAATCTTTTTGGAAACTCCGAGGAACGGGCACAGACCGAGGAACTGACTGAGTACCACGTTATTGATTAACGCCGCTCCGATTGCGATAAGCAACAATTCTTTCATACTATGCCTCCTCCTTTCCTGCGGCTGCTGCTTCTGCGGCCGCTTTCTTTTCTGCCGCCGCCTTTATCAGAGCCTCTTTCTTTGCCGCTTCCTCCGCAGCCTTCTTCTCTTTTATCTGATCCAGCAGCGCATGGTTTGCCGTACATTCCTTTCCGTTACAGGCCGCGCAGTTTCCGCCGCAGGCCAGCTTTTCCATACCGCCCGGCACATTCGTCGCAGATTTCAGTTTAAGTTTATTCTGTAACGCCGTCAGCATTGCCAGTACGAAAAACGCTCCCGGCGCCATAACGAAAATTGCCAGCGGTTCATAAGAAGCCGGCATCACACGGATGCCAAACACTTCCCCCGCGCCTAACAGCTCGCGGAACACGCCGATACAGGTAAGTCCCAGCGTAAATCCGAGACCCATGCCGATACCGTCAAATGCCGACGGCAGCACCGGATTCTTGGAGGCAAACGCCTCCGCACGGCCTAAAATAATACAGTTTACCACGATTAACGGAATATAAATTCCGAGAGATTCATTTAACCCCGGCAAATATGCTTTTAACAAAAACTCAACTATCGTCACAAAAGAAGCGATAACAACAATAAACGCCGGAATACGCACTTTGTCCGGAATCACCTTCCGCAGCATGGAAATCAAAATATTCGAAAGTACCAAAACGACCGTTGTCGTCAGTCCCATTCCCACCGCGTTCGTTGCCGAAGTCGTAGTCGCTAACGTCGGACACATTCCGAGCATCAGCACAAACGTCGGGTTCTCTTTTATTAAACCATTAACAAATTGTTTGAGACACTGTTTCATTTAGCACCTCCGATTCCCTGCTCTGCCAGATACTTCGCAAACAAAAGGCCTCCGTTGATTCCCTGCGTTACTGCGTTGGAAGTACGCGTAGCGCCGCTTAACGCGTCAATTTCACCGTCTGCCCCCGCGCCGGTCTTTGTCACCGTAAAGCTGTCTGCGGCAACGCCGATAAACTGCTTACGCCATTCCGGATTTTTTTCCGCCTCCAGTCCGAAACCCGCGGTTTCATTCAGAACCAGAAACTCAATCCCTGTCACAACACCGTCGAGCGAATAACCGAATACCATCTGAACCGCACCGCCGTATCCCTTTTTATCGGTTACGGTAATAATGTATCCAACGGTATTGCCTGCCTCGTCTTTCGCAAGACAAACCTCGTCAACCGTTACCGCTTTATTGTACTCCTCCGTCAGAACCTGCGCCGATAAAGCCAGCGCCGCCGCAAGCTCCGGAACGTCCTTTGACTCCGTTACGGACGATGCCGTTTCAAATACCGCAAGATACGCGTTTTGTTTATCCTGCTCCTCTCTTTTTGCAATCGGCTCCGCCGTAACCTCACGGACAAAACCAAGCAGTACCGCTGCCGCAAGTGTAATTAAAACCAAGGCCAACGTATCCTTCACGACAGAAAGAACGCCGCCGTCTTTTCCTTTTTTAGACATTTGCTTTTCCTCCTTTGCCGAAGGATTTCGGGAAAGTAACCTTCTCGATTAACGGAACCAGAATATTACCGGTAATAATCGCATAGGAAACGCCCTCCGCGGAACCGCCGTACACACGGAAAATACCGGTTAAACAGCCCAGAAAAATACCAAATACAATCTTTCCTTTCGGCGTAATCGGAGACGTCACATAATCCGTTGCCATAAAAAACGCACCCAGCAAAAGGCCGCCGCCGCAGACCTGCATCGCAAGATATTCCGCGTCAAATCCGTGTCCGCCGAACAATCCCATAAATACGACAAAGGTCAGAATATACGCCGCCGGAATACGAATGGAAATTATACGGCGCACCAACAGATAAACCGCGCCGATTAAAATACAAAACGCGCTTGTTTCACCGATTGTACCGCCGGTAAAACCGAAAAACATATCAAACAGACTCGCGCTCTCGCCCGCCTTTATCGCAGCAAGCGGAGTTGCGGAAGAAAGACCGTCTAATCCCGCCGCGCCCGAAAAAATAAGCTGCGCCGCATTTCCTGCCGCAATCTTTTCTACCGCAAAAGTCGCCATCGGCTTTCCTGCCGAAATCAGCAAAAAACATCTTGCGGCCAGCGCCGGGTTCATAAAATTCTGTCCCAGACCGCCAAACAGCATCTTTACCACAATAATAGCGAACACACCGCCCAGCACCGGAATCCAGTAAGGTACGTTTACCGAAAGGTTCATACCCAGCAAAAGTCCCGTTACCATAGCGCTGCATTCATAACAACCGCCCGGTATTTTCATCAGACGCTTGTAGATGTACTCCGCAAGCACACAGGATGTTACGGATAACACCAGAATCACAAGTGCCCGCAGCCCAAACCGGTATACGCCGAACAATGCCGCCGGCGCCAGCGCTATCATAACGTCACGCATAATCGTTGCGGTCGTTTCCCTGCTTTTTATATGCGGAGAAGCCGACACATTTAATTTACTTTTCATCTTCGCCCCTCCTTACTTCTTCCTGCGTTCATCTAAAATACTGCGTCTGGTCTGCTTAAACGACTGTGTCAGCCGCCTTCCCGCCGGACAGACATAAGTACAGGTGCCGCACTCATAACATTCCATACCGTCCAAACCGATAAAACCTTCGTTATCAAAATTCTCCGCATACTCCATCATCCTCTGCGGAACCAGACGGCTCGGACATACCGATACACAGCGGCCGCAGCGGATACAAGGGGATACAGGCATCGCCGCCGCTTCGTCTTTTGCCATGGCAAGCAGCGCGGAAGAAGTCTTTGTTACCGGTATATTCAAATCAAACAGCGCCAGCCCCATCATAGGACCGCCCGAAACTACCTTTTCCGGCGTCGCCTTAAAACCGCCTGCCGCCTCGATTAACTCCGTATAATTCGTACCGGTGCGTACCGAGAAATTCCGCGGGTCCGTGACCGCATCGCCCGTTACCGTAATAATACGGCGGATTAACGGAGTGGACTCCGCCACCGCCATATAGACCGAAATAACGGTATCTATATTGTTTACCACACAGCCCGCGTCTGCCGGAAGCATGGAAGAGTTTATCTTTCTGCCGGTTGCCACATTGATAATCTGTCGCTCCGCCCCCTGCGGATACTTCGTCTTCGCGGCTTTTACCGTAATCCGCTCTTCGTTTTTTACAAGCTCCGAAATCTTTTTGACTGCATCCGGCTTATTGTCTTCAATCAAAATAATGCCTTTTGCATTCTCAAACAGGCGGAGTATAATTTTCAGACCGCCGACAATCTTTTCGCTCTCCTCTAACATCATTCGGTAGTCGGACGTTAAATAAGGCTCACACTCCGCGCCGTTTACAATGACGTAATCAATCGCATCATCCTTTTTCGGCGTAAGTTTTATGTGGGTCGGAAAACCCGCGCCGCCCATGCCTACAATACCGGCATCTTTTACATAGCCGCGGATTTCTTCTTTGGAGAGTTTCGTATAATCCCTTTTTACTCCAAACCCCTCAATCGTCTTATACTCTCCGTCATTTTCTATCACTACGGATTCACATACCGCACCGGAAACCGTCAGTCGTTTTTCAATCGCCTTTACCGTACCGGACACGGAACTGATGACATGCGCCGACACAAAGCCCGCCGCCTCTCCGATAATCTGCCCGGTCAGTACCTTATCCCCGACCGCCACAACCGGTTTTGCCGGAGCGCCGATATGCTGGGACATCGGAAACACCAGCTCTCCTTCCGGAAGCAGTACCGCTGTCGGTTTGTCCTTCGACAAATCCTTGCCGTCATACATATGAATGCCGCCGCGAAACGTCGCTTTCCCCATATCCTAAACCATCCTTTCATTCGAACTTATCCCATCTATATATTTGTCGCATTTTGCAATATTGGCTTATTTTATCATATATTTTATCATACCACATCAATCATACCACATCATACGCCAAAAAGGAATGACAAATTTAAAAAAGAACGACGGAAAACAGTATCTCAAATACCATTTTCAGGCCGTTCTTTTTCAAATTAGCTAATCACATTCCCGGTGCAGATACTTCTCCCGCGTCGCCATTCCTCCCCGGATATGGCGTTCCGATTTATTGACGTCCAGTACCTCTCTCGTTGCCTCCGCCAGATTTTTATTTATCTTCGGTAAACGCTCTGTTACATCTTTGTGTATGGTCGTCGCTGACCGGAACGGTCTCGTCAGGCACTAAATCCCCGCTTGAGTTTCCGCATTTTTCAGTCACTTTAAAAAGTTCCGCAGATTGCACGCTCTCTGATTTTTGCATTTGCCCGAAGGAGCGCGTTTTTAGCGGAGCCGGAATCACCTCTTAGAGCCGCTTAGACGCGAGGGCGCTCCCGAGCGGCTTAACGGTTCTTAGAGGAAGTCCGGTGCAGCGTTGCGCATG
>JAFLSZ010000015.1:0-3588 GCA_022510665.1 Lachnospiraceae bacterium
CTTCCTCTAAGAGCCGTTAAGCCGCTCGGGTGCGTCCTCGCGTCTAACCGGCTCTTAGAGGTGATTCCGGCTCCGCTAAACGTAAGTCCTTCAGACAAATGCATAAATAAGATAGCGTGCCATCTGCGGAATTTTTTAAAGCGACTAAAAAAATGCGGAAGCTCAAGCCGTTTTTTGGTTGTTTTTTTGTGCTATCCGTATGCTTTTTCGGGTTTTGCATGTAATTTCTTTATGTGAATAATTTACTTGCTTCCGTATATAGTATACATTATTCTACTATTATACAATGTCAGGGGAAAATGAGCAAGGGAAACGCACGACGGCGTTGCGGAAAAAGGAAAAGTCTGCTATACTGAAATGTGGAGATACAAACACAGGAGGAGAAAAATGAAAAAAGGAAGTTTGGCACTCCGGCTTTTTTTATATATTTCTTTGTTTAGCCTGGTATGGCTGGGGGCATATATCACGCTGTCAGGGACATTTTTTGTGGAAGAACCGCCGACTGCGCCGCCGAAAGAAGAATCTCCGTCCACGGTAGTTCTGCCGGAGACGCTGCCTTCTTATTGGTCAATTCTGGCGGTGGAGGATGAAGAACATAAAGTGACGGCATTTTTTTTTAGATACGCGGATTTTTTAAGGGATACGCTTGTTTTTGTGGAAGTGCCCGTAGATACGAAGGCGGAGCTTTCCGGCGGTGCGTACGAAGTGCTGAGTGTTTACAATCCGGAAATGCCGGAATTGTTTATGCTCTCGGAACTCTGCGGGATTTTTTCGGAGGAAACCTTGTGCATGGCCGCGCAGGAAGTGGGAGCGGCGTTTTTGGGAGTGCGCCCTAAGACAAGTTGTATTTTGGAAAAAGCGGTTTATGAAGCTTTGACCGAGCAGACAAAAGAGGGAGTACGCTTTGTCGTGCCGGATTCGATAAAGGATACCATAATTATGGCGGCAGAGCATTCGCTTGTCGACCGTAGTCCGGAAGAGGAACTGGTTTATCTTGAAAGTTACCGGGACGTGAAACATATCGTCTATCGGAAACTGCCGGGAAAGGCGCAGGCGCAGGAATACCGTCCGGATTTTGATAAAATAAAAGAGATGGTAGAAGCGTACCAGATAGGGAAGTTTACGGAAAATGAGGAATAGGCAGTTTTAGAAAGGAGCCGGAATGAACTTAGCGAAGAAGATTGGATATGCGGCAGGCGGAATATTGCTTTTGACGGCGGCTTTTTTTTCGGGACGCCATGCGGGAGCGGCATCAAAGACTCCGGGCGGCGCGGAGGACCCGTTAATTACTTTAAGTTATCTGGAAAGCAGGCTTACGGAACGGGGCGGCTATACGACGGTTTATCTGAAAAAAGGAGAGACACTCACAGGAAGCGCGGGAACCGGAATCGTTCTCCTTGGAGGCTCTGCGACGGCGGCAGGAAGCGCAATTGTCGATTTGACCGATGGAAGTCTGACCGCCAAAGATACTTCGATGTTTCTTTATCACAGTTACATAGTACCGGAAGGGAAAAGCGGGTGTAAAGCGTTGTCTTCCTGTACTTTGTTGGTTTCCGGAGAATATGTGCTGCAATAAGGAATAAAAACACAAAAAAACAGCATACGGAGGATAAAAACAGAAAAGTACAGACAACTAAAAGCTTGTACGAAAAATGTGGTGAAGTAATGCGCAGATATGGAAAAAGGGGAACAAGTTGACTGTACAAAATCACCAAAAAAGGGAAGTACAATTTGGTTAAAAGGGATATGGTAATTTATTTTAAAATAGTGTATTATATTAATGTATTAAATAATAAGCTATTTTTTACGATTGAGAATTAATCGCGTCATATATATATGTGAGCGTAACGGAAAAACGGATTTCCTGTCGGCTGCAGGCTTACAGGATATATCACAGGCGATATCGAATGATTTCGAGCGCCGGGGCAGATACAGAAGTTTACATAGACGGGCCGGTGGCGTACCGGTTCGGAAAACGTAAGGGCAGGCAATGATGGTGATCAGTTGTAAGCTCATTCGTGTGTTCTACGCGATACTTACGACAGGATGGAGTGCGACGGAGAGAAGCCAATATCTGCAGACCGGAGTCAGACAACCCAAGAAAACGACAAAATGTAAACAGGAAGCGCCCACAAAGAGCGTGCCGTATGCAGGGCTGTGAGAGTAGAGACACCTGAGTATAGGCAGGCAGAACGAAAGAAAAAGGAATTGTAAATGGTTTAACAGAAAGTCAAAGAAAGCGAAGATGCTGAAAATTAAAGTTTGTGTTGCAAAACACTAAATAATAAGGAATAGAGAGGAAAAAAGCATGGCAAGTTTATCGTTGAAGAATATCAACAAGACTTATCCAAACGGTTTCGTTGCGGTTAAGGACTTTAATCTTGAAATTGAGGATAAGGAATTCATCATTTTTGTAGGACCGTCCGGCTGCGGTAAATCCACTACCCTGCGTATGATTGCGGGCCTTGAAGAAATTACCTCCGGTGAGCTTTACATCGGTAATAAGATGATGAACGATGTAGAACCGAAAGACAGAGATATCGCGATGGTATTCCAGAACTACGCGCTGTATCCGCATATGTCCGTATTTGATAATATGGCATTTGGTCTGAAGTTAAGAAAAACTCCGAAGGAAGAAATTAACAGACTCGTTCATGAGGCTGCAAGAATCCTTGATATTGAGCATTTATTAGATCGTAAGCCGAAGGCTCTTTCCGGTGGTCAGAGACAGCGAGTTGCTATGGGACGTGCTATTGTTCGTAATCCGAAGGTGTTCCTGATGGATGAGCCGCTCTCTAACTTGGATGCAAAGCTTCGTGTACAGATGCGTATTGAGATTTCTAAGCTGCATCAGAAGTTGCAGACGACCATTATCTACGTTACCCATGACCAGACAGAGGCTATGACCCTTGGTACGAGAATCGTAGTTATGAAGGACGGTGTTATTCAGCAGGTAGATACGCCGCAGAATCTCTATGATAAGCCGATTAACTTGTTTGTTGCAGGTTTCATGGGTTCCCCGCAGATGAATTTCATTGACTGTCAGGCAGTAGAAGAAGGCGGAACGGTGGCTCTGAAGTTTGGTACACATTCAATTAAACTTGCTGAGAACAGAGCTAAGAAGCTTATTGACGGTGGTTACACCAATGAGGAATATCCGAAGAAGGTTGTTCTTGGTATCAGACCGGAAGATATCAAAGATGAGGAGATTTTCATCGAGTCTTCCAAAGACAGCAGCTTAGACGCAACCGTGCGCGTATACGAGTTACTTGGTGCGGAAGTATTCTTATACTTCGATATTGATGACACTATTCCGGTAACCGCAAGAGTAAATCCTCGTACAACTGCAAGACCGGGTGATACAATCCGTATTGCGTTTGATTTGACGAAGATACATATCTTCGATAAGGAAACCGAGCAGATTATCTCTCACTAATTCCGTTAAAAATTTTTGGGAACTACCCGTAAGAGGTAGTTCCCTTTTTTACTGCGCGCTCACTCCGAACCTCGCGCCAAAGGCGCTCGGTCGTGGTCGCGTTAGGAGACAGACGTGTTTCGTGCAGGAGCGCTGCGCGCCCACCCCGAACC
>JAFLSZ010000015.1:3688-31607 GCA_022510665.1 Lachnospiraceae bacterium
GCGCTGCGCGCCCACCCCGAACCTCGCGCCAAAGGCGCTCGGTCGTGGACGCGTTCGCATGACAGCCGGAATCTGGGAGTTTACTCCCAGATTCCGGCTGCCTGCTCACTTTGCCTGCACGAAAGTTTAGAAATTATTTAGGGATAGTTTTGTTGACTTTTCATAAAGCGAATGATAAACTGACAATAGTGGAAGAGTGTTTTTGTGCTTATGAAGGAGGGGCTATGATTTCAAATCAGGTGTTGCAAAATACAATAGACGGATTAAAGGCAATTACAAGGGTAGATTTATGTGTATTGGAAGCCGACGGAGAGGTTTTGGCATCGACCCTCCAGCCGGGGCCGGAGAGTACCGAGGCGGTGCTTGCTTTTGTTGAGTCTCCGGCGGACAGTCAGGCGTTGGCCGGGTATCAGTTTTTTAAAGTATATGATGACAGTCATCTGGAGTTTGTTGTTTTGGCAAAGGGAGATACGGATGATGTCTATATGATCGGAAAGATGACGGCATTTCAGATTCAGAATTTGATTGTAGCTTACAAAGAACGCTATGATAAGGATAATTTCATTAAGAATCTTTTGCTGGATAATCTTTTGCTGGTGGATATTTATAATTTTGCGAAGAAACTGCACATTGAAACCGACGCACGCCGTGTTGTGTTTTTAATCGAGACAAAGCAGGAAAAGGATATGAATGCTTTGGAAACGGTACGGAGCCTTTTTGCGGGAAAGAGCCGAGATTTTATCACCGCGGTGGACGAAAGAAATATTATCCTTGTCAAAGAATTGAAGGTCAACGAAGATTACGAAAGTCTGATGAAGACCGCCAAAGTGCTTTTGGATACGCTCAATACCGAGGCAATGACGAGAGTGAATATATCGTTCGGAACGATTGTCAATGAAATCAAAGACGTGTCCCGTTCTTATAAGGAAGCGAAGATGGCGTTGGAGGTCGGCAAGATATTTTACAGCGACCGCAACGTGGTGGCTTATTCGAATCTCGGAATCGGCAGACTGGTTTACCAGCTTCCGATGCCGATGTGTAAGGTGTTTATCCGGGAGATTTTTGACGGCAGGTCGCCGGACGATTTTGACGAAGAAACGATTGTTACCATCAATAAGTTTTTTGAAAACAATCTGAATGTTTCGGAGACGTCACGCCAGCTTTATATCCACAGAAATACATTGGTATATCGTCTGGATAAGCTTCAGAAGATGACGAATCTTGACCTTCGTATTTTTGAGGACGCGATTACATTTAAGATGGCACTGATGGTAGTAAAGTACATGAAATATATGGAAAATATGGAATTTTAGGCTTTACAGCCGCACCATGACGATGCGGCTGTTATGCGTATAGAGGAACGAAAAACAGGGCGGCACGGAATAGAAAAAGGAGGAGAGAACCGCATGGCGGGTTCATACGATTTACATAGGGATTTACAGAATATACAGGCACCGGTCATTCTTTTTGATCATGTTTCAAAAGCATATCAGAAAGATGTCCATGCCGTGGAGGATATTTGTATCAGTATTAAAAAGGGAGAGTTTGTTTTTATTGTCGGGAGCAGCGGCTCCGGTAAGTCAACCTTAATCCGGCTGATGTTACGCGAAATTTCCCCGACAAAAGGAAAGGTTTTTGTGGCAGGCCGGGAGCTTTCCAGACTGCGCCGTTATCAGGTGAGCAAATACCGCCGCAGTATCGGCGTTGTGTTTCAGGATTTCCGTCTGTTAAAGGACCGGAACGCTTATGAAAATGTGGCATTTGCCCAGCGCGTGATTGAAGTTCCGCCCGCGGAGATTAAAAAGAGAGTGCCGCGGATGCTTTCTTTAGTCGGCTTGAATGAAAAGTACAAGGCGTTCCCGTCGGAACTTTCCGGCGGTGAACAGCAGCGGGTTGCGCTGGCAAGGGCGCTGATTAATAATCCGGTGATTTTGCTTGCAGATGAGCCGACCGGAAATCTGGACCCGAAAAATTCATGGGAAATTATGCACTTATTAGAGGAAGTCAACCGCCGCGGAACAACGGTTGTTGTTGTAACGCACAACCGTGAGGTAGTGGATATGATGCAGAAGCGTGTTATTACGCTGAAAAACGGCAGAATAATCAGTGATGAGCAAAAAGGCGGATATGTGTATGCAAAGTATTAGAACTTTTTTCTATTGTTTAAAACAGGGAATCCGGAGCATTTTTCATAACGGAAAGTTTTCGCTTGCTTCCGTCGGGACAATCGCAGCCAGTTTGTTTTTAATCGGCTTGTTCTATTTTGTCGCGGTGAACGTCAGCTATGTGATGAAAGAGGCGGAGCAGAATGTGGGTGTGACGGTTTTGTTTGAAAAGGACTGCCCGGAACGGACCGTACAGGCAATCGGGGACGCAATCAAAAAGCGCGCGGAAGTGGCGGAGGTAGTTTATATTTCCGCGGAGGAGGCATGGGAGAATTATAAAAAAGATCATTTAAATGAAGAACTGGCTTCTACGTTCGGAACGGATAATCCGTTAGAGGATTCCGCCTCGTATAAGGTATTTTTAAATGATGTATCCATGCAGGCGGTTTTAGTGCGCTATATTGAAGGACTGAATGGTGTGCGCCGTGTCAACGCGCTGGACGGCGTAGCGGAAAGTTTAAGCGGTCTTAACCGGATTGCTACTTTGATTTCGGTTTCGATTATTCTGATATTGGTCGCGGTGGCGGTATTCCTGATTCATATGACGATTTCTATGGGAATTTCGGTACGCAAGGAAGAAATTTCGATTATGAATCTTATCGGGGCAACCGATTTTTTCGTACGCTTTCCGTTTGTTGTAGAGGGAATGCTGCTGGGACTGGTCGGCGCGTTTCTGCCGTTGGGAATTTTGCATTTGATTTACAGTAAGGTAATCGGCTTTTTATCGGGAGAATTTGAGAGCGTGTTTTACAAGATGACATTTTTGAGTGAGGAGCAGATTTTTCGTCGGCTTACACCGCTGGTAATCGGTATCGGCGTATTTATCGGCCTGCTTGGCAGCGTTATGACGACAAGAAAACAGTTACGCAAAATCAGTTTACGATAGAGCAGCAGAGAAATACGAAGGAAAGGGGAAATCGAATGAGGCAGATGAAACGGTTCTGGAAAAAGGGACTATGTTATGTGATGATAGCCGCAGTGGTAGGCATGATGTTTCCGGGAGAAAAAGAAGGAGTAGTGTTTGCGGAGGAGTCGTATCAGTCCGCCATTGATAAGGCAAAAGAGGAAAAAGAAGCTTTGGAAAAGCTGAAAAAAGAGACAGAGGAGCGGATTGCGGCTTTAGAGGCAGATAAGAAGGGTACGGAGGAGTATATCAGAAGGGTGGATGAGGAGCTTTCCCTTGCTTACAATGAAATGGAGAAGCTCAGGCAAAGCATTGCCGAATGTGAAACGGCGCTGGAAGAAGCGGGCCGCGAACTGGAAGAAGCGATTGAAATAAAAGATAATCAGTATGTAACAATGAAAGCACGGATAAAATATATGTATGAGAACGGTGACACGAGTTTTTGGGAATTGCTTACCGGCGCCGAAAGTCTGGAGGATTTGCTGAATCAGGTAGAATACCGTTCCCAGATTGCGGCTTACGACGATAATCTTTTGAAGCGCTATGAGGCTTCCTGTCAGGAGGTACGCGAAAAAGAAGAGGCATACGCAATCAGACTGGTGGAATTAAACGCCGAAAAGGAAGAACAGCAGCTACAGATTGATAATCTCAGTATTCTGGTTGCCAATAAGGCGGCATACATGGATGAGCTGACAGCGAGCTTGGGAATAACCGAAGAACAGTATTTTGAGTATTACGAGGAAATAGAAAGCAAACAGCTCGAAATCGCGGATTTGGAAGAAAGAGAACGTATCCGTGTGGAGGAAGAGGAACGAAAGAGACGTGAAGAGGAAGAACGATTAAGGCGGGAAGAAGAGGAACGCAAAAGGCGGGAGGAGGAGTTAAAAAAGCTCGGCATGACCGACGAGACCTCCATAGACAATATGATCTGGCCGTTTCCGGGAGATCCGAATATTTACTCTTATTTCGGATATCGTATCAGTCCGATTACCGGAGAAAAAGAGTATCACAGCGGAATTGATATCGGTGGGGCTTACGGCGCGAACATTGTGGCATCACTTGCCGGTACGGTAACGAAAGCGACGTGGAGCGCCATGAACGGAAATCATGTAGTAATTGATCACGGAAACGGAGTAGTTACTTATTATTTACACGCTTCAAAGCTGCTGGTGTCCGAGGGAGACTATGTAAGGCAGGGGCAGGTAATTATGCAGTGTGGTTCGACCGGCTGGTCAACTGCGCCGCACCTGCATTTTACAATACGAATTAACGGAGCGTTGGTGGACCCGTGTGATTATGTCAGTCCGTAAAATAAAAGACGGAAGGAAGTAGGATTAAGAATGAGAAAAGGTAAAAAAGAGAGTTTTTCAAAAAGACTTGCCGCGCTGGCTTTGGCTGTTATGCTTTGTGCTGCAGGCATCGGCGCTATGGGGTGTAATATAGGAAGCACCGGGCGGGCAAGCGGTACGCAAGATACGCAGAACGGAAATAACGAAAAAGAAGACAACAAAAGCGGGGGCTTCTGGAATCTTTTAAAACGGATAACGAACGGCGGAAAAGGGGAAAGCGATAAGAGCGATACAACGATTTCCGACGAAGATTTTCTTGCGAAGGCGAATTACTTAAAAATTCTCATTGATATGTATTTTTGGAAAGATGTCGATGATGAGGATTTGTACGAGGGGATGTACCGCGGTCTTTTGGATGCGCTGGATGACCCGTATTCCTGTTATTATACAAAAGAAGAATACGCGGAGCTGATGGAATCGGTGGAAGGAGTTTACTGCGGTATCGGCGCTTTGGTAAACCAGAGCGCTTCTACAAAAGTGATTACGATTGTACGTCCGTTTGTAAACGGTCCGGCATATAATGCGGGAGTGCTTCCGGGAGATATTCTTACCCGTATTGACGGGGAAGATGTTTCGGACTGGGATTTGAATTTGGCGGTAAAGCGTATGAAAGGCGGGCAGGGCACGACCGTAGACGTACAGGTGTGGCGCTCCGCGGAAAATGAGTATGTGGACCTGACGATAATCCGTGACTTAATCGAGGTGGAAACCGTAACCTATGAAATGTTGGAAGATTCCATCGGTTATATATATATTATGGAGTTTGACGAGGTGACGGCGGATCAGTTTGAAACGGCGCTGAACGCGTTAAAGAAGCAGGGAATGAAAGGGCTGGTTATAGATATCCGCGATAATCCGGGCGGTCTTTTAACGACGGTCTGCGATATGCTGGATATGTTCATAGAGGAAGGCCTTATCGTTTATACGTTAGATAAGTACGAGTACAAAGAAGAAATCAAAGCAACGCCGGGCAGTATCGGCGAACTTCCGATGGCAGTGTTGGTTAACGGAAACAGTGCCAGTGCGTCGGAAATTTTTTCCGGTGCGCTGCAGGATTATGGTCTGGCTACTATTGTCGGAACACAGAGCTTCGGGAAAGGAATTGTGCAGAGTATCCTTCCGCTTGCGGACGGAAGTGCGGTAAAAATGACCGTATCAACGTATTACACGCCGGCCGGCAGAAGTATTCACGGACTTGGAATTACGCCGGATGTGAAAGTGGAACTTGACGAGGAATTAAAACAGCTTGTGGTAATTCCGTTAAGCGCGGATAATCAGTTACAGGCGGCAATAGGAGAAGTAAAAAAGAAAATAAAGTAAATAACAAAAAGTTCCGTATACGGAACTTCCCGCGCCGGTAGGTTCATTCTGCCGGCGCTTCTTTTTTTGCAGAAAACAGTTGCAATCTGCTTACGAATGTGTTATGATATCTTCTTGATACGGACACTTGTTTTTGCGACACGAACACGAAAGGAGGATACCGTTTGAAAGAGGAGAAATACTATATCGTAAAGAAAAAGGCGGTTCCCGAGGTGTTGTTACAGGTGGTAGAAGCAAAGCGCCTTTTGGATTCGGAGCGCGTGCTGACGGTGCAGGAAGCGGTGGAAGCAGTCGGTATCAGCCGGAGTTCTTTTTATAAGTATAAGGACGATATTTTTCCGTTTTATGAAAATAACCGCGGCAGAACGATTACGTTTATGCTCCAGATGGATGATGAGCCGGGCCTGCTCTCCGTGGTACTGGGTGAGATAGCAAAGAGCCGGGCGAATATCCTTACAATTCATCAGGCGATTCCGATTGGAGGCATTGCGTCGATTACGATTTCAGTCGAGATGCTTCCGCAGACGGAGGAAGCAACGGTATTGTTCGAACGTATGGAAACGATACAAGGGGTACACTATATTAAGATACTGGGCAGAGAATAAACAGCGGAGGCAAAAGAAATGGAAATTGCAGTATTAGGATACGGAACCGTAGGCTCCGGCGTGGTAGAGGTTCTGAATTTGAACAAAGAGAACATCACAAGACGTGCCGGAAAAGATATCCATGTGAAATATGTGCTGGATCTGCGGGATTTTCCGGGAGATGCGGTAGAAGAAATTCTGGTGCATGACTTTCAGGTAATCGCAAATGATCCGGAAATAGAAATTGTTGTGGAAGTTATGGGCGGCGTGCGTCCGGCATATGATTTTGTGAAAGAGTGCCTGGAACGCGGGAAAAGCGTATGTACGTCCAATAAAGAACTGGTCGCGAAGCACGGGGCAGAGCTGCTGGAAATTGCAAAGCAGAAAAGAGTAAACTTTTTATTTGAGGCAAGTGTCGGCGGCGGTATTCCGATTATCCGTCCTTTAAATCAGTCTTTGACCGCGGATGAAATTATGGAAATTACCGGTATTTTAAACGGTACGACCAACTATATTTTAAGCCAGATGCACGATTACGGTTATGATTTCGACACCGTATTAAAGAAAGCACAGGAGCTTGGTTATGCGGAGCGCAATCCGGAGGCGGACGTGGAAGGCTACGATGCGTGCAGAAAACTTGCGATTTTAACTTCTCTTGCTTACGGTAAGCAGGTGGATTATGAAGATATTTATACCGAAGGTATTACGAAGATTACGGCAGAAGATATGAAATACGCGGATGCAATGGATGCTTCCGTTAAGCTCCTTGGAATCGGTCGTCGTGAGGACGATAAGTTTTTCGCGATGGTTGCTCCGCGCATCATCGGCAAGCATCATCCGCTGTACAGCGTAAACGATGTATTTAACGGAATTCTGGTGCGCGGCAATATGCTGGGTGACGTCATGTTTTACGGAAGCGGCGCGGGCAAGCTCCCGACCGCGAGCGCAGTCGTTGCGGATGTTGTGGACGCGGCAAAACACGTCGGGACGAACATTATGACCCTTTGGAGCAGCAAAAAATTAGCGCTTTCTTCCAGCACGGACGCAATGAATGCGTTTTTCGTGCGTGTACCGGCAGAGGAAAAGGACGCTGCGGCTGCGGCGTTCGGCACCGTCAGGGAAGTAAAGGCAGAAGGTGTTGACGGTGAGTTTGCGTTTGTTACGGAGAAAATGACGGAAGACGCGTTTGCCGAAAAGAGCAGAAGCGTTACGGTAAAGAACCGTATCCGTGTGGAAATATAGAAGAAGGGAGAAATGAATACAATGAAATATATTATCGTATTAGGCGACGGCATGGCAGATGAGCCGATTGCGGAAATCGGCGGAAAGACGCCGTTAATGCAGGCCAATACTCCTGTTATGGACGAACTTGCGGGGAAGTCCGTTGTAGGACTGGCAGCAACAATTCCGGAAGGTATGAGCCCGGGAAGCGATACGGCAAATTTAGCGGTGCTGGGGTACAATCCCAAGAAGTATTATACCGGACGTTCTCCGTTAGAAGCGCTGAGCATCGGCGTGCCGATGAAAGATACGGACATTGCCCTTCGCTGTAATATTGTTACGCTTTCCGAGGAGGATGTGCCGTATGGAGAGAGAACCATAATCGACCACAGTTCCGGCGAGATTTCTACGGAAGACGCCGCGGTTTTGCTCGAAGCGGTAAAAAAAGAGCTGGAAGGCGGCAGCTACAGCTATTATGTGGGAACAAGCTACCGTCATCTGTTAATTTGGGATCAGGGCCAGGTAGTGCCGCTTACGCCTCCCCATGATATTCTCGGAAAGAAAATCGGAGATTATCTGCCAAAAGAAGATAAGCTGCGGGAGATGATGGAAAGAAGTTATGAGATTTTAAATAACCATCCGCTGAATATTGCCCGTGCGCAAAAGGGGCTGCATAAGGCAAATTCCATTTGGTTTTGGGGGGCAGGAACAAGGCCGGCATTAGACGACTTTGAAAAGAAGACCGGAAAACGAGGCGTAATGATTTCAGCGGTAGATTTGTTAAAAGGAATCGCAATCGGCGCGGGAATGAAAGTAATCAAAGTTCCGGGCGCGGACGGAACGCTTCATACGAACTATGTCGGTAAGGCGCAGGCAGCGGTAGACGCTCTTACGAAAGACGGCTATGATTTTGCATATATTCATGTGGAAGCGCCGGACGAGATGGGGCATCAGGGAAGCCTGCCGAACAAGATTGAGGCGATTGAGTCTTTGGATTCCAAAGTAGTACGCACGGTGGCAGAAGGAATGAAAGCGGCAAATGAGCCGTACCGTATGCTGATTATGCCGGACCATCCGACGCCGATTCGCTGCCGCACCCATACTTCCGACCCTGTGCCGTTCCTTTTGTATGACAGTACAAAAGAGCAGAAACGCATCGGTTTTTATAACGAAGCGGAGGCAAAGGCATCCGGTGTTTTTTATCCGGAGGGATACCGGTTAATTGATACATTGTTTGAAGAATAAAAACATATGGGGTTTACAGTACAGGGGCGCAACCGGGAAAACGGCGGTGCCTCTGTCTTTGTGTTATATGATTTTACTAAAAATAGGACAAAAGTAGGGGAAATTTTTGTGGAAACCGGATTAATAATGTGGTAAAATGGATTGGGAAAGGCAAGCATATTTGCGTTAATTTTACATAGTGATTCAGGAGGTTACAATGGGAAGGAAAAGGTTTTATGCAGGAGTGTTGTTGTTCTCCTGTGCACTTACTTTTGGCGGATGCCTTTTGCCGCAGGAAGAAGCCAAGCCGTCGATTCTTGTGAAGGAAGATACCGTAAAGGCGTATGTGATGACACAGGTGAAGCGAGGCAATATCCGGAAAACGAAAATTCTGACTGCGACTTATCAGCAGGTAATGGCAGAAAATTTAAGTTTTTCCGTAGACGGAAGGCGTCTGACCGGAGTTTATGTTTCCGTCGGAGATGCCGTAAAAAAAGGAGATCTTTTGGCGGAATTGTATTGTGATGAGGAAAGTGAGCGGCTGCAGAACCTGGAATATGAAATAAAAACGCAGCAGATGGAGATAGAACATCTGAGGGAGCAGAAGGAATTGAAGTTAGAGCAGCTTGCGCGCCTCAGAAATACGATGTCGGAGGACGAATATCAGGAGAGCGTTTCGGGAATTGAGGAGAGTTACAGGCTGAGTACGGAAGACCTTGAAGATATAATTTATATCGAGTCTATGCAATATGAAAGGCTGCGGGAGTATGTTGACGGCTGCCATATTTACGCGGGAATAGACGGGACGGTAACCTACATGGGATATACGGGAAGCAGTTATATTTCGTGGTCGGGAAGAACATTGCTGACAGTAAGTGACAGTACGGTGTGTGCGTTCCAGTGCAGCGAAACGGAGTATATTCCGTACTTTAATGTGGGAGAAACTTATACTTTTGCGACAAGTGCGGGCGTAAAGTATGAAACGGTGTTTAAGGAGGGGGATGCCGAAGCGGGCATATTCCGTTTTGAACTTTCGGAGACGCAGTATGGACTGCCAATCGGGCTGCGTGTGTTGTATTCACTGACACTGGAAGAAAAAAACGATGTACTGTACCTTCCTAAAAGTGCGGTGCATTATGTAGGTGACGATGCCTATGTATACTACATCGGTGAGGACGGGATTCGTCAGATGAAATATATTACGGTTGGAATGTCCGCAGATTCTGAGGTTGAGATTTTAGACGGACTTGCGGAAGGCGAAGAAGTGATTTTGCGATAACAGGAGGGCAATATGAGAGAGAAAAGAAAAAGATTCCGGTTGGCGGTAATCGCTCTTGCTGCCGTTTGTTTCGCCGGCTGCGGAACCAAGAAAGAGTCACAGGCGAATATCGCTTTACTTGCGCCTGTGGAAGCGGTAGTTGATATTGAAACGGCGCTTTACCGGGATTTGTATGTTCTGACAACAAGGGATGCAGAGCTGGCGCCGCATACGGAAGAGCTTGCGTTTGAGGCGAGCGGCAGAGTTTCCAGATTGTATGTGGAAATCGGGAGTGAGGTAAAGGCAGGAGACTTACTTGCGGAACAGGAAGAGGACGGCGTAAGGAATGCGGCATCAAGTGCGCTTGATAAGTATCTGTCGGAAAAGAAAGTGTATATGGACGCTGTAAAAAGCGCACGAAAAAAACTCGCGGCAGGAGTTAGTACGGATGAGAGAGAATGGTATGAGCTGTTAATCCGGCAGGCCGAAGAAACGTGGGCAATGCAGGAGCCGGAGCTTTGGGAGATTTGGGAAGAAACGAGAGCCAAAGTAGGCAACAGTAAAATTTACGCGCCGTATGACGGTGTGGTAACGGCTTGTGTAAGTCAGGGAACGCAGCTCGCGGCAGGGCAGCCGGCGCTTGCGCTTGCGGATACGACAAGACAGTATATTACCGCAAACGGCTATCTCGCGCCGTCCGAGTATGAAACATATAAAAGAGTATATGCGCTTGTGAACGGAAAAGAGACGGAAATCATCTATGAAAAAGAATTGATGATGGAAGAAGGTCTGCTTACATATTATACCGCAGAGGAGTTAAACGGAGCAAAATTCGGAGATTTTATTTTAATCTGCATGATAAATGATTTTCACGGGCAGGTACTTTCCGTTCCGAATAATGCCATTTACAAAGACAGCAACGGAAATTATGTATATCTGATAGAAGACGGAGTAAGGGTTCGTCAGGATGTTGTAACAGGGTATAAGAATAATATATATACCGAGATTGTAGACGGATTGGAGGAAGGAGATCAGATTTATGTTAAAAATTAAGGGAAGACAAAGGCTGCTCGGAACTCTTGTACTGTGTGCGGTTGTTTTCCTCTGTGCGACACGTTTTGAGGCAAAGGCAGACGCACCTGATACGGATACTTCCTCACAGGCGGGGCCGACACAGGGAATGACGATACATACGGAAAAAGGTTCAAAAACTTTGTATACGGAAGCGCTTGAATTAACGGAAGGCGGGAACGGCGCGCAAAAATACACGACAGTAAAACGCGGAGATTTTGTTACGACGATAACGGCAACAGGTAGGGTTGTTTACCCTAAGCAGGAAACTATACGTTATGATTTTCCATACGGTGTAGTTTACTTTTTGGAAAATACGAATACGGAGTTTCCGATAAAGGAAGAGGGGGACGTGATTGCCCGGATTTATGTAGAGATTGATGAAATTGAGCTTGCTTCACGGGAACGTCAGCTGCAGCGTATGGAAGAACGGGGAGAAACCGGAGAGACGTACGAAGAATTAAAAACGGCGTTGGAAGAAATGTACGCAGCAGTGGAACAGACAGAAATCGTAATGAAAAAAGCAGGATTTTTGTTGGAACAGCCCCAATGGAGATTCGGCTCACAGATATCCTCTTATAGTATTGTTGTGGCGGACCTCGGAGAACAGCTGATTGAGGTGCCGAACGAAGGCAAGCAGTTCCGTTACGGACAGGAAGTTAAGGTTACGGCTCAAATTAACGGCGAGACGAGAGAAGGAAAAGGTGTTGTAATCAGTGCTTCCGCCAATACGATTTCCGAAGAACTGGCGGGAAACGTGGCATATATCCGGCTGGAAGAAGAAAGCAAAGAACTTTATACAGGTTCTTCAATTTCGGTAACGGTGGAAACCGTACATATGGAAGATGTGTTACTTTTGGATACGTCCGCGTCGTATGTGGAAAACGGAAATCAGATGGTAAAAATAAAGGATGAGTATGGTTTACATGCCGTCGGTTTCTCGTTTGGACGTAAGGGCACGTCAACGTATTGGATAATTGACGGTTTGGAGGAAGGCGCAAAGATTTTGGTACAGTAACAGGAGGATAGTATGTTTCGGTTTATGATGCAAAAACTCAGGCATAAAAAATGGCTTGTAATATGCCTGTTAATCGGTAATATTTTACTGGTAGCAGTAGCGGCCGGATATCCGATGTATAAGAATGCTTCTCTGCAGAGAATGTTATCGGATGAGTTTGATGCTTATACGGAGAAAAACGGAAAACATCCGGGATTGATTACGATGTCCGCATCTGCCCAGAAGGGTGAATTTATAACGGAATTTTTGGAAATAGAGGAATATTCCGGACGTGTGTGTGATGAGCTGGAAGTGGAGCGTATCGAGTATGTGATGCATTTGAGCCTTTCTTTGGCTACCGGAGCATCAACGTTCGAACGTGACGGGGCTTCCTCTCCAAAACTTAAAATCGGTTCCCTTTCCGAGTTAGAACAACACAGCACGGTAATTTCCGGAGTGATGTATTCCAGAGAACCGGCGGAGGATGGCTGCCTGGAAGCGGTCGTTACGGAAGCGGCCCTAATCGAAAAGAATCTGTTGGTCGGTGAGGAGATTGTATTCTCATCTGTAAAAGACGCGGACGGCAATCCGATGCATATTCGTATTGTCGGTGTTATTAAAAACAGTGCCGCAGATGATTTGTACTGGGTACAGGGGCCGGACAGCTATGATAGTGAAGTGTTTATCGCACAGGAACTGTTTACGGAACTGTTCCGCGGTGATAATATGAACCGTTACAACATTAACGGCACATGGTATGTGTTAAGCGACTGTTATACGCTTCGTCAGGAAGACGCGGTACAGGCAAAAGGGCGAATTGACAGTCTGCTCGGACTGCGCGGTGTCGGTAAGGTAATTAACTGCGACGGATACGAACAGGTACTTCGGGAATTTGTAGGAAAAGAGAAAAAGATTGACGCAACGCTGATGATTTTACAGGTGCCGGTGCTGGCGCTTCTGGCGGCGTTCCTGTTTATGATTTCCGGACAGATGCTTTCCATGGAGCAGAGCGAAATTTCGCTGTTAAAGAGCCGCGGTGCGGGTAAGGGACAGATTATACGCCTGTATTTTATGCAGAATCTTTTGCTTGCGGCAATTTCCTTTATCATCGGTCTGCCGCTTGGCATTTATCTTTGTAAGTTAATCGGTTCGTCTACCGCTTTCCTTGAATTTGGCGTAAGGAGGGCGCTGCCGGTAGAACTGAACGGTGAAGTATTTTTGTATGCGGGTATCGCTGTTGCGGTATCGGTACTGCTGACCCTGATTCCGGTAATCAAGTACAGCGGCGTTTCTATTGTACATGTAAAGCGTAAAAAAGCGCACTCGGAAAAGAAACTCTGGCAGAAATTCTACCTTGATGTACTTGCCACGGTTTTATCGCTGTACGGTTACTACAGTTTTTCAGGAAGACTGGATGAATTGAAAGAGAGCGTGTTGACAGGAAAGGCATTGGACCCGCTCCTTTATCTGAGCGCGTCCCTGTTTATGCTCGGTGTGGGAATGTTATTTCTGCGGCTGCAGCCGCTTTTAATAAAACTTCTGTTTTGGGTTCGCAAAAAGACTTTAAATCCTGCGGGATACGCTTCCTTTTTGCAGACGATCCGTACCGGTGCGAAACAGCAGTTTATTATGCTGTTTCTGGTACTGACGGTGGCGCTCGGTATTTTTAACGCAACGGTGGCGCGTACCATTATTGCCAATGCGGAACAGAATACGGTGTATCTGTCCGGTACGAATCTGGTAGTACAGGAGTATTGGAAAAACAACGAGTCATATCTGTCAATCGACCCTTCGGCAGAGCTTTTCTATACGGAACCGGATTTTAGCAAGTACGCGGAAATTCCGGAGGTAAAGAGCGCCGCGCGCGTTTACCGGGAAAAAATTCAGGTAAAGAACGGAAAAGAAGTTTTGGCAAAAGGGGAAGTATTTGCTATCAATACAAAAGAATACGGGGAAACCGTTGTAGGGCGGAGCGACTTAAATGAATATCAGTTAAATGAGTATTTGAATGTGTTATCGACGAACGCCGAGGCGGTATTGGTATCGGATAATTTCCGCATAAAGCTCGGGAAAGCAATCGGCGACAAGATTACCTATGCGAACGCCGAGGGAAAGAGCATTGTCGGCACGATTTACGGTTTTGTGGATTATTGGTCCGGATATGTGCCGACGGAACAGGTCGTTACGGACGGAGAGGTTGTAACGACGGACAATTATCTGATTATCGCACATCTTTCGCAGGTGCAGGAAGGTTTTGATATCCGCCCGTATCAGGTATGGCTGAGAACCGATAGCTCGGATACGGATTTCTTCTACAAATGGGCAGAAGAAAACAATTATAAGTTTACTTCGATTGAGAGTATGGGCAGCAATCTGGCGGATATCCGTACGGATACGCTGTTTCAGGGAACGAACGGCATTTTAACATTGAGTTTTATCATTATTCTGCTTTTGTGCGGCGTCGGATATCTGATTTACTGGATTCTTTCCATTCGTGAGCGTGAGCTTTTGTTTGGTGTATTCCGTGCGATGGGTATGCGCAAAAACGAGATTTTACATATGCTGATTAACGAGCAGATTTTTTCCGGTATTCTCTCGATTATTTTCGGCGGAGTGGTCGGTGTTGTTTCCTCCAGATTGTTTGTGCCGATGATTCAGATTACCTACGCGGCGGAGCAGCAGGTACTTCCGCAGACTTTAATTACCGACAGCGCCGACACGGTGAAGCTGTTTGCGGTTATTGCGGTAATGCTTTGTATCTGTATCGCGGTTTTAGTCCGCAATATTGCGGCAATGAAGATTACCAACGCGTTGAAGCTCGGTGAAGACTAGCCGGAGAAAGGAGAATACTATGGAGTGTATGATTGAAACCCAAAAATTAAACCGTATTTTCCCGGTAACCGGGGGCGAGTTCCATGCGTTAAAGGATATTTCGATTCAGATACCGAAAAGGTCGCTGACTATTTTAAAAGGACGTTCCGGTTCGGGAAAAACGACCTTGTTAAATATTCTTGGAGCATTGGACCGGCCGACAAACGGAAGCCTTTTGTACGAGGGCGTGGATATCTGTGATTACAGCGAAAAGAAACGCGAGCTTTTACGGAGAAAGGAAATCGGATTTGTGTTCCAGTCGGTGTCGCTGATACCGATGATGAACGCGTTTGAGAACGTAGAGTTTTCGATGCGGCTTGCCGGAATAAAAGAAAAAAGAAAAGAGCGTGTGGAAGAATGCTTAAAGTTAGTCGGTCTCGGCAGCCGTATGGAGCATATGCCGCAGGAAATGTCCGGCGGCGAGCAGCAGCGTGTAGCGATAGCGAGAGCGCTGGCACATCGTCCTAAGGTTATCTTTGCGGACGAGCCGACGGCGGAACTGGATACGGCAACCGCGGCGGCGGTCATGAAACTGTTCCGCGACCTGATAGAACGCGAAAATGTTACAATTGTTATGACAACCCACGATATCGGTTTAATGTCCGCCGGAACGCTTTCGTATGAATTGGAAGACGGTGCGTTAAAGAACGAGACGGCGCAGGAATAACGGAGGGAAGCTATGGCAGAAGAAATTATGATTCAGGCGGATAACCTGGTAAAGATTTATAAAACAAAAGATATTGAAGTGCTGGCCCTCCAGGGACTGGATCTGACGGTGGAAAAAGGTGAGCTTGTAGCGATTATCGGTAACAGCGGCAGCGGTAAATCCACGTTCCTCAACATGATTGGCGGGCTGGATAAACCGAGTGCCGGAAAGCTGTTCGTAGACGGCAAAAACCTCTTTACGTTAAACGAGAAGGAACTGGTAGAGTATAAGCGCGACACCGTAGGTTTTGTGTGGCAGAACAATGCGAGAAACCTTCTTCCGTACCTGACGGCGCTGGAAAATGTTATGACGCCGATGCATCTGACGAACCGTAAAAACAAAAAAGAATGGGCGTTAGAGCTTTTGGAACTTGTAGGAATGTCCCACCGGAAAAACAACCGTTTACAGCAGCTTTCCGGCGGTGAGCAGCAGCGAATCGCGATTGCGATTGCACTCGCAAACGAGCCGAAACTTCTGCTTGCGGACGAACCGACGGGTTCGGTAGACCGCAGAACCGCGGATTACATTTACGACCTGTTTGTACGCCTAAACCGTGACAAAGGACAGACGATTGTTATCGTTACCCACGATACGACGCTGGCAAAGAAAGTAAAGCGCGTGGTTGCGATTCGCGACGGTAAAATCAGCAGTGAGCGTATTTTAAAAGAGGAGTTCAGCGATTTGTCCCAGACCTCCGCGGTCAACTGGCAGGAGCTGGAAGAAACGCAGGAAGAGTACGCGATTGTTGACCGTGCGGGACGTGTGCAGATTCCGAGAGATTTATTGGATAAACTGGAACTGCCGGCAAACAAGGTAAAGCTGTCCATGCAGGAAGAAAAAATATTAATGGAGAAACCGTAAGGCAGTCTCTCGAGTTTCACTCTAAGAGCCGTTAAGCCGCTCAGGGGCGACCTCGCGCCTAACCGGCTCTAAGAGGTGATTCCGGTTTTGCTAAAAACGCGCTCCTTCGGACAAATGCAAAAATAAGATAGCGTGCAGTCTACGGAACTTTTAAATCGACTACAAAATGCGGAAACTCGAAAAGGCAGTTTTTCGTAGAAAATTTCACAGACATATGCTATACTATAAAAACGGAGTTAATTCATAGTTAGGAGATTGTCTATGACGATATTAGTAATTGATGCGCAGGGCGGAGGTATAGGAAGGCAGCTTGTTACGGCGATAAAACAGAATATTCCCACGGCTTTTGTAATTGCGGTAGGCACAAACAGTGCCGCGACGGCTGCTATGTTAAAGGCGGGAGCGGACGAAGCGGCAACAGGTGAAAACTCCGTTATAGTCGGATGCCGTAGGGCAGATATTATTGTGGGACCAATCGGTATCGTAATTGCAGATTCGCTGCTTGGCGAGGTTACGCCGGGAATGGCCCTTGCCGTTGCGCAGAGCAGTGCCAAACGCATCCTGATTCCTTTTAATCATTGCGATAATATCATCGTCGGCATTTCCGATTTTAATATCGGTGCTTTGATTCAAAATGCCATAGATGAAATAAAAAAGCATAAACAGTAATTCAGACAGCAGGAAGCTGCCGATAGTAACGCAGAAGCGTTAAATTATAATTTAGGTTTATATTGATACGAACAATGTAATATAGAGTAAATCGTATGCTTAGAAAGCACACAAATCCTCTGAAGGGGATAGGTGTGCTTTTTATGTCATAAATGCTGCACATTCCGCTCGCGCGCGAAGAGTCGCAAGCAACTCTTTATTATCATATTTTATTTTTTAAAAAATGAGGTGATTATTTGACTATACGGGAATTTTTTGAACTGCATCCGAAGGCAGCGATTGCTTTTTCCGGCGGTGTGGATTCTGCGTTTCTCCTTTATGCAGCAGTAAAATATGCGGATAAGGTAAAGGCTTACTATGTGAAATCCGAATTTCAGCCGCAATTTGAACTGGATGACGCAGAGCGTCTGGCAGGCGAGTTGGCCGCGGATATGAAAGTTCTTACACTGAATGTACTTTCTGTTCCCAATGTAAGCGCTAATCCGTCTGAGCGATGTTATTACTGTAAAAAGGCAATTTTCGGTGCTATTACAGCCGCTGCCATGGAAGATGGTTTTACGGTTCTGCTCGACGGAACAAACGCCTCGGATGATGCCGGAGAGCGTCCGGGTATGCGTGCATTGGCGGAACTGTCCGTTCTTTCTCCGCTGCGGGAATGTGGTTTGACAAAATCACAGATTCGTCAGCTTTCAAAAGAAGCGGGATTATTTACATGGGACAAACCCGCATATGCCTGTCTTGCGACCAGAATACAGACCGGTGAAGAAATTACTGCCGATAAGCTGTCTGCAACGGAGAGTGCAGAGGACTATCTGTTTTCCCTCGGCTTTACGGATTTCCGTGTGCGTTCGCAGGAAGGGCATGCCCGGCTGCAGATGCCGGAAGCACAATTCGGACTTTTACTGGAACATCGTGAAGCTATCCTGGCAAAGCTGAAAGAGTATTATAAAACCGTATCACTGGATTTGGAGGTGAGAGGATGAATACGGATATCAAAACATTGCTGGAGGGAGTCAGAGGCGGAAGCATTTCTGTCGATGATGCACTTCTGAAACTGAAAACGAAACCGTTTGAAGATATTGGCTACGCAAAGGTTGACATGCACCGAAAACT
This sequence comes from Lachnospiraceae bacterium, assembly GCA_022510665.1. Lineage (GTDB taxonomy): Bacteria > Bacillota > Clostridia > Lachnospirales > Lachnospiraceae > SIG307. Next base: position 22,002 of record JAFLSZ010000015.1, read on the forward strand.
GCGGCAGGGTGTGGCGGAGGTGATTTACGGTGCGGGAAAAACGCCCGGACAGATTATCGGAATTGCTGAAACGATGCTGAAAAACGGGCAGAATACCATTCTTATTACCCGTCTTTCAGAAGAAGCCGCTTCAATCGTTGGTAAAGTACACCCTATGAATTATGACAAGGATGCCCGATGCGGAATTATCGGACAGATGCCGGCACCGGACGGAATCGGAAAGATTGTCGTAGCGACAGGCGGTACAAGTGATATCCCTGTTGCGGAAGAGGCCGCATTGACAGCGACGGTTCTCGGCAATGAAGTTGTGCGTTTGTATGATGTCGGCGTTGCGGGGCTTCATCGGACGCTTGCGCATCTTGATGACATCATGAGTGCCAGCGTTATCATTGCCATTGCGGGAATGGAAGGCGCGCTGGCAAGTGTAATCGGCGGTCTTGCCGATTGCCCCGTTATTGCTGTCCCGACAAGCGTCGGCTACGGTGCGTCGTTCCATGGTCTCTCTGCACTTTTGTCCATGCTCAATTCCTGTGCAAGCGGTGTGTCGGTCGTGAATATTGATAACGGTTTCGGTGCGGGATATCTTGCCAATATGATTAATCACATGAATGTAAAGAATGAAGGGATAAATGCAAGTGAACATTAAAAAAATTTTGGCTTTACTCTTGGCAGTGCTTATGCTTTTCTCTATGGCTGCCTGCGGTAATGATGCCGCAGACTCCAAAGACAGCGTGGTGATTGCCATCGGTTCCGAGCCTGAGACGCTTGACCCCACGAAAGGCTGGGGACATGGCAATTCACCCATTGTTCAGAGTACTTTGGTAAGGTATACGTCAGACCTGACCTTTGAGAACGACCTGGCTGTCGGTTATAAGCTGTCCGATGACGGCCTGACATGCACTTTTACCATTCGGGAGGATGCTTTTTTTACCGATGGGGAAAAGGTTACCGCCGCTGACGTTGCCTTCACGCTGGAAACAGCCAAGGCGGCACAGGGCTCGGTTGACCTGACTTACATGGAAAGTGCCGTTGCGCGGGATGATACGACGGTTGTCATTACCCTGTCAAAACCTACCTCGATTTTCCTCAATACGCTTGCATCTGTCGGGATTGTACCCAAACATGCTTACAGCGAAGATTACGGCACCAATCCCATCGGCTCCGGCCCCTACAAGTTTGTTGAATGGAAAGCACAGGAACAGATTATCTTTACGGCCAACGAGGATTACTACGGCGGCGCGCCTGTTATCAAGAAGGTAACGGTTGTCTTTATGTCTGAAGACGCTGCGCTCGCTGCTGTCCGGGCAGGAAAAGTAGATGTTGCATATTCCTCGGCGGCCCTTGGCACGACAGAGGTGGACGGTTATCATGTTGAGGCCGTTGCCTCCGCGGACAACCGTGGTTTTACCCTTCCTGTTCTGCCGAATGAAGGGAGGACTACCGAAAGCGGCGCGCCTATCGGAAACGATGTAACCTGCAATATCGAAATCCGTCAGGCGATTGCGTATGCGATTGACCGTAAACAGGTTGCCGATGTTGTGCTGAACGGTTTCGGCAAACCCGCTTACTCCGAAAACGACGGTATGCCGTGGAACAATCCCGAAGTTGTAATTGAAACCGATATGGAATATGCGAAAAAGCTCCTTGCTGACGCGGGCTGGATTGATACCGATGGTGACGGCATCGTTGAAAAAGACGGTCTGAAAGCGGAATTTGCCTGTGTGTATCCTTCCGGCGATTCTGTGCGTCAGGCTGTCGCAATGGCGGCCGCCGAGCAGGTAAAGGAAATCGGTATTCGGATCAATGTTGAGGGGATAAGCTGGGATGAAATTATGCGGCGGATGTTCTCCGAAGCCGTTATGATGGGCTGGGGTTCCGCGATTCCGAACGAAACTTATTATCTGTACCGTTCGGAAGGTGCGCTTCTTGACGACTTTTATAATCCCGAAGGTTACACGAGCAATGTGACCGACGGTTATCTTAACGCTGCCATGGAGGCTCTTACCGTCAGCGAAGCCAACGAAAACTGGCGGAAAGTGCAGTGGGACGGAACTACAGGTACATCCATGCGGGGTGAGTGTCCGTGGGTATGGATTGTCAATCTGGATCATGTTACTTATGTTCGTGACGGACTTTCCATCGGCGAGCAGCCGATTCATGGCCACGGCCACGGTCTGCCTCTGATTCAGAATCTGCACGAGTGGAGATGGAACGAATAAGTTTGAGGGTGTTTTATGAAAGGAATTATTGGGCGGCTTACCCGCATTTTTTTCACATACAGTATTAAGTTTATTTCTTTATTATTGGCGGTAAGCATTATTACCTTTGTATTGGTTAGTGCGTCACCGATTGATCCGGTACAGCAATATATTACGGGACTCGGAACAGCCGTTTCGCCGGAACAGCGTGCCGAAATCGAAGATTATTGGGGAGTAAACGAACCGCCTGTGGAACGCTATTTCGGCTGGTTGTCCGAACTTCTGAAAGGTAATCTCGGTGAATCCGCCATATACCGCAGACCCGTTGCAAAGATTATCGGCGAACGCTTTTGGAATTCTCTGGCGTTGATGCTGTGCGCATGGGTGTTATCCGGCGTAATAGGCTTTACCCTAGGATGTGTCATGGGAATGTACAGGGACAGACTGCCGGATAAAATCCTGAAAAAGATTTGCTACATTATCGGCTCCGTTCCGGCGTTTTGGCTTGGGTTGATTTTTCTTCTGGTGTTTTCCGTATGGTTGAAATGGTTTCCGGTTGGATTCTCCGGTCCCATCGGGGTACTCAGTAAGGATGTAACCGTTTGGCAAAAACTTTACCATTTGATTTTACCCGCATTTACATTGAGTTTCGTATCCTTTACCAATATCGCTTTACATACCCGTCAAAAGCTGACAGATGTATGGAACAGTGAATACGTTCTGTTTGCACGGGCCAGAGGGGAAGGAAACCGGATAATTCTTCGCCGCCACGGGCTGCGCAACATTCTTCTGCCGGCACTGACCCTGCAGTTTGCGTCTTTTGCGGAACTGTTCGGCGGTTCGGTCATAGCGGAAAATGTGTTCAGTTATCCCGGACTGGGCAGTGCAGCCGTTGCTGCGGGATTAAACTCCGATGTTCCCCTGCTTCTTGGCATAACTCTGTTTTCTGCTCTGTTTGTCGGTATCGGCAACATGATTGCAAATCTGCTTTATGGGATTGTTGACCCACAGATACGGGAGGTAAGGGAATGAAAAAAATAAATCGCCGTACCAAAGTTGTCATTCTGACAATCATCATGACAATTATTTTGATTGCGGTATACGCTCTCGGGGTACTGATTCCCGAGGATGCGGTGACCGGCAGTTTTCTGAATGCCAAAGAGCCGCCCTCCTTAGAGCATCTTTTCGGTACCGATGCGCTGGGGCGTGATCTGCTGATGAGAACTCTCAAAGGGCTGGCTGTCAGTATGACAATAGGAATTGCCGCCTCTGCACTCAGTGCGGTTATTGCGGTATTTGTGGGAATTTCCGCCGCTGTCGGCTCAAAATGGGTTGATGCTTTTATTAACTGGCTTATAGATATTGTAATGAGCGTTCCCCATACGATTCTCGTTATTTTGATTTCCTTTGCCACGGGACGGGGATGGAAAGGTCTGCTTATCGGAATTACCGCTACACATTGGTGCAGTCTTGCCCGTTTAATCAGAGGAGAGGTGTTGCAGCTTCGCTCCCGGCAGTATGTAGCGGTATCCCGTAAACTCGGAAAATCCAGCGGGTGGATATTGGTGCATCATCTGCTGCCTCATCTGGCGCCGCAGTTTTTTGTAGGACTGATTCTCATGTTTCCTCATGCGATTCTGCATGAAGCGTCCGTATCATTTTTGGGATTCGGACTTATGCCGGAACAGCCTGCAATCGGCATTATTCTTTCGGAAAGTATGCGGTATATCGGGGCGGGGATGTGGTGGCCTGCGGTGTTACCCGGACTTACGCTTGTGTTGATTGTATTGCTGGTGGACAGGCTGGGCGGTCATCTGCAGATGATTATGGAGCCTTACAGTGCGCAGGAATAAGGAGAACACTATGAAGCAAAAAAATGAAACTTTATTGGAAATCCATGACCTGTCGATTTCTTTCCGTATGTATGACCACGGGTTGGAACAAACGAATCTGCAGGTCATTTCCAACCTGCATCTGACCGTATACCCCGGTGAGATTGTTGCCGTTGCCGGTTCTTCCGGCTCCGGAAAAAGTTTGCTGGCCTCCGCAATTTTGGGAATCCTACCCGACAATGCTACGGTACGCGGGCATCTGCATTATAAGGGACAGGAATTGACATCCGGGCGGCAGGAACAGCTCCGGGGAACAGAAATTGCTCTTGTACCGCAATCCGTTGCATTTCTGGATCCGTTGATGAAAGTCGGCGCACAGGTGGACGGACATCGTAAACCCCGGCCCGCGGATAAGAGGAAACGCCTTTTTAAACGTTTCGGACTTCCGGATAAAACGGAACAACTCTATCCGTTTCAGCTTTCCGGGGGTATGGAAAGGCGCGTCTTGGTATCTGCCGCTTTGATTACGGATGCGGAACTTGTTATTGCAGACGAACCGACACCGGGCATGAGTCTCGAACAGGCGTCGGAAGCGCTGCGGATGTTCCGTGAAATGGCAAATGAGGGGAAAGCGGTTATTCTCATAACCCATGATATTGACCTGGCAGTCGGGTTTGCTGACAGAGTCGCGGTATTCTATGCGGGAACGACCGTAGAGACAGCTCCGGCATCCGATTTTAAAATCGGAGCCGATGCTCTGCGGCATCCCTATTCCAAAGCCTTGTGGAAGGCACTGCCTCAAAACGGATTTCAGGCAATCGAAGGATTCCAGCCTTACGCCGGGAACTTACCGGAGGGTTGCCTGTTTGCACCGCGTTGTTCCCGCAAAACGGCACAATGTATGAGCAATGTCCCGCCGGTACGCGAGATTCGGGGCGGCGAAGTGAGGTGTTATCATGGCACTTGAAGCGAAAAATATTTATTTCCGTTATAATCAAAAGCAGCCGTGGATTCTTGAAAATCGTACATTGAAGATTGACAGGGGGGAGCGTCTGGCGGTGTTTGCGCCAAGCGGCTATGGTAAGACAACGCTTGCCATGCTTTTGGCAGGGTATCTGAAACCAATCAAAGGACAAATTTTGTTGGATGACAAACCGCTGCCGGGAAAGGGCATCTGCCCGGTTCAACTGATTTATCAGCATCCCGAAAAAGCAATTAATCCCCGTTGGAGGCTGAAGCGTGTTTTAGAAGAAAGCGGTGGGGTTCGGGAGGATGTAATGGATGCGTTCGGAATTGAACGGGCATGGCTTGACCGGTTTTCCAGAGAGCTGTCCGGCGGTGAACTGCAGAGATTTTGCGTAGCACGGGCATTGATGAGCGGTGCGGATTATCTCATTTGTGATGAAATCAGCACAATGTTGGATGCAATTACGCAGGCGCAGATTTGGAATGTTGTTTTAAAGGAAGCAGCAAGGCGTAATATGGGAATTATTGCAGTTACGCACAACAAATATCTTGCGCAAAGAATCGCAACAAGAACAATCGACTTGTCGAATACATAAAAATGATAAGCAGCCTTTTTAGGTGTAAAATAAGAGGGATAAGGTGTTTAGACCATTATCCCTCGTTTTGCTGTATTAAATAGGACAAATCCCCCGATTTTTGATTTTTACCTACACTTCATTATCTATCTTATCACATTCGAAAAGAAAAGTCTAGTATTTTTTTTAAAATGTTATATAATGAAAACTACCCCAAAGAAAATATAGAAATTATCACAAGTAACGGCGTTTAATACCGGCCGTATGCAGCGCGTGAGGCGTCTGCAAGACGGATACGGTTAATTGCCGAAAAAAAGGAGGACATCAGAATGGCAAAAGACACAGAATATTTACGGGAAGAAAAGCATCTGAAAGAGTGCGTGGGGATTATCCGGAAAAATATTGCGGTATACGAAAAAGACGTTGCCGTAATGGGGGAAGAAATTCAGGATATGTACAAACGCTACCACGATAATGACCCGGAGATTTTTACCGAGTTATCCAACACGATTACGATGCACGAAAATATGCGGCAGGCCCTGGAGAAAAATCGGCGGGCGTTAAAAAAAGCATATTTCGGAAGAATTGATATCAAAGAAACCGGACGGGAACAGGAAACGTTTTATATCGGAAAAGGCGGCGTTATGAAAGACGGTATAACGATTGTAGTCATTGACTGGCGCGCGCCGATTGCGAACGTGTATTATGAAAACGGTCTTGGAAAGTGTTCCTATACGGCGCCGGAAAAACAGGAAATTACAATTGAATTACAAAAGAAACGTACTTATGAAGTCGAGGAAGACCGACTGATAGAGTATTACGATTCCGAGGTCGTGGCAAATGATGAACTCCTGACGAAATATCTCGCGAAAAACAAGGAAGCGGTACTGGGGGAAATCATTGCGACAATTCAAAAGGAACAGAACGAAATTATACGAAAGTCGCCGTACCGAAATCTTGTCGTGCAGGGAGTCGCGGGCAGCGGAAAGACGACCGTGGCAATGCACCGTATTTCCTATATTTTATACAATTACGGAAAAGATTTCCGGCCGGAGGACTTTTATATTATCGGCAGCAACCGGATTCTTTTAAATTATATTACGGGCGTACTGCCGGAGTTAGATGTGCGCGGAGTAAAGCAGATGACAATGGAGCAGCTTTTTATCCGGCTTTTGTACGAAGATTGGAAGGAAAAGAAATATAAGGTGGTTTCGTGCGGACGGCGCAGTTTTCATAAGGGAACGTCCGAATGGTTCCGAAAACTGGAGGCATTCTGCCTGCGGCTGGAAGAGAGCGTGATTCCGCACGAGGATATTTGTTTTGAAGAAGAAACTCTGTACAGTGCGGAACAGGTGCGGCAGTACCGGGCGGAAAATCCGGCGCTCTCCGTTCAGTCCAAAATTGACGCGCTCAACGCTAAGGTGCTGGCGCGGTTAAAGAACCGGATTACCGGCAGGGATTTCGAGTATATGCCGGAAGAGAAAAAGCAGATAATCAAAGAGTATAGCCGAAAGTTTGGCGGAAAAAAGTGGAAACAGTCGATTTATGAGCTGTATGAATTGTTCTTACGGGAACAGGGGGAACTGTCGTCCGCAAAACTTCAAAAAGAGCTTGACATATATGATTTGGCGGCGCTCGCATATCTGTATAAGCGGGTCAAAGAAACGGACCCGATTCGGGAGGCGCATCATATTGTCATTGACGAAGCACAGGATTTCGGCATGATGGTATACCGGGTACTGCATTTTTGTATCCCGCGCTGTACTTATACGGTTATGGGGGATGTGTCCCAAAACATTCATTTCGGATTCGGATTAAATGATTGGGAAGAACTGCGGCAGATGCTTCTGACGGACGCGTTAGACAGCTTCCGGGTGCTTTCAAAAAGCTACCGAAACACGGTGGAAATTTCAGAGTTTGCACAGGGCATTTTAGCGAAAGGTTCTTTTCGAGGTTACGCGATTGAACCGATTATCAGGCACGGCAATCCGGTGTCCGTGAAAAAATGTGCGGGAGAACGGGAAATAATGTCGGAGGCGGAGCGGGTATTGACCGGCTGGCAGAAGGAAGGCTATGATACGATAGCGGTAATCTGCCGGAACGAGGCGGAAGCGTCTTATGTGGCAAAAAAACTCGCGGCGCGGATTCCGATTGAGGAAAGCGACCTTGAAACCGCGGAATTTAAAAGCGGCATTATGGTGCTTCCGGTCGATTACACAAAAGGATTGGAATTTGATACGGTGCTGCTCTATAATCCGACCGAAGAAAGCTACCCGTCGGATGACGGCCACGCAAAACTCCTTTATGTGGCGGCGACCAGAGCGCTTCACGAACTGGTGGTACTGTATACGGGAGAAATAAGCGGGCTGCTTAGTTAAGTCTGCGTTTAGCGGGAAGCGCACGGGCGCGTATAAGAAAACTGCCGCAGGAGCGGCCGCGCCCGGCGCAAAGTTCCGCTTATTTAGTTTCCGCCTCTTTTTCGCCGACAACAAGAATATAGGGGATTTTCTTGTCTTCAATTTTTTTCGAAAAACGGTTCCAGCACTTCCGTGTTCGTTCCGTAAAAAATATCCTTTCGTCCGGAAATGCGGCGGAAAAATTCTTCGATGCGTTCCCAGCTTTGGTCGAAGTCAAACTCATAACTGTGGCCCCAGATATAGAACAACTGCGGGGGATCCGGCTCTGCATTTATAAAATGTTCCGCCAAATCCATTAAATTTTCCGCGTTATGGTGACAGGTGGCGGGAAGCTGCAGCAAATCCGACGGGATATCGAACGCGTTGGTGGAGTGTACGGTTCTCGCATAGCGCAGTCCTGCCTTTTTTACCATGGCACGGACTTTTTCGTCGTGGGTGCCGTAAGGGTATGCCATACCGTTTATTTTGGTATCAAAAAAAGATTCCAAATTTACCTTGTCGCGGTAAAGCTCATTGTATATGGTTTCTTCGTCAAACTTGGTTAAATCCGGGTGCGTCAGGCTGTGTACGGCGATTTCATGTCCGGCGTACAGCTCTTTTAAACCGTCCATGTTCATACGGCAGATAGTAACGTCAAAACGTGTCCAGAAATTTGCCTTGCTCTGGATGCCGCTGTTTAAATTAAAAGTTGCCTTTAAGCCGTAGCGGTTTAAAAGTTCTACAAAACGAATATCCTGCGTGACACCGTCGTCGTAACTTAATGTAAATGCTTTCTTTTTATTATTCCACATAAATAATCCTTTCTTCGCTGTAAGGCAAGACAATCGTGGTAATTTTATGTTCCGTTATCAGTATACATAAGGGAAGGGGAAAACTCAAGAGAAACTTTAATTGCGTATCCCTCTGAAATATGCTATTCTAAGACAAAGAATAGTTTTGACAAAAGCGCAAAAGAGAATACCGGAAACTTTGAAAGGAAAGAGAAAAATGAAAACATTAATTATAAACGGCTCCCCGCGGGTAAACGGGGATACGGAAAGCCTTCTTCATCTGGTAACCGAAAACATTCTGGGAGAATATAGGACGGTAAATGCTTACCGCTGCGATATTTCGCCCTGCGTGGACTGCAGATATTGCAGAGAGAACCGCGGCTGCGCGATTCAGGACGAGATGCAGGAAATATACGGGTATATTCAGGAGTGTGATAATATTTTGATTGCCTCGCCGATTTATTTTTCGGAACTGACAGGAAAACTCTTGGATGTAGCAAGCAGACTTCAGACCTATTATTCCGCCAGACATTACAGGAAAGAAAACTGTATTACAAAACCGAAAAATGGTGCGGTTATCTTAGTAGGTGGCGGTGACGGGAGAATCAGTAAACCTTATGAAACCGCCTGCACGCTTTTACATCATATGAACTGTTACGATATTCATGAAGTCGTTTTTAGCCATCATACGGATGAAAAACCTGCTATCAAGGATGGGCAGGCGCGAAACGGCGTAGAATCCATTCTTCGATTTTTTAACGGGATATAGAGCGTTTGCCAACGGTAATCCGGGTTTTGTATACTTTATTATATTCCGTAGATTGTACGATATCTTATTTTTGCATGCG
>JAFLSZ010000016.1 GCA_022510665.1 Lachnospiraceae bacterium
AGAGGCGAATCCTTGTATTTTATTTTTGTGTTACCTATCTATTGTACCCCAACACTAATTACAAAAAACACGACAATACTATCCGTATCTATTTTTCCTTCAAAGCCTGCATTGCCAAAAAGTAACCCTTCGTTCCGAGGCCTACAATCTGGCCGTCGCACACCGGCGCGGTCACGGAAGTATGGCGGAATTCCTCGCGCTTATGGACATTTGAAATATGGACTTCTATCTTTGGAACGGGAATCGATGCGAGAGCGTCCCGAATAGCATAGCTGTAATGCGTATATGCTCCCGGATTAATAACAATTCCCTCCGTCTTATCCCGATAAGCCTCCTGAATGCGGTCAATAATCGCTCCCTCGCTGTTACTCTGAAAAATGCACAGTTCATCTCCCTCCGCGTCCGCCTTTTCCCGAAGCTTTCTGCAAAGCGACTCGTAGTTTTCCGTCCCGTACTGCTCCGGTTCGCGGATTCCCAAAAAATTGATATTCGGTCCGTTAATTATCAGTAGTTTCATTTTTTGCTCCTTCCTTTCTCTCGTTCTGGCCGCTGCCCGCTTTTCCCATATACTGCTCTATCTCCTGTATAATACCGTAAAAGGTCTTTCCTTCCGTATCGATACAAATTTCTGCCGCTTCTTTATAAACCGGAAGACGTTTTGCATACAGGTTTCTTAATCTTTCCTCCCTTTCCTGCCTATTCTCTCCGGCGGCAAGCGGCCGCTGCGTATCATCACGAAGGCGTCCCAGTATTGTCTCTATATCCGCCTGTAAGAAGAACACCGTACCGATTTCACGCATATACCGTACATTTTCCTCTCTTAAAGGCATTCCTCCGCCGGTCGCGATAACGCAGTGTTTTACTTCTTCTTTTAACTTTTTCAATGCCGCCGTTTCCGCCTGTCTGAACGCTTCTTCCCCGTCTTCCGCAAATATCTGCGAAATTTTCTTTTGACAGGTTTCCTCTATCAAAGCGTCCGTATCCAAAAAACTGTAACGAAGCGCGCCCGCAAGCTTCTTCCCTACGGTACTTTTCCCGCAGGCCATAAAACCAATCAGCACAACATTTTTATTTTTCATCACGCGTTTCCTTTCTTTTTTTTACGGTTTTTCCGGTAGAAATAAAGCACAACCCGTTCCAAATACCGTTTAAGCACAATCTGAATTTCTTCCTTTTTCCCGATTTGTTTTACTAAAACGGTGTAAATCCCGGCGCGGTTTGCTCCCCAGATATCCGTAAATATCTGGTCTCCGACGGATACCGCCTGCTTTTTCGTTACGCCTAACAGCTTTATGGCAGCCTCATAACCTTCCTTTTTAGGCTTTCCCGCCTTAAATATGTAGGCTGCGCCTAACTCTCCGGCAAATGATTTGACACGCGGCTCTTTATTATTGGACAAAAAGCAGACGGCATATCCCATTTCCCGCAGCCGCGCTATCAGAGCCGCCGAGCGTTTGTCCGCTTTTGCACCGTGTTCTACCAATGTATTATCAATGTCAAAAATAATCCCCCGAAATCCCGCCTGATACAGCCGTTCATAGTCTACCGTGTATGCGGACTCACAATCCTCATCCGGAAAAAACATTGAAAACATACTCTTCTCCTTTCATCCCTTTCTGCCCCGTCTTCTATGCGGACTGCCGATTACTTTCCGCTCTTTTTCTTATGGACATTCCGTATTGTCTTTTTCTTGTTCGCAAACTGTTTCTTCCCGGCAGTATCCTTTTCTTTTCCGGCTTTCTTTTCCCCGAAAACCTGCTTTGAGCCCCTCGGACGAATCAGACACTTTTTATCATAACCGATTAAATCTTCCCTGTGTGCCAGCCGCAGCGCTTCCTCTACCAAATCATAATTCTTCGGATTCCGGTACTGTATCAGCGCCCGCTGCATCGCTTTTTCATGCGGCGACTTCGGAACATACACCGGCTCCATCGTGCGCGGGTCAAGCCCCGTATAATACATACAGGTGGATATAGTAGACGGCGTCGGATAAAAGTCCTGCACCTGTTCCGGCATATATCCCAAATCACGCAGATATTCCGCCAGTTCCACGGCCTCTTTCAGCGTGGAGCCCGGATGGGAAGACATAAGATACGGCACTACATACTGCTCTTTTCCGAGCCTTTCGTTCATCTTTTTATACTCCCGCAAAAACTCGTCATATACCGCTCTTTCCGGCTTTCCCATCCGCTTTAACACCGCATCGCAGACATGCTCCGGCGCCACTTTGAGCTGTCCGCTGACATGATGCTCGCAGAGTTTTCGTAAAAACGTCCTGTCCTTGTCATAAATCAAATAATCAAAGCGGATGCCGGAACGGATAAACACCTTTTTTACTTTCGGCAGTTCTCTTAACTTTTGAAGCAGAGCCATATAGTCCTCATGGCTTACTTTTAAATTCTTACAGGGCGTCGGAAACAAACACTGCCTATTTTGGCAGACCCCTTTCGTCAGCTGTTTCTCACAGGCAGGCGCTCTGAAATTCGCGGTAGGACCTCCCACATCGTTAATATACCCCTTAAAATCGGGGTCCCACGTCATAATTTTCGCCTCTTCCAAAATGGATTCGTGGCTTCTTGCCTGTATAATGCGCCCCTGATGGAATGTCAGGGCACAGAAACTGCATCCGCCGAAACATCCGCGGTTACTGACCAGACTAAACTTTAACTCCTGAATCACCGGAATCCCGCCAAGCTCCTCGTAAGACGGATGGTACGTCCGCATATACGGAAGGGAATACACCCTGTCCATCTCTGCCTGAGACAAAGGAAGTGCCGGCGGATTCTGCACTACATATTCTTTCTCCGTATAACGCTCTGCCAGACGCTTTCCGGAAAACGGGTCGGTGTTGCAATATTGGATATAGAAACTTTTTGCAAACTCCCGCTTGTCCTGTTTTATCGTTTGATAGTCCGGCAGAACAACCGCATCGTATACGCCCTCAAGCGAATCGGTACGGTATGCCGTTCCCGCAACAAACGTAATATCCTTTACGGCAATTCCGGCATTTAAGGCATCCGCAATTTCCACAACGGAATGCTCTCCCATTCCGTAAGACAGCAAATCCGCGCCGGAATCCAGAAGAATCGAACGCTTTACGCTGTCGGCCCAATAATCGTAATGCGCCAGACGACGCAGGGAAGCCTCAATTCCGCCTATAATAACCGGTTTCTTTTTATACACGCGGCGAAGCAGATTACAGTACACTATCGTCGCCCGGTCAGGACGTTTTCCGATTACACCGCCGGGTGTATACGCGTCCTGCGCACGCCTCTTTTTCGCCACAGTATAATGGTTTACCATTGTATCCATATTTCCGGCCGACACAAAAAAACCGAGCCGGGGCTCTCCAAGCACCTGTATGCTCCGCTCATCTTTCCAGTCCGGCTGTGAAATAATCCCCACTTTATATCCGTGGCTTTCCAGAACCCTGCTGATTACCGCAGGGCCGAATGAAGCGTGGTCTACATACGCGTCGCCGATTACATAAACAAAATCACACTGTGTCCAGCCGCGCCGCTCCATATCTTCTTTGCAAATCGGTAAAAAATCTTTCATACTTTCATAAAATCTCCATTCTTTCCTATTTTCATTTTAACACATTTTTTTCCATAAGAAAACCATAACTTTTCCTCACATTTCCGCATTTTTTCGTTGCTTTAAACCGTTACGCTTTAAAGCAAAAAAGCGTTGACAGAAATCAAAAACCGCGCTACAATAAACCAAGGGGCAAAAACGCCCTCCATAATTTTTTGTACAGGAGATGCAGAAACATGATTATTATTATGAAACCGGGGGCCAGTGCGGCGGCCATTGACAATATTGTAGAGATTATTCAGAATAACGGACTCGAAACCCACCTTTCCACCGGACACGAAGTTACGATTATCGGCGTTGTCGGCGATAAGACCGTTCTGGCCGACAAGAATCTTGAAATCGCGGAGGGCGTGGACCGTATTCTTCCGGTAACGGAAAGCTATAAGCTCGCGAATAAAAAGTTCCATCCGGAACCGACCGTTGTAACGGTAGGAAACGCTCATATCGGCGGAGACAGTCTCGTTATCATGTCCGGTCCCTGCGCCGTGGAATCGGCGGAACAGGTTATGGAAACCGCCGTCGCCATCAAAAAAGCCGGTGCGCAGATTTTGCGCGGCGGAGCTTACAAGCCGCGTACTTCGCCTTACTCCTTCCAGGGCATGGAAGAGGACGGCCTCAAACTAATGAAAGAAGCAAGAGAAGCTACCGGACTTCCGGTTGTCTGCGAAGTTACAAGTCAGGCGGCGATAGAAGCCGCGGTAAAGTATGTGGACATGCTTCAGATCGGAGCAAGAAACATGCAGAACTTTTTCCTTTTGAAAGAAGTCGGAAAAACCGGACTTCCCGTGCTGTTAAAGCGCGGTCTGTCCGCTACCATTGAAGAATGGCTGAACGCCGCCGAATATATTCTCGCAGAGGGTAATCCGAATGTCGTACTTTGTGAACGCGGCATCCGTACCTTTGAAACCGCAACGCGCAATACGCTGGATTTAAGCGCCATCCCGGTTATCCGTTCCAAGAGCCACCTTCCGGTTATCGTAGACCCAAGCCACGCCACCGGTGTACGCGACTATGTAAAACCGCTCGCTCTTGCTGCGGTTGCTGCCGGAGCGGACGGCCTTATGATTGAAACCCATCCGTGTCCGGAAAAGGCACTTTCCGACGGGCCGCAGTCGCTTACATTCCCACAGTTTGAGGAACTTTGCGCAGTGCTTCGTCCGATTGCTTCCCTGATGGGAAAACCTCTTATTTAAAGAGACTTTAAGGAGATACATTTATGAAAGAACAGTTTGGTTTTATCGGTCTGGGATTGATTGGCGGCTCCCTGGCGCGGGCGCTCCGCGAAACCTATCCCGACTGCCGTATTCTCGCTTATTCAAGAAAACCCGAACTTTCCCCGGACATCCGCGGTTCCGTGGAAGCAAAGGTTGCAGATGAAGTAGTATTTTCGCTGGACGCTTTTTCCGGCTGCGATTATATTTTTCTCTGTGCGCCGGTAGATAAAAATATCGAATATCTGCCGCAGTTAAAAGAAATCATTACCCCGAATACGATTATTACGGACGTCGGCAGCGTAAAATCCGGTATCCATGCCGCAGCCGAAAAAGCCGGACTTTCGTCAAACTTCATCGGCGGACATCCTATGACCGGTTCGGAACGCACCGGATTTTCAAACAGCAATGCCCTGCTTTTGGAAAACGCGTATTATGCCGTCACCATGACCGAAAATGTCCCGAAGGAGCAGGCGGAACGCTTTCTTTCTCTTGTAAAAAAGGTCCGTTCCATTCCTGTTTTGCTTACGCCAAAGGAACACGACGACGCAGTTGCCGCTATCAGTCATGTGCCGCACATTATCGCCGCCCAGCTTGTCAATCTGGTGCGTACCTCAAAAGATGCCGATACCATGCGGCTTTTAGCAGCCGGCGGTTTTAAGGACATTACCCGTATTGCGTCTTCCTCTCCTACTCTTTGGGAAAGCATCTTATCCGCAAATACGGACGCCGTACTTACGGTACTGCGCCGTTACATCTCCCTTCTAACCGAAGCGGAGAGCGCCCTTTCGGGCGCGGACAAGGAAACAATCCGCTCTCTTTTTTCCGAAGCCGGAGAATTTAGAAGCTCTCTACAGGAACACAAAGGCGTGCTTCCGGAGTCTTTCGTTCTTCACGCGGACCTGCGGGACGAGGCCGGTGCAATTGCGACGTTTGCAACAATTCTGGCAAGCCACGGCATCAGTATGAAAAATATCGGCATCGTACATAACCGTGCCTATGAACAGGGTGCTCTCCGCATCGAATTTTATGACAGAGACTCTCTGGAACGTGCGTTTTCCCTTTTGTCCGAAAACCATTTTTCCGTCTATCGGTAATAAATCCAAAAACCTCCTGTATAGTTTCCTGCCGCTTACAGATACTATGGCAAAATAACTATGAGGAGGTTTTTTTATGAATTTTCTTCCCCTGCCCGCCGCACAGCGTTTCAGTCGTGACTTCTGCCGCTGCGGTTTAATCGGCTGGTGCATCGAATGTTTTTGGACGGGGCTTGGCTCCCTTAAAGAACATTCGAAAGACAAGCGTCTGCTCTGCCGCACTTCCGTCTGGATGTTCCCAATCTACGGACTTGCCGCCTTTATTCCTATGGTTTACAAATGCATAAAAACAATGCCGGTATATCTGCGCGGCTCCGTTTATGCCACCGGAATATTTTTCTGTGAATTTGCCAGCGGCATTCTCTTAAAAAAACACAATGCCTGCCCGTGGGATTACAGCAACGCAAAATTAAATTATAAAGGGGTCATCCGCTTAGATTACGCTCCCTGCTGGGCGGCCGCAGGGCTGCTTTTCGAGCGGATTCTCTGCAGAAAATAACCTATAACGTCACCACTAACGTATCATATCCCAGCTGCTGTAACTCCTGCTGTAACGCGACCGCTTCATTCAGGCTTTCCGTCCTGCCCGCGCGTACCGCGTAAAAGCTTCCGCTGCGTCCGACATCCGTCGGTATACCGAGTGCCGTCAGCTCACGATATAAATTGTCCGCGTTTTCCGGATTTCGGAACAATCCGACCTGTACCGCGTATGTCGTACTCTCCGGCACCGGTATATCCGTATCGCCGTCAATGTCATCAAAAATCGTCTGTAAAATCCCGTCCGCAATCGCCCGCGCCGTATCATCAAACCGCGTGTCCAACAGCATGTTATCCGCGTCCGTATTGATAAAACCGACTTCGACGAGAAGCGCCGGCATCTGTGTACGACGCAGTACGGCAAGGTCTTTGCGGATTTCCAGACCGAGATTGTTAAACCCGACTTCCGCAAGCCGCTCATTGATTGCTTCCGCCATTTCCACCTTAATGCCGTTTTCGTCATAAAGAAGAGTTTCCACACCGGAATATTGATTATCGTTCGGACTGGAGTTACGATGAATCGAAATAAAAAAGTCCGCGCCCGCCTCATTGGCTATCCGCGCCTTTCTGACCGGAGAATCATAAACATCCTCCGTTCTTGTGTAAACCACATTAACTCCGCTGTTCTGCAAAATTTCTCCGACTGCGAGCACAAGCGCCAGATTATCATCTTTCTCTCTTCTGCCCTGATAAGAGGCGCCGCCGTCATATCCGCCGTGTCCGGCATCCAATGCAATTGTCACTGCCATATTAACCTCCGTTTATGTTCTACTTATATAATACGGCAGGAAATTATAATGTTACTCTTTTTTGGCTATTTTTTCGGTGTCAGAAGCAAAATCCATTCCTCTATGGTTTCCGCAAGCCCGCCGCCGTAAATTACTTTTCTGGCATAAGCAGGCTTGTCCGTAATAATATTGTCAACCCCAATCGCTTTCATGCGCTTCAATTCGTTTTCCCGGTTTATCGTCCATGCATGGATTTCTTTTCCGAGTAAATGCGCCTTTTTCACAACATCTTCCGTAATAAATGAGGCGCGGATGCTGAAAAAGTCCGCCGCTTCGCTTTTATAAAAATCCCCATATACAAAAGATAAAATATAACCCGTTTTTAACTCCCTGTTTAATTCCTTTACCCATACAAGCTGTTGATAAAAAGAAGAAGTAATAACGCAGCTCTCCTCCAGATGATATCGTTCCACCAGTTCCACTACCGTTTCCGCCAATGCCCTGTCATCGGAAACTTTTAGCTCTATATTAAAACCGATTTCTCCGCCGTAGCGTTCAAATATTTCTTCCAAAGAAGGTATTTTTTCTCCCGCAAAATCCGCGGAATAGCTGCTTCCTGCATCATATTCCGCGGCTTCCGCATAGGTAACTTCCCAGATATACTTAGGAATCCTTGTCGTCCGAAACAACGCCGCGTCATGCAGCAGCACCGCCACGCCGTCCGCGGTAAGACGCACGTCCAGTTCCACATAATCCGCCGCCTCCTCTATTGCCAGCCCAACCGCCGCCGCGGTATTTTCCGGCGCGCCGCCCGATGCCCCGCGATGCGCCGTAATACATACTTCCTCAAGCGCTTCCGCCAGAAACAAATTTCCGTTTCTGAAAAAAACAACCATTTCTACAGCCGCCAGAGCAAGCACCACTGCCGTGGCAAGAGAAAGCAGCTTCTTTCTCACCCGCATTTTTTTCGGCATATACGCCTGTGCGTACATATTTTCCTCAATAGGGCAAGGCGCTGTTTCTCTGTTCTCCTGACCGAAAAACAGGCTCGCGCAGAAATATTCGTAAATTACCACATTAACCGAAACAAAGAAAATACAGATAATAAAATGATACCGCGCAAACGTGCGCATCAGAATAACGGCGGAAACCATCTCCGGCGTTATCCGAAGAACGATTACAATCATCAATGCAAGTCCGGCAAAATACAGGACAATTTCCAGCGCAAATAAAATCGCGCTCCGCTTTAACAGACCGAAAATTATCCTGCCGCGAAACTGCCGTACCCCCTTGATTCCCATTTTTAACAGCTTCTGCATATCCCCGTTTTCCGTTCCGGACAAAAGCACAAAAAAACAGCCAAGCAGGGCAACCCACCACACGGACACGGTTACCGCAAGCAGAATAAAAAGTCCCGGCGGTCTCATTGCCATATTTACCGCTCCTTTGGTCTGCTCAATCCCAAAAAACAGAAAAAATACAATCGGCAGACTTACAAACGCCACAAACAGCAATACCAAAAATGCGGTCAAGGCCCCCTGCAGTTTCTTCCGGAAAAGAATCTTCGTCTTTTTTATTCCGCCGTAAAACAGTCCCGGAAAAGTCACTTTTATTCCTGCCCGTTTCTGCCGCAGCGCGAGGCTTACCGTATTCATCTCAAATAAAAGAAGCACCGCCACAGCCGTAAGTCCAAGTACAATACAAAGCAGGGAAAGCGGAGAAAAAAGAAAAGGCAGCAGATTTTCTTTCGTAATATAACTGTAACCTGCCGCCTTGATGCAAAGCTTTAACAACTCCCGCAGAACCGGAAAACCAAGAGACAGACAGGCAGTTTTAATAAAGATTTCAAATCCGATTAACCCAAGGATTTCCTCTTTTCTGCCTCTCTGTCTCATAATACTGCCTCACATTCTTTAATTCATATAAATTAAATGCTCCTTTGGCTTTGCAGTATGAACCATATCCTCCAAATATAATACCGGACCGTCTCCGTTGTATTCTCTTTGGTATTCTACCTGCACTTTTGCCGTTACCTTTACCCAGTCTCTTAATTTAAAATTGTCTGCCTGCGGTCCCTTGCAAAGCATTCCGACAAACCCGATATCGTCCGCGCAGCACGTCATGGCAAACCGTCCCGGTACAAAATAACCTTTCGGCAATTCCCTGCCTTTATAAACCATCGCGGTGAAACGTACCGTCTTACCCGCGTACTTCTGCGGCTGGTCCAGCGCGTCAAGATAAAAAATACCGTAATCGTCGTCTTCTATCTCAATCACGTCGGCATTTAAATCATACGGCAGATCAATTTCATCATCAAAACCGTCGTTTCCGTCCTCCGATTCAAAAAGAACCTGTGCGCGGCGGTTCAATGCCCGCACCGCTTTACGAAACGTATTGCGCTTTGTATCCTTCGTACAGCGGTTAAAAATAACAAGCTCGGTAAAGTTAATCTGCTCCGCCATCATCTGACGCATGTTGTTCATATACACTTCAAACGTACCGGCATCTACCATCGTAATCATCTGCGCCAGTTCCCAGTCCCTTGGCATCCCCCGGTCAATAAATCCGGACATACTCCAGGTTCCGTTAAACTCAATCATTACGCGTTTCGGACGATACTCATTCTGGCATTTCTTCAGAAAAGCCGGGGAAAGTTCTTCCTCCGACTCCACCGGAATCAGAAACACATTGTTCTTTTCCAGTATCGCTTCGTCATATTCTTCTATCCCTTCTTCACAAAGCAGCAGAATAGTCTTCTCACCGGTGGAAAAATTCGGATCTTCCAACGTCTCTCTTATAAATTTGGTTTTACCGCTTTCCAAAAAGCCGGTAATAATATATACAGGTATCTCCATAACCGGATTCCTCTTTTCTTACTTCCTGTCTACGCCAGTTCAAACAAAGTTTCCAATTCGCTTTCCTTCAACTCGGAGCCAATCACGCAGATGCGTCCGGTATAATCCGGCGTACCCTCTCTTAACTCCACCTCGCCCGGAGTCAGGTCAAAATAAATCCAGGTGCCGTCAACCGCCGGAACCATACCCTTGGCGCGCAGAACCACACCGTACTCCTCGGTATTGGCAAGCTTGTTTAATATCTCCCGCATCGTTTCACGCTCATACTTATGCGGCGTTTCCTTTCCCCAGCTTGTAAATACCTCATCTGCATGGTGGTCGTGATGGTCGTGGTCATGACAGCCGCAGGTACAGTCCTCGCCATGCTCGTGATGGTGATGATGCTCGTGCTCATGGTCGTGATGATGATGCTCATCTTCATGGTCATGGTGGTGATGTTCATGCCCGTGTTCATCTTCATGGTCGTGGTGATGCTCGTGCTCATGCTCGTGGTGATGGTGATGCTCGTGCTCATGGTCATGGTGATGATGTTCATGCTCATGCTCATGCTCGTGAGCTTCCTTTAACAGTTCTTCTTCCATCGAAGACTTCTGCTCCATCGCAGCCAGAATAACCTTTCCGTCAATTTCATCCCAAGGCGTGGTAATAAAAACTGCCTTAGGGTTCTGCGCACGGAGCTTTTCCAGCGTTATCTCGGTCTTTGCCGCGTCAAACTTCTGAGTACGGCTCAAAATAACCGTCTTTGCGCTTTCTACCTGATTATTAAAGAACTCGCCGAAGTTTTTCATATACATGGAAGCTTTCGTCACATCCACTACCGTGGAAAAACTGTTCAGTTTTGCGTCCGGAAGCTCCTCTTTGACATCCTGCACCGCCTTAATAACATCGGAAAGCTTGCCTACGCCGGACGGCTCAATAATCACGCGGTCCGGAGAGAAACGTTCCAAAACTTCCTTTAAAGACTTTCCGAAATCGCCCACCAGAGAGCAGCAGATGCAGCCGGAATTCATTTCCGTAATCTCTACGCCGGCATCTTTTAAAAATCCGCCGTCAATACCGATTTCTCCGAATTCGTTCTCAATCAGAACAACCTTTTCTCCCTTGTATGCTTCCTCTAAAAGCTTCTTAATCAGGGTTGTCTTTCCTGCACCTAAAAATCCCGAAATAATATCAATCTTTGTCATATCAGCTGCCTCCAAACGTTATTTTTCCGCTGCCGGCTGCTCCGAAGTACAATGCGGGCAGCGGGTTGCCTCAAGTGCAATCTCAGACTTACAGAACGGGCAGACCTTCGTAGTCGGCGCCTGTACCGGTTCCGGCTCCTTGTTCATATTGCGGAGCTTGTTAATCCACTTTACAAACAGGAATACGACGAATGCCATAATCAAAAAGTCCAGTATGCCCGCAAGAAAAGAACCGTACTTAAAGCAGGCCACACCAAGCTCTTCCGCCTCCGCAAGAGACTCATATGTTTTGCCGTCCAGCGCAATATAGAGCTTTGCAAAATCAATCTTTCCCGTAAAAAGTCCGAGTAACGGCATAATCATATCGTTCACAAGCGACGTTACAAGCTTATTGAACGCGGTACCGATAATCATACCGACTGCCAAATCAATCATATTTCCTTTGATTGCAAACTGCTTAAATTCTTTTAACATAATATTCCTCCTTAAGTTTTAAAATTATCCTCTTTGTAAAGTATAGCACATCTTACTGATTTTTCAAGCCTTGCCGCAAAACCTCATAAGAAATTTTACACTCAATTTTACCGTAAACATATGCCGCGAGCTCATACGGATCGGCAAACAGTACAATCCCTTCGTCCGTAAAATACCACTGATTTTCTTTTAAAATTCTCAGAAAGGAATCGGGAAGTCCCTCCTCATCCCAAAACATATCCTCCTCCGCAACGGCGCGTACCTGCTCCGCCGCGTAATCTGCCACTTCCTCCGGCGTCAGCCGGTATTGCTCCAGATACTCTTCTATACTTACTTCGCTGCCGTCCGCTTTTTTGCGGACATACGCCTTGCAGTAAGTATTCGGATGAGGTCCGCCGCCATAGCCGTACCATGTCGAGTGAATGGAAATCCACTCCTTTGTTTCCCCGACTACGGTAATGGTGAACTCCGCCGATTCCGGAAACGCAATCAGACCGCTTTCCCCAAAATCTTCATAATCCAGCCTTGCTCCTTCTTCCGCCTCAGGAAGATAAGCGCGAAATTCCTCTATAAGAGATTCCACAAACGCATTCAAAGCATCGGTATCGGCTTTTCCGCCTGTAAAGACCGGGTAACTGATTTTAGAAACAAAAACTTCCGCGTCTCCTTCTTTTGCCAAATATTCCTCCGTTTCCGGACGGCTTTCTAGCTCATCTTTTGCAGGCGTCAAAGATATCTCCGGTTCCTTTGTAGGCTCCGGCTCTTTTGTCAGGTCCGGCTCCTCTGACTCTCCCCCGGTCGGTGCCGGTGACAATGTCGTTTCCTTTTTCCCGCCGTCATCAATATTTTTCCCGCAGGCGTAAAAAAGCAGACAGCCGCTTAATAAAAAAACAAACAGCGGAATCTTCCTTTTCATATTTTTCCCTTCCTTTTCCTAAATCAAAACTTATTTCCCTGAAAGCAAACGGAAACGGAGAGCCGTCGCCCTCCGTCCAAAAAGAATTACTCACATATCTTACGCTTACAGCTCAATGCTTCCCGCTGCCTTGTCATTGATGACATAATAAGCCTTTTTCTCCTCCGGCTTAATATACAGACGCAGAGACTTGATGGAAGACAATCTGTGACCTTCCGCCACATATGCCGCTCTTGCCTTATCCATTACTTCAGATACAACAATCTCCTCGCTGGAAAACTGTACACAAACAATTTCCTGCGTTTCCGTCTTCTTTGCATCAGCATCTTTCTTTATCGTTTTGACCGTCTTAACCGCATTCTTGGAACCCGGCTTTCTTCCGCGCTTTTTCGGTTCTTTTACAACCGCCTCTGCTACCGGTGCAGCTTCCGCCGCTGTGGTCTTTTCTTCCACTGCAGAAACCTCGGCTTCAACTGCCTTTACTTCTTCTGCTTCCTTTTTCTCAGCTGACTTTTTTTCAGTTGCCTTCTTTGCCATATAAAATCCTCCGTTAAAAATTTCATCCATACTGCAATTTCTACCGTACTTGACTATACCATAACATAAATTTTCATATTTTGCAAGCCTTTCCCACAAAAAGTTTGCAAACAAAGGGACTTTTGCTTTATAATTATCTATTCCGCAAAAGTCCCGCATAAATTATTATGTCAATCTGACACTTTTTTTAGCAGACACCCTGTGCGAGCATAGCATCCGCTACTTTTTCAAATCCCGCAATGTTTGCACCTACGACATAATTTCCTTCCGCACCGTAGCGCTTTGCCGCGTCGTCCATATTATGGAAAATATTTACCATAATCTGCTTTAACTTCTGGTCAACCTCTTCAAAGCTCCAGCTTAAACGCTCGGAATTCTGTGACATTTCCAAAGCGGAGGTAGCCACGCCGCCTGCGTTAGCAGCCTTACCCGGAGCAAACAACACGCCGTTATCCAAAAGATACTGTGTTGCTTCCAAGGTCGTAGGCATATTTGCACCCTCGGCTACCGCAATTACGCCGTTTGCCACAAGCGCCTTTGCGTCGTCAATCGTAAGCTCGTTCTGCGTTGCGCACGGAAGCGCTACATCGCACTTTACGGACCAAACGCCCTTGCCCTCGTGATACTCCGCACTCTTTCTCGCAGCCGCATAAGAGGTAAGTCTCTCTCTCTTTACTTCCTTTACTTCCTTTAAGAGAGCAACGTCGATTCCTTCCGGATCATAAATCCAGCCGTTGGAATCGGATACCGTCACTACCTTAGCGCCAAGCTGCTGTGCCTTCTGGCATGCGTAAATCGCAACATTGCCGGCGCCGGAAACAGCTACCGTCTTGCCTGCAAGCGCATGACCGTTGCATCTTAACATCTCATCCGTCAGATACAACAGGCCGTAGCCGGTTGCTTCCGTTCTCGCAAGGGAACCGCCATAGCTGAGACCCTTACCGGTCAGAACACCCTCGTATACGCCGCGAATCTTCTTATACTGTCCGAACATGTATCCGATTTCTCTTGCGCCCGTGCCGATGTCGCCCGCCGGAACGTCCACATCCGCACCGATATACTTATACAGTTCGTTCATAAAACTCTGGCAAAATGCCATAATCTCACGATCCGACTTGCCCTTAGGATCAAAATCGGAACCGCCCTTGCCGCCGCCGATCGGAAGGCTTGTCAGGGAATTCTTAAAAATCTGCTCAAAACCAAGGAATTTAATAATACCGATATTTACGGAAGGATGCAGACGCAGACCTCCCTTGTACGGTCCGATTGCGTTATTGAACTGCACGCGGTAGCCGGTATTTACCTGAACCTGTCCCTTATCATCTACCCACGGCACACGGAACTTAATCTGTCTGTCCGGCTCTACAAGTCTTTCAAGAAGCGCTTCCTTTCTGTAACGTGCCTCGTTCTGATCGATAATCGGTCTTAAAGACTCCAGAACCTCTTTTACTGCCTGATGGAACTCCGGTTCTGCCGGATTCTTCTTTACCACCATCTCGAATACTTCATCAACGTATCCCATTTTGTTCTCCTTTCGTTTTCAGGTACAAATTTTTAAATACAAAATAAAATGCACGGTTTTTGACGCAGTTCACCCTTGGTAGTATTGGGAACGCCATTGCACCCGTGCTTTGTTTTGCATTATACACCATATTTTTCCGTTATGCAAGAGGTTTTTTAAAAAATGTATCATTGTATACATTGTGATAAAAATACAAGAGACAAATGTTCTCTTTTTATTTTCTCCAAACTATGGTATACTTAATACGTTATTACCAAATTACACCTATTTTTATTTTATATTTTATGTTTTGCCGGACACCGCCTCCGGTTTCAGAAAGGATTTATTATGGCATTCGACGGAATTATGACCGCGGCGCTCGTAAAGGAGCTTTCCGATACGCTGACCGGCGGACGTATTGTAAAAATCGCGCAGCCGGAAAAAGACGAGCTGCTGCTGCAGATAAAAAATTATGACACTTATAAGCTGCTGCTCTCCGCGGACGCTTCCCTCCCGCTTTTATACCTGACGGACGAAAGCAGGCAGAGCCCTCTGACCGCGCCGAATTTCTGTATGCTGCTACGGAAACATTTTAACAGCGCGCGTATTCTTTCGGTGACGCAGCCGGGCTTAGAGCGTATCGTGGACTTTACGGTCGAGCATTTAAACGAAATGGGCGACGTATGTCAAAAACACATTATTGTGGAGCTGATGGGAAAGCACAGCAATATTATCCTGACCGACGAAACCAATACTATTTTAGACGCGATTAAACGTGTTTCCGGTATGGTAAGTTCTGTCAGAGAGGTACTTCCGGGACGCCCGTACTTTATCCCGCAGACGCAGGAAAAATACGACCCGTTTACGGTCTCCCTTCCGGATTTTCTCACACTCCGCGAAAAACCGATGCCGTTAAACAAGGCGCTTTATACCTCCTTCACCGGCCTGTCCCCGCAGGCGGCAAACGAACTCTGCCACCGTGCGGGACTCTCCCCCGATTTACCGGCAGGAGAATATTCCGAGGATTTTCTGCGGCATTTATTCCGCGTTTTTTCCGACCTGACGGAAGACATCCGAAAAAATACATTTTCCCCGAATTTAATCCGAAACGGAAAAGAACCGGTTGATTTTTCCGCATTTCCTCTTACCATGTATGAAGAAAGCGGTTACGAAGTACAGCCGTTTTCCTCTGTTTCCGCTCTGCTGCGGGAGTTTTATTCGGAAAAAAATACCCTAACGCGAATCAAACAGCGTTCCTCCGATTTACGCAGAGTGCTGCAGTCAGCGCTGGAACGCGAGGTTAAAAAATACGACTTACAGCTCCGCCAGTTAAAGGATACCGAAACGCGGGACAAATACAAAATTTACGGGGAGCTTTTAACCGCTTACGGCTACGGCGCGCAGCCGGGTGCAAAAGAAATTACCGTAACCAACTACTATACAAACGAACCGCTCACTATTCCGCTTGACGAAACTATGAGCGCCTTGGAAAACGCCAAGCGTTATTTTGAACGCTACGGAAAACTAAAGCGTACTTATGAAGCCCTCACCACCCAGACCGAGGAGACAAAGTCCGCGATTCTTCATCTGGAATCCATTAAAAACGCGCTGGAAATTGCCAGACACGAAGAAGATTTGGTGCAGATTAAAGCAGAACTGACCGAATACGGCTACTTAAAAAAACATACCGCCGCGGACAAAAACGGCGGCAGAAAAAAAGAGAAAAAGGCGCGCATTACCTCAAAACCCCTGCACTACCGCACTGCGGACGGTTTTGATTTGTATGTCGGAAAAAATAATTACCAAAATGATTTCCTTACGTTTGAATTTGCAAACGGAAACGACTGGTGGTTTCATGCCAAAGACTGCGCCGGTTCCCACGTTATTTTAAAAAATGACGGCAGGGAAATTCCGGACCATATCTTTGAAGGCGCGGGCGCGCTCGCGGCGTATTACTCCAAAAATAAGGATGCCGGAAAAGTGGAAATCGACTACATTGACAAAAAACAGGTCAAAAAACCGAACGGTGCAAAACCGGGATTTGTCGTCTATTACACCAACTATTCGCTGATAGCTACGCCGGATATTTCCGGTTTAACGGAAGTAAACGACTGATTTGCCGCGTTCGGAGGCTCTACACTTTTTTCAGACTCAGGAGGTTTTTATGTTACTTGCCGATACACATACCCATACAAAGTTTTCAAGCGATTCCGAGGCGGAGCCTGCCGCTATGCTGGCGGCGGCACAAGCCGCGGGACTTTCCGCGCTGTGCTTTACCGACCATATGGACCTTGACTTTCCGGGAGACGCTTCCCTGTTCGTGTTTGACCCTGCTGCCTACTTTAAGGAACTTCTTTTGTTAAAAGAAAAAGCGGCTTCCGCTCCTCTGCTTCCGGAGCTTTTCCTTGGCATCGAGCTGGGACTGCGTCCGAACCGTCCGGATTTACGGACACAAATGGATGAACTGCTTGCGGCATATCCCTTTGACTTTGTAATCGGTTCTACCCATGTAGTAGATGAACTGGACCCATATTATCAGGAATATTGGGAACTGCCCGGCGACAGGCTGCGCCGTTACTTTGAAACCGTGTATATTAACGTAAAAGAGCATACAAACTTTGATTCTCTCGGCCATTTAGACTACATTATCCGCTATCTTCCGGATTCGGTTTCATTGATAAAAGACTATCACGTCAGAGATTTTATGGACTTAATTGACGCCATGCTCCGTCTTCTTGTTTCCCGCGGACAGGCGCTGGAAATCAACACCGCAGGGCTTCGCAAGGGGCTCTCCTTCCCGCACCCGAAAGCGGAAATCTTAATACGCTACCGCGAACTCGGCGGGGAACTTCTCACGCTCGGCTCGGACGCGCACTATCCGTCCCATGTGGGCGCGGACATACAAAAAACCGCGGAACTTCTAAAAGACCACGGTTTTCGGTACTATTCGGTTTATAAAGAACGAAAACCGGAGATGGTTTCGCTTTTATAGACGCAAGAATGTTTAGATAATCGGGCATTAAACATTGAACTTTTTATTTCAGAAACTATTGCAGAACATACTCTAAAAGACTTTCCCGGTAATGGTTTTTCTCTTCTTCCGTTTCAAATTCGTGTCCGTTCAATATTTCTTCGATTTTATCCTCAACGTATTTTTGTTCAAGAACTGATTTTTCTTCCTCTGTAACTGAAAAGTTTTTAATAACATCCGTCGTCACGTCCTGACCCGCATCAGCATGACGAGAACCAATATAATATACAAGTACCCCCAAAACAACAAGGCTACTTACAGAAGCAATAATACCGATTTTCTTTTTGTTTTTCATTCAAGTGTTCTCCTTCCTCTAATATACTTGGTCGATAGATATTGATGGATATGTATCATAATTTAGTAATACACTATAATTAATCAGTTGTCAAGACAAAATTTTTATGAAAATAATAAAAGAAAAAATAAAAACTCTGTTGCTTCGTAATAACTGCTATCTTCCCGTAATACGTGGTACTACGTATAAGAATATAAAACAGTCTTATAGGAAACCGTTCCGCCATCCTTATATCTGACCTTAATCGGTATACAGCACAGTAACAAAAATACAATAATTATAACAGGAATCATGACTTTTTTCTTTGATTTCATACGACACCACCTTCCACTTTTTAGTGGCTCCAAACCTCCCACACTTAAAATAGGCTCTGCCGCTTATTAGCATGGAAAGTTAAACTATTTATTTGCCTTTTGGGCAATTAATATAGCCTGATATTCTTCTTTCGTAATTACTTTTGCCCCTACTGGCCACAATAAAAACTGACTGCTTTTCGCAACAACAACCGCTACCGGAATAAATATTATTGATATACAGCAGACAATTATCGTTCCTACAGAACCTATAAACATAACAAAACCAATAGGAAGCCAGAGAATATTTACCAAAGTTCCAAAAAAACGCCTAATGCCCGAAACATTTTCCTTTCCCTTAATAAAAGTTTCTTTGACGATTACCTTTCCGAACGGGAACGCCATCAGATTCGCATACTGAAAACAGGCTTTTCCGATAGGGATTCCCACAATAGTAACACAACACAAAATCCCTAAACAAATCCAAAGCAAAGCTGTCCACCAGCCGCCTAAAACAAACCACAAAATATTACCGAGCGTCCGCATTTTACTCTTTCTCCTTTTTTGTATATAACATAATAATGTCCATAATACAGTATGAATACATCTTCGATGTCGCGCTACTTGTGTCATATTATAGCATTTATCATCAATAGCGTCAATATCGCGAAAATAAGATTATTATCCTGTTTAAGTGTAACTTGCAGGCGTGGTTTTGTTTTGCTTGTTAATTTGTCTCAAATTATTTAAATCGATAAATTTACAACCAACATAATTAAAGCAATCTACTCTTTTGAATTGTTTTTCTATCACTTGATTATTTCTGACCTTCTCTTTCTAATTTCCAAATCAAATTATCTATATATTTTTAATATTAATCCTTTTCCTCTGTTGTTCTATCTTATTTCGTTTTTTCAAGTAGCGTTTAATTGCATCATTCTTTATTTTTTCATTCAAAGCATGAATATGCGTATCTCTTTCCTGTTCCATGTTATCCCAAATCAATGTTCTGACAGTTTCTTCAAGTTTTTCATTAGCCTCTATTAAATCGTCATCAGGCGACACGAATACCTCATCACCCCGTCTTACATATAAATGCCCGTGTTTTAATATCCTATAATCTTCATTAATCGCATATGGTATTATTTTTGCACCGGTTTCTTGTGCTAACCTGACTGCTCCGACATGAAAATCCAGCATTAATTTTTCAGTTGTGTTACGAGTTCCTTCAGGAAAAATTAATACATCTCTTCCGTGAAGAACATCCTTTGCCAATGTTTCAAATGTGTTTTTAATTTGTTTCAAATTATTTAAATCAATAAATTCACATCCAACATAAGTATAAAGCAATCCCCGTTTTAGCTTTAAAAGAGTATTTTTTACTAATACCACAAGTGGCTTATCTTTTCCTATCGCTGAGATTAACGAAAACTGATCTAATGAGTTTAAGTGATTAGATACATAAATAAACCCTTTACCGTCTGCTCTATCAACATGAGTTTCATTGTTAATCGGCTGAGGATGATATAAGCAATCAGTTATAAAAATTAATTTCTTTGCAATATACAGATAATGTTGTGCCTTACGTTTCTTTTCAACTTCATTATACGGAAGAGACAAATAAAATACTCTTAGTTCTTCAAAATATTTGATTCTCTCTTCTCTTGTCAAAGATTTTAATTTTTTACTATTTAATCTTTTGAATTGTTTTTCCATCACTTGATTATTTCCGACCTCCTCTTTCTAATTCCCGAATCAAGTTATCTATTTGATAAAAACTATTTACTCTGTACACATTTTCTTTTTCATATCCGGAATTCCAATAAGCGTCAAAACATGCGATAGTTGTTTTTTTACTGATTTCTTCCATATTATCGGTTTTATCTTCAACCATAAGTTTAATATCGTATTCCTGACATGCCTTTGACTTATCTGCCGCACTTCCTTCCTCGGAGCAGAACTTAATTCTGTCATAATAAATGTGCTGCGTATGTAACCATATTTTAACCATAGTACGAAACAGCCAGCCTAACATACCGTTACGTGTAACATAAACACGGCTGGTAATAATATCTACTGTCCTTCCCTCTTTGTGCCACTTATGAGTCATTTTATCAGCACTTTCCCGCGCAGGAAAGAACAGTGCATATTCCCAAATATATTTATTCCAAAAACTTGTACGTTCCTTTTTAGTACAACCAAATATATCTTGTATATCATAAGCTGCCGTATTAAGATTCAGATCTTCAAGCGTTCCGAACTTTTTACGAAAATATCGTTTACCTTTTTCTAATTGATATTTTTGTAAATCGACCAGCACTCCGTCCATATCAAGACCGATGTGATCTAACTTAACTTGTTCGCTCATATCTTTAATTCCTTCCCTTCATCATCCTTTCAGCGCTTTTTTCATATCAACAATCTGATGTTTAATTTCAGAAGTGATTTCAGCTGCTGTCCTATTATCAGGCGCAATCGGAACTCCAAATTTTATTTGCAAAGGATATTTACGAAAATGCCTCCAGTCAAACAACCGCGGCAGTTTACGATGAGGCGGAAATACTTCATACGCACCGTTTATGCATACCGGAATAATCTTTATGCCGGACTTAACGGACAGTTTTGCGGCTCCCTGCTTAAATTCTCCAAGTTCGCCGCTCCGCGTCCTTGTTCCTTCCGGGTGAATCAGTACGCTGTAACCTTCCTTTACAATGCATTCATACGCACGTTTTAAGGCAGTCGTGGTGTTGCCGCTTCTATGGACAGGTATTCCCCCCATAAAAATCAATCCTTTGCGATAAATTTTTTTCTCAAACAAATGGTCTGCAGCCACACTGCAAATCGATTGCTTTATAATATTATCAAGATTTCCTATAATCCACATCCCGTCAAAATAACTTTCGTGGTTCGGACAAAAGATATACTTTTCATCCGGGTTAATGTGTTCTGTACCTGTCACCTCGATACTGTAAATAAATTTGGACAACCGCATAAATCTGTCAAAGTTTTTGTAATCCTTTTCGCTCCGCTTTATTGGATATTGGGTAATATCTTCGGCATTACCGGAAACATCGTTTTTGTTTTCAACTATATTTACTATTTCAGCGACCGTAACATCATTCCGAAGATAAGGTTCGACTGAAACATTGTATTTCTCATCAATCGCAACGCCCATTTCAAATATACCAAGGGAATCCATTCCAATATCTTTTTTTAAGCGCATATCAAGTTTTATATTTTCTTGCTCCATATTAACAATGGATGCTATTAACATACAGACCATATCCGGCACATTTTGCTTGTCAGATTTATGTTGATTTAAGGAATCCTCGTTCTTATATGTATTTGGCATCATCTGAATTTCATTATCAACCGTCAGGCAAAACCTTTTTACCTTTCCCACAGAAGTACGGGGAATATCAGGTATAAAATGTATTTTGGAAAGCCTGTACATTGACGGAGCAGTTCTTGATATTTTCAAAAATGATTCTCTTATTGTCTTTTGCTCATCTGCGGTATAAGCCTTGTCCGCAACAAACATATGAATTTCATCATATTGACCGTTCTCATCAACAATACCTCTGCTTGCAATATCATAGTCGGAAATTTTTGATAAATAATAATCATCAACATCGGACGGTGAAACCTTTTTGCCATTTTGTAAAACAATACTCTCTTTAATTCTTCCGGTGATATACAGATATCCTTTTTTATCTATGTATCCATAATCGCCTGTCTTGAAATAGCCGTTGTCAAAAGCGCTTTCTGTCAAATCTGGACGTCTGAAATATCCTTTCATCATTAATTCTGACTTTACGCATATTTCACCGTTCCCGTCATTATCAGGATTTTTAATTATTACTTTAATTTCAGGATGGTGTTTTACATTTCCAACCGTACCAACAGGGTATCTATCATGTATTCCTGTCGCAACTATCGGGACCCCTGTTTCAGTAGTTGCATATAAATTTGCCCATTCCAATCCTAAATTCAAAAAGAACTCTGTTGTTTCGGCTTTACATAGAGAAGCGCCTGTACCAATACCGTATATATTTTCACCAAATACCTGTGCGGTTATTGATTTGAACATTTTTCTGCCAATGTTTATTCCGAGGTTTTTTCTGAAAAACTTCGAAATTTTAAATATGCAATTCATTAAACGCTCAGCAATTTTTCCTTTTTCGCTTATTGCTGCACGAATCTTTTGTTCCATGACCTCATAAACCTTCGGAACCATTGCAAAATAATACGGTTGAAATTTAAGTAATCCGTTTTGCAGCTTAGAGGCATTTACATCTTCAATAAAACCCAATTCACATCCTGTAAGAAAATAAGTCATTGCTCCCGTAAAGCCTGCAATATGATTAAACGGCAATACGAGCATATATGTCATATAATCTTCTAATCCCGCTAAACGAGCAAAAACATCTCTTGCCTTAATTACGGATTCATATGTAACCATACTTCCTTTCATTTCACCTGTTGTACCTGATGAGTAAAGTATTGCTATCACATCATCATCTGTATTTACAGTAGTTTTTATTTCGGAACACTTTGCAGAATTAAGCTCAAACGGCTGTATTTTTAATCCATTATCCAAACTAAAACAAGGAATGCTATCTATAACTTTTTTATCAAAGCAATCATATATTTTTTGTGTTGTAAACAATGCTTTTACATCAGAGAAAACAAACAGCTTTTCTATTTCTTTCTGGGGAAGTGAAGCATCAATGAGCGCAATAGTAACTCCGTAGTATGTTAATGCCATTCCCATTAAAACAGTCCAAGGTGAATGCGGCGCAATGATAGCGGCACGATCACTCCTTGTAAGACCAAGCGTTTCAAATTCTTTCACTGCATTAGATATAAAAACATGCATATCATTATATGATACTTTATTATCTTCACCACTGTTTCTCATGTATGTGACCGCAGTTTTATTTTTGTAGCGATTAAATATATCATTTAGCTTATTTCTATAATCAATATAAGAATAACTAATACCGTTCATTTTACTACACAACCTCCTGTTTAAGAGTACGGTAATCTATTTTACCCATTCCCGTTAATGGTAAACTTGTCAATATTAGATTCTTATCCGCATCAAATTTATAATGATACTTATTGTTTCTGTCATGATTCCCTCTCCATATTTATCCTCTGTTTTTTCCCCATTATACTACTTTGTTTTTGTTTAGTCAACTATCCAAAAACTTTTTCCTCCGATAAAATACCTGTTTCAGCATAATATATAAGAAAGGAGGTTTTCTAATGGTTGACTTCGGATACACATTAAGAGCATTACGTCTACGGGAGAAAATAACACAATCCCAGCTTGCCGAAAGACTGGGACTGACAAAATCAGTTATCAGCGCATACGAAACGGGATTACGAATGCCTTCCTATGACGTACTGATTCATATTGCAAGAATTTTTAAAGTAAGCACCGACTATTTACTTGGAGTGGAAGTTAAACGTGAGATTGACCTTTCCGGGCTGACGTCCGATGAAGTTGACGCCTTGTTAAAATTGATACAGGCGATGAAAAGAAAATAACTTATAACCAAAAGAACCAATATACCGCCTATTCGCAGCATATTGGTTCTTTGTCTTTTAATTTCTTTGGCTACGCGATTTCTTCAATCGAAACGATTGACCATTTGCTTTTAATTTCATCTTCCGGTAACTCATTCAGAATAACTTTGGCAAGTTTCTCTGTCGCATCCGGATGACATACTCTCATTTTGCATATAATCATATGATTTATGCCATGTACTACCTGAGTGCCGCAATACAGCACCGGCGTATAGTCTGCGCCTAGCAGATGGGAAAATACTTCCGAATATCCCGTTGCTACCTTTTCAGGAAGGCTGCAAGTTTTTAAAACATCAAAATTAAATGCACCTGCCATCATACGAACTCCCTCCTTTCCTAAAATATTTTTTGTAGCCAAATTGTTTCTTGGTCACAATTTTATTATAAAATAGTTCAAAATGAATTACAATAACTAATATCAATGTATAAGAAATAACCATTTACAGAATATTTCAAGATTCGACACAAATCGACTTAGTTCTCTACAAGCTGATCCGGCGGAATCGCCGTCGTGTCATCCGGCGGCAGTGTGTCAATTTTCTGCATGTCTTCGGCGCTTAATTCAAAATCAAAGACCCGTAAATTTTCACGCATCCGCTCCGGGTTCGCGGACTTAGGCAACGGCAGTAAACCGTGCTGCAATACCCAGCGTATACAAATTTGCGCCGCGCTTTTTCCGTATTTTTTTGCAAGAGAAGTCAATACTTCACCTTTTAATGCCTCACCCGCGCCTAACGGTCTCCATGCTTCCGGCACAATATCATGGTCGGCGCACCACTTTGCGCAGTCAATCTGCGCGTATCCCGGACGAAATTCAATCTGGTTTACCATCGGAATTATATCCGCCGTTTCAAAC
Source organism: Lachnospiraceae bacterium (assembly GCA_022510665.1). Lineage (GTDB taxonomy): Bacteria > Bacillota > Clostridia > Lachnospirales > Lachnospiraceae > SIG307. The sequence continues at coordinate 24,708 of JAFLSZ010000016.1, forward strand.
AGCGGCTCCAGATGATGCGGCAGGAAATTACTGACGCCGATTGCCCGCACCCTTCCCGAACGATAAATTTCTTCCATGGCGCGCCATGTCTCTGCGTTTATTTCTTTCCAGTTGTCATAGTTTTTCGGCACTGCCGGCCAATGTACTAAATACAAATCCAAATAGGAAAAGGAAAACTCTTTCATGGTAGCCTCAAAAGCCTCCCATGTCTTTTCATAGCCGCGGTGAGTGTACCACACCTTACTTGTCACAAAAATATCTTCCCTCTTTACCCCGGACTTTCGGATTCCTTCCGCCACGCTTGCCTCGTTGCCGTAATATGCCGCCGTGTCAATATGGCGGTATCCCGCTTTGATTGCCTCCGCTACCGTAGCCGCCGCACTTTCCGCATCATTGACAAGCCACGTCCCGTAACCGATTGCCGGAATCTCCACTCCGTTCTTTAATGTCACGCGTTCTTTTACCTCTGTCATATTTTGTTTCCTCCTTCGCGCGTAATCACCGCGCCGCCTGCTACCACATATCCTTTTGAATCCCGTATGCTGCCCGCTGCCTCATCTCCTTTTAGAGCCTGTACACTGCCGTGGTGTACCGTCCGTACGGCGTTTTCCGTGTCGGCAAAACTTTCTTCCCTGTAAAAAACGACTGCCTGTCCCGGCGTAGCGGCACGCTGCGGCTCGTCAAATACACAGCGCAGTCCTTCTTTCTCACGGTATACGGTACACATCGCGCCTTTATGGCTGTAACGGATTTTTGCAAGGAAACGCATACCGTCTTCCGGATACTCTATCGCCATTCCCTTAAAATCCCTCGCATAAATCGTATCGCTCCAAAGGGCATCGTTTCCGGACAAAACCACTTCATTTTCCGCCGGACGGAGTTCTTTTACATAGCGCGGCTCCCCAAAAGCGATACCGAGGCCTTTGCGCTGTCCCACCGTATAATAAATCAGCCCCTGATGAGTTCCCAATATGTTGCCGTTTTCGTCCACGAAATTTCCGCGGGACGGCCGACTTCCTTCCGTTCGTATAATATAATCCGTATACGTCTCCTTTTCCGGCAAAAAGCATACTTCCATACTATCCGCTTTCTCGGCGACCAAAAGGCCGATATCGGCGGCGAGCTTTCTTACCTCCTGCTTTTCATAGGCGGCAAGAGGCATTACGGTACGGGCAAGCTGCTCCTGTGTCAGACCGTAGAGTACATACGCCTGATCCTTTGCCGCGGAAGCGGCACAGCGAATCGCAAAACGGCCGTTTTCCAGACGCACTACTCCCGCGTAATGCCCGGTCGCGACCCTTTTTGCTCCTAACGCGTCCGCCTCGCAAAGCAAAGCGTTCCATTTCATTTCCGGATTACATACAATGCAGGGATTTGGTGTTTCTCCCTGTTTATAAGATTCGGTAAAATACCGGATAATCTTTTCCTGAAACCTCCCGCGCAAATCCACGCTGCGATGCGCGATTCCGATACACTCCGCCGCCGTTTTCGCATCCTCTGCCTCTTTTTTCGCACCTTCGTGCATACAAAGGGTAACTCCCGTTACTTCGCAGCCCATTTGTTTCAGCAGATATGCCGTTACCGCGGAATCTACGCCGCCGGAGAGGCCTACCACTACTTTTTCCATATTACATTCTCTCCTTTTGTATCCTGCATGATACCCTCCGGGGGCTGCACACGGTCCGCATCAGAATGTCCTTCCTTCGGTCGGGCAGCCGTCTTCCCTCGCGGCAAATTTCGTGTAATACGGGGACATTGCCCTTACCCGTCCGATAATTTCTTTCATGCGCTCCACGGTAAAATCCAGCTGCTCCTTTGTTGTGCCGCCGCCCATGGTAAACCGGACGGCTCCGTGTGCCACGTCTTCCGGAAGCCCTATTGCCATCAGCACATGGGACGGCTCGGTCTGCCCCGTGGTACATGCCGAACCGCTGGACGCGCAGATGCCGTCCGTATCCAACATAATCAGTACCGTTTCTCCCTCGATAAACTGGAAACAAAAGCTGGCATGATTGGACAGGCGTTCTTTTGCGGAACCGGTCAGCCGCACATACGGAATTTCGGAAAGCACCCGTCCTATAAAATAGTCCCGCAGCTTCTGCTCCCGTTCTTTCGTTTCTTCCCGTTTCGCGAACGTAATCTCCGCCGCTTTCGCAAAACCTACAATACCCGCTACATTTTCCGTTCCGGCACGCCGCCTTTTCTCCTGTGCCCCGCCGTGAAGGAACGAGCCCAGTTTTACGTCGCGTCTCACATATAAAAAACCGACCCCTTTCGGTCCGCCGATTTTATGCGCGCTTGCCGAGAGCATCGCAATCTTGCCGTCCGCCACGGAAAGCGGGAGCTTTCCGTACCCCTGCACCGCGTCCGTATGAAACAGAATGCCGTTTTCGTGGGCGAGCGCCGCCAGTTCTTCAATCGGCTCAATCGTTCCGATTTCATTATTCGCCGCCATAACGGAAACCAATACCGTATCCGGCGTAATTGCTTTTTTCAGGACCTCCGGGGATATCACACCGTTTTCATCCGGAGAAAGATAAGTAACCCGGACCCCTTCCGCTTCCATTGCCTCACAGGCATGTAACACCGCGTGATGCTCTATTTTAGTCGTAATAATATGATTTCCTTTTTGGCGGCAGCTCTTCACCGCCGACTTGATTGCCCAGTTGTCCGCTTCCGTCCCGCTCCCCGTAAAATAAATCTCCTCCGGTCTTGCGCCGATTGTCGCGGCAATCTGCTTTCTGGCATTTTCCAGCGCGCGCTTTGCCCCTCCTGCCAGCGTATACTGCCCCGAAGGATTTCCGAACTGTTCCGAAAAATATGGCATCATCGCTTCCACTGCCTCTTTATGCATCGGCGCGGTTGCCGCATAATCCAAATAGATTAATTGTTTTCCCATAGCTCCGTCCTCACAAACTATATCTTTATTGTATGCAAAAACTTCTCTCTTTGTGTAATCTGCCGTTCATTCAGTATACCATAAAATCATAGATGCCGCAATCCGTATTGTACCCGCATCAAGTCATATTGTGTTTTTTACTGTCATATGTTAATAAAAACCCCCTGGAGGCCGCTCTGTGAAAAATGCATTGCTAAAAGGAACTTTGCTGCTTACCGTTGCCGGTCTTATAACGCGTATCCTTGGATTTTATTACCGCATCTGCCTTGCGGACGCACTCGGCGCAGAGTATCTCGGAATTTATCAGCTTGTTTTTCCCGTGTACGGTATCTGCTATACGCTCTATGCCTCCGGCATCCAGACCGCGGTTTCAAAATTAGTCGCGGAAGAAAACAGCCGCGGAAATGTTTCCATTACCTCCTGCCTTATGCGGCGCGCTCTCGCCCTTTCTTTCGTAATTGCGCTGACGCTGTCTTTTTTGGTATACTTTGGCGCGGCTCCCTGCGCGCGTTATTTTCTTTTGGAGGAACGCGCCACGGACTCTTTAAGGGTTCTTTCCGTTGTATTTCCTTTCTGCGCCGTTACCGCCTGTATCAACGGTTATTATTACGGCAAAAAACAAACGGCGGTTCCCGCGTTTACACAGCTTTTGGAGCAGATTGTCCGTATCGCTGTCGTTCTGTTTTTAGTGACGCTTCCCGCTTATTCCACCGAAAAAGAGCGCTGCCTTGCCGCGGTAATCGGCCTGGTTATCGGAGAAATTGCTTCCAACCTGTTTAACGGTATCGCTTATTTTCTCCATACCGGAAAACAGGAAAAGACAGTCTCTTCCTGTAATAAAAGTGCAGTCACTTCCCGCCTGATTTCACTTTCCGTTCCGCTTTCCTTAAACCGTCTGGTCATCAATATTTTACATAGTACGGAGGCCGTTTTTGTTCCTTCCATGCTGCGGTTAAGCGGGCTAACCACCTCGGAGGCGCTCAGTCTCTACGGCATTTTAAACGGTATGGCGCTTCCTTTTATTTTGTTTCCTTCCGCCATTCCGAACGCTTTGTCCGTTCTTTTGCTTCCCGCGGTTTCGGAAAATCTGGATGAAAAAAACCGTCCGAAACTGCAAAAATGCGTCGGTACTTCGATCAAATACAGTATGATTATCGGTCTGTTTTCCACCGCCGTTTTTTTATATTTCGGAACCGGAATCGGCAATGCCGTTTTCCATGATTCTCTTGCCGGAGAATATCTGCGTATCCTTTCTCCGCTTTGCCCGCTGCTCTACCTCTCCACTACGCTGAGCAGCGTCATAAACGGCTTCGGAAAGCCTCATCTTACCTTTTTTACTACCGTTACCGGCCTTTTGGTACGGCTCGCATTTATTGTATTTCTTGTTCCGCATACGGGCATTTACGGATACCTTCTGGGGCTTTTGGTAAGCCAGCTCGTCAGCACGCTGTTTGAGGGCTATCTTGTCCTGAAATACTGCAAAGCGTTCCCGCCGGTTTCCGAATGGCTTGTAACTCCGGCCGTTTTCGCATTTGCACTGGCGCCTTTCTGCGTTATGCTGTTCCGTTTTCTGCAAAAAGAAACGCACCTTCCTTCCACCCTGCTTCTTTTTGGCATCTGCGGATTCTTCTGTGCCTGCTATCTTGCCCTGCTGTATTTTGCCAGAATTATCCGTAAAGAAGAATGGCGGGATTAGTCCGTGCTCCCGCCCGTTTCTTTCTGCGAATAAATTGCAAAATTGCCCTTATCGTTTGCTTTTACCTCATACAACGCACTGTCGGCACAGTACGCCAGCTCCTCGTAGCATGTTCCGTCCTCCGGATACATCGAAACGCCGACAGACGCGCTGAGCGTGACGGTTTCGCCGCCCTTCCGGTAGGACTGGCGCAGCAGTTCCTGTAAGGCCTGCGCCTTTTCAATAAGATGCTCCTTGTTCTCCACTCCGCCGATAAAGACAACAAACTCGTCTCCGCCGACACGTCCGATAATCTCGCCGGCGGTATAATACCTGCGCAGATTTTTTATCGTATGAAGCAAAACCGTATCACCGAACCGATGTCCGTAGGTCTCGTTTACCTTCTTAAACTCATCCAGGTCCACCATAAGCAGCATATGGGATTCTTCTTTGTGCTGCTCAATATAGGCGTCAACGGTTTCCTTCGTTGTCATTTTGTTGTAGGCCCCGGTCAGGGAATCCGTTTTGGAAACACGCTCTAACTGCTCAATTTCCCGTTTAAACATACTGATATTGGAAATCTTTCCGACCGCCTGTACCGGTTCGCCCGTACCGTCACAGACAACACGGTATAAAATGCGGCACCACTGATATTCGCCGGACGCGTCCAAAAGCCGGAGCCGGATATCGTTCGCTCCGACGCGCTTTGTCCGTAAAATCTGCTCCATACTGTCACGCCGGTCGCCCGGATATATGATTTCGGCGTACTTTTCGATATCTTCCCGGAAACGGGGAATTACACGCTCTCTGCCGTAAAATTCCGTAAACTGCTCCGAAAGCGTCAGTACGTCCTGTTTATAATCATACTCAAACATTACCTCATTGCTGAGTTCCGTCGCTATCCGGTAACGCTCCTGCTCTTTTAACAGCCTGTCCTGCGTCGCTTTCAATACCGACACGTCCACAAACACCGCGGAAACCGCCTTTTTTCCGCTATGCACTCCCTTGGAAAGCGTTACCTGCATCCAATATTTTTTTCCGTTACAGTCATGCATCAGCACCATACGCTCCGCGTATCCGTCCTTTTCCAATACCGCCGTGTTCAGGAAAAAATCATGATACTCCGGCATGATAAATCCAAGCAGGCTGTTTTGATAAACTTCATACAGCCCCTCTCGGTCCATTCCGATAATCTCATAATATCCGCGGCTCGCGTAGACAATCTTACAGACGCCTTCCGGTATGTAATTCACGACGCCCGCATGAATGTTATTCGTTACTTTACGGACTTCCATAGCGGCTTCCGTTAAAAGCCGCTCCCGCTCAAAAATCAGCTTTGCAAGCCACATCAAAAGCCCGATTGCGATAAGCCCCGCCATAATAACGAGCCAAAGCAGCGCGGACGGATTTTCGTTAAAATAAAGAACGGAAGATGTCCTGTGGATTGCTTTCCTATACTCTTTTGTCAGAAATAATAATATTATAAAAGAGGCAAATACCGCCGTAATAATCGCAGCAGTCTTTACCAAAAACGAATTTTTTTTCATAACATCAGCCTCCCGGAAATTCAATATTTCCAATCTGAATACTACAAATATGCCTTCATAATAAATCGGATTTTATCTTAATCCATTCGCGAAAACCCATGAATAAAACATCTCTTTTGGAGGTTTTGTATATTCATAATCAAAACAGGACGGAGTAGTCTCTATAATAGTTATGGCTTGTTTAAGTACTTCTCCGATTGATTTACCTGCAACATCAATTTCTGCTTCGTTTATAAGAGGATTTCGATTAATATTTTTTTCGTTCATTTTTTCCTGCAGTTCAAAATCTACAAGTCCATTATTGGGGCGGTTTTTCATTTGTTCTCGAATTTGCTGTAAATCACTGCATATGAGTTTTATTGTGATAAAATCAGTTCCTTTAAAAACAATAGGAATATCAGCCGTTCTTAAATCATCGATATCAGAAGCAATTATATTTTTATAACCAAGCCTATGAAAACACATAAGCATTGCCACTTGATTTTCCCAGCAGGTAAGCTCTTCAAGTTCGCCTGTCATCGGCTCGTTGCCATCTCGCGAAATAAATTCAGGTATCATATGCTGCTCTATACACGTTGTTTTATAATGCTCAAGTAATCCGTTGGCTAAAGTAGTCTTACCTATACCACTTGCTCCCGTAATAAAAATAAAATCTTTCA
>JAFLSZ010000017.1 GCA_022510665.1 Lachnospiraceae bacterium
TCCGCTAAAAACGCGGTCCTTCGGACAAATACAAAAATCAGATATCGTGCAATCTCCGGAACTTTTTAAAGCAGCTGAAAAAATGCGGAAACTCAAGTCTTACTTAATCTTCATCAAACTTCACATTAACCGCTCCGGAACCGCTGTCAATCCGCAGTTCTCCGCGTACATTTGTTCCGTAACTGCCGTCGTCCGTTTTCCGGCCGTTGACACGGACTCCTCCGGAGCCGCTGCTTACCTTAATCCGGTATTCCGACTCACTTCCGGCAAGCTGCAGACTGACACTGCCGCTTCCGGTTTCAAAATTACAGTTTCCTGTAAGTTCGCCTTCCCACTGAATCTTTCCGGAACCGCTGTCCACATTAACGTTTTCGGCCTTTACATTTTGAAACCCGACCGCTCCCGAACCGCTGTCCAACTGCAGCCGTCCAAGTTCCGAATTTTCTGCCGTAATCCGCCCGGAACCGCTGTCAATGATTGTTTCCTTTGCAAACACGTTCGCCACGTTTACCTTTCCGGAGCCGGTATCCATATCCAGCCGCTCCGCGTGTAACTCAGTAATCGAAACAGACCCGGAACCGCTGTCAATCTTTACTTCCTTGGGCGTATACCATTCCGGCACCGTTACAGTGACTTTTTCCCTTTCACTCCGGCTTCCGATTCCAAAAAGAAACAAAAAGAAATTTTTTCTTGTACTATATAAATGAAGCGTTCCGTTATTACAGCGGAGCCTGTAATCCTCGGGCACATTCTGCGCCTCTATTGAAAGCTCATCTCCCTGTCTTACTATAATTTCCGCATTACATTCAACGAAAATACGCTCAATGCCCAATTCCTCTATCTCCGTGGCAGAATACCGCTCCGACAGCGTAATCCGGTTTTCTCCGTAGAATCCGTCTTTTAAAGCGGAAGCAGATACCAGACTGATTACCGCGACCGCGATTGAGCCAAAAATAGAAACCGAAAGAAAGACCGCAAACGCCATTGCACAATATTTAATTACTTTTTGTATTCCGTTCATTTTATATCAACACCTCCAAACATACACAACGCATTCACATAAAGCACCGGTCTTCCGGCATGGCTCTTTACATGGCTTTTTGCTCCACCGAAAAGCGCCGTCCGCTTTAACTTTACATTTACGTCCGCCGGAACCTTAATATCCACCCCGCCGAAAATAGCGACCGTTTCAATAACCGCTCCGTCTTCTATTACCGCGTTTCTCAAATCCAGGTCAAGACCGCCGAATACCGCTTCTGCATTACATCCCGAAAACGGCTCTCCGTCCGATGTTTTCGCGGAGTTTCCCGCAAAAGTCGCCGTGTATGCCTGCTTTCCGTTATAATGATGCCGGACTCCCGCGCCTATGCTTCCGACTAAAATAAATATTCCGATAATAAGGAAAACCGCCGGTACCAGCAATTTCGCAATGATTCCGCCCTCTATTATGTCGTTTATTTCCAACAGTATCAAGATACCGCATAACATTATAATAGTATTTACCGGACCCGGACCGTTCTTTAACATACTGATAAAGCACGGAAAAATGATAAAAAACGTCCACCATCCCGGAAAGAATACGGAAAACTCCCAAAATCCCATTACCCTGCCGCCTATAATAACGCCTACGGCAATCAATACCAGTCCCCATAAACAATTTGCTATTTTTTCCCTCATTATTTAATCTCCTTTCTGTAAAACCTGTCTTTGAGCTTATTTTAACCCATATCGCACCGCAGTTCAAGTTAGATTACAATTAGTTTTTTCTAATCATTTTTTAATAATTATGATATAAAAAAAGAGCATCGCTGTTTTGCGACACTCCTTTTATTCCATCTGCAATTATTTACGCAAGTTTTGCCTTTGCCACTTCAACTAACGCGGTAAAGCCCTCCGGATCGTTGATTGCCATCTCAGAAAGCATCTTTCTGTTTACCTCAACCTCCGCCAACTTCAAACCGTACATAAATTTGCTGTAAGAAAGTCCATTCATTCTGGCAGCCGCGTTGATACGAGCAATCCATAACTGTCTGAACTGTCTCTTTCTTTCCTTTCTTCCTGCAAAAGAAGAAGTAAGCGCTCTCATAACAGACTGCTTTGCAACTCTGTACTGCTTGCTTCTGGCACCTCTGTAACCTTTTGCCAGCTTTAATACTCTATTATGTCTCTTTTTCGCGTTTAAACCGCCTTTTACTCTTGCCATTCTATTTTCCCTCCTTTACACCAAATCTTAGAGATAAGGTAAAATCTTCTTCATATTCTTCTCGTTTGTCTTATCGGTCATGGTAGCTTTTCTTAAATTTCTCCTGGTCTTGGAAGACTTCTTCGTTAAGATATGCTGCTTACCGGTCTTCATTCTCTTTAACTTACCTGTTCCCGTCATTTTAAAACGCTTTGTTGCTGCCTTATTTGTCTTTAACTTAGGCATGTTAGTTCCTCCTTCACTGTTTACGACACATCTGCCGTATTGATATTATCTGTATGAAGCACATTCCTGTGCGTTCATGCTCCTATACTACCGCTTTTCGGAAAGCACCATAATCATGCTTCTTCCTTCTACCTTTGCCGGCTTTTCTATCACGGCAACGTCGGAAAGCTTTTCAAAAAATGTATCCAATACTTCCTTACCGGTAGACATATGTGCCATCTCACGACCGCGGAAACGAAGCGCAACTTTCACCTTGTTGCCCTTTTCCACAAACTTGCGTGCCTGATTCGCCTTCGTAGTCAAATCATTTACGTCAATATTCGGAGATAAATGAATTTCTTTTACCTCGGTTACCTTTTGCTTTTTCTTGGCTTCCTTTTCGCGTCTTGCCATTTCATAACGATACTTGCCGTAGTCCACAATCTTGCATACCGGCGGCTTCGCAGTCGGCGCAATTTTTACCAGGTCAAGACCGGCTTCCTTTGCCATCTTTAACGCGTCTTTGGCAGACATAATGCCAAGCTGTTCTCCGTCTTCACTAACCAGGCGGATTTCCTTATCCCTGATTTGCTCGTTCAACATTAAATCGCTAATGATTTTGTACCTCCGTAATCATATTATGAAAAAAAGCGGATAGTCGCAGACTATCCGCCAAAATAAACCCTAACGGGAATTTATCTAACCAAACCTTTTTGCAGTACATCAATACGCTGAAGGTGAGAGCGGATACTCTGCTTTTGCTACACAGCTTTTGTAGTATACCATACTCTTCCTTAAATGTCAACTGCTTTTTTCATTTTTTCTGTTTTTTCTGCTTTAATAAATCACACGTTTTGCACTGTGCGGCGTCCGGTAATTATAATTTGAAATAATTACCCCCGTGCTGTAATCCGAAGCGTGTACGACTTTTCCGTTTCCGATATACATCGCCACATGGTCAACAACTCCACCGGAAGCGTAAAATACCAAATCGCCCGCTTTCAAATATGTAGTATTCGGCGTTACGGACAATAAAGACTGGCTTGCCGCCATATCCCTTGAGACGCGCGGCAGAGTATAGCCAAACTTCTTATATGCCGCATAGCAGAGCCCCGAACAATCCACTCCGGTGCTTATATTTGTACCGCCCCAGACATACGCCGTTCCGACCGCCGTCTTCGCATAATCCGCTACCTGCTTTGCTTTCTCCTCGTTTGCCCTTTCAGCAGCTGCCTTTCGCTCCAACTCCGCCTTTGCCGCAGCTTCTGCCGCTGCTTTTTTCTCGGCGGCTATTCTTGCCGCTTCCTCGGCAAGCGTTTCTCCGTATTCCGGTTTTCCGGTCACTTCCACATACTGCGCATAGACATAACCGGCCTTTTTTGTACCGCCGGCATCATAACGAATCTTTACCCACTCTTTTCCCTGCTCTAACAGTTCCGCTTCTGCGCCTTTTGTAAACATTCCGATTACGTCGCAATCAAGCCCTGCGCCGGAACGGATATTCAATTCGTTTGCGGTCACTTTAATACCCGGCGCATATTTTTTAATAATTGCCGCTTCCGCCTCATCTCCAAACAGCAGATATTCTTTCACGACATAACCCGTTACACTGCCGGAATTCACATAAACCCAGTCCTCTTTTTCCTCTATGACAGTCGCCACGCACCCTCCGTAAAGCTTCCCGACTACGTCCGAAGCCGTGGAGGCCTGCTGGCGCACATTCACATAATTTATGACATTGGCGTACACGCGCGTCCCGACAAGACTTTCCGTCCGTGCAAACAATAGCAGTTCTTCCGGTTCTTCCTCCTGTTTCTGCGACAGCACGCGTTTTCCTATGTCCTCCAACCCTTCTATGTATTGACTTTCCGAGCCGATGGCTCTCCATATGTTCTTTACATCAAAAAGAGAATCTTGCGGTGCCGTCATGCTTTCCGCGGCCGCAGTCTCCTTTTTTTCTCCGGCTGCCTTTGCCTCCTCGCCCGGCAGAATTCCCAAAAACGCCGCCGCGCCCAGACAAAGCAGTACTTTATTATATTTTCGCTTATGCACGGAATATCTCCTTCTTGAATTATTACAAATGTGTTACAAACTTGTAACATAATTATAACAAACCCCCGCCGGCTTGTCAATACACCGGGACTTGAGCTTTCGCATGTTTGCTTTTTTAAAATCCGTAGATTGCACGTTATCTTATTTTTGCATACATAACGTGCAATCTACGGATTTTTTTAAGCACCTAAAAAATGCGAAAATTCAAGACTTGGGGACATTTCCTTTGTCTTAGCGACTGTTTAAGTACGCCTCAATTTCTCTTATGGCTGCCGCGCCGTCCGCCGCCGCCGTAATTACCTGCCTGAGAGATTTTGTCCTCAAATCTCCTGCTGCGAAAATGCCTTCCGCGTCCGTTTTACAGTCCTCACCGGCAATAACGTATCCTGCCTCGTCCAACGAAACAAGCTCTTTTAAAAGCCCCGTATTCGGCACCATTCCCACGGCAATAAACACGCCCGACACCGGAAGCTCCTTCTCTCCTTCGTTTCCTTTTACCACAAGCCCTTCTACCTGTCCGGTTCCCGTAATCCGGACAGGCACGGAACTTAATACAAACTCCACGTTCTCACAGGCCCGCAGACGGTTTACAAGCGCCTTCGCCGCGCGGAACTCTTCCCGGCGGTGTACCAGATACACCTTCTTACAAATACGCGACAAAAACAGCGCGTCTTCCACCGCTACGTCGCCGCCGCCGATAACCGCCGTTTCCTTTCCCTTAAAAAACGCCCCGTCACAGGTCGCGCAATAAGAAACTCCGCTTCCGGCATATTCCGATTCACCCGGAATATAAAGCTTCCGGTGTGTGGCACCGGTTGCAAACAATACCGTTTTCGCCAAAAGAGACTCCCCGTTTTCCAGACAAACCAAAAAACCGCCATCCTGCCTCTTTACCTCCGTCACTCTGCCGTCCTGAAACCGTACGCCGCACTGGTCGCAATGCTCCCGAAACTTCATAGCCAGGTCAAACCCTCCGATGCCCTTTAAACCCGGATAATTGTCTACTTCCGACGTATTAATAATCTGACCTCCGCTCATAAGCCCGCCTTCCAGTATAAGATGGGAAAGCTCCGCCCTCGCCGCGTAAATTCCCGCCGTCATGCCTGCCGGACCGGCTCCGATAATAATTGTATCTAACATAAACACCTCTTTCTGCGTTTTTCAAAACGCTTTTTTTCTTGCTTTTTCCAAAAAAATGTGCTATACTGTTCTCAGAAGATACTATTGTTTGTTCTTCCGGTTTTGCTTTGTAAGAAAGGAGGATATTTTATGGACGTTGCTGCTCTTTCTATGCAGGCTTCTGCACTGAAAACTTCCGATATGCTCGGCATCGCCGTATTTAAGAAAACACTCGAAACCCTCGAAGTTTCCGGCGAAAGTATGATAAAAATGATGGAACAGTCCGTCAATCCACACCTTGGCCAAAATATTGATATTCGTGTATAAAAGCCCATGCAGCCCCATGGGCTTTTTTATACCATAGTATCTAATCATAGGAAAATGCTCCGCACTTCCTATAACATTTCGTATATCATCATTGCGATACAAATCAAACAGCCGATAACCAGCGAAGGACTCAGAACGGAAATCCTCTCCCTCTCTGTTTCAGGCTGGTATTCTTTTGTCTTTCTTGTAAAAATCCGTCGAAAATGCTCTGTCCGTCCCGTAATCTTTAAAAAGTATCTTATAATCAGAACAATGACTATTACGGAAACAACAAGCCACGGAACCGTTGATAAAATACTTTCCGGCACCTCTTCCGCTCCCATACTCATATATGCCGAAAGCCAATCCTCCTCATGAATCGGAATGCCCTGTGCCTGTTCTATCAAACCGGCCATTAACTCCTTATTTCCCACCGCCTCGGCCGCCACATATTCATTGTGTAAGCCCGTCAGATAATTCACGACCATATATAAAAGCACAACCGAACGGCCGTTGATATATAAATGCATCATTAAGGACGGCAGAATAGAGCCCGCCGCTTCATTAATCAGACAGAATAAAACGCCTAACACAACCGCGTAACTAAACTGATTCAGATTCATATGCATGATGCCGAACAAAAATGCCGACAATACAACCGCCACTAAAATATTACTCCTGCGATACCCCTGATAAATCACTCCGCGATAAATAAACTCCTCACAAATCATCGGCGTAACGGCAATAACAAAAAACGCCAGCGGCATAGGATACCGTAAAATCAGTTCTACCATGTAGCTGCCGACGGAATTGGTCGTAAACAGCTGCGAAACCACGTTTACAAACTCCGCAATCTTATCTACGCAGACCGCCAACGGAATAAGCAAAAGCCACTGCTTCCATGTAAGCGGATTAATTCCGATACTCTCTTTTAACGGACGTTTCTGCATAAAAAGATAAATCAGACAGGGCAGAAACATAAAAAACTCAACTAAAAACTGCAGCAGCATTATATCCTGTACACCAAGCAGTATCACTGCAGGCACCAACAGCTGCGACAGTACGATACTGAGCAAAAACAACCGGTTCGCATCAAGCGCATACTTACGTTTCATATACTTTCCTCCGCTATGTCCACTCCTTTTATTATAGTATACATTTTTTTCTCCTATATTTCTAGCTTTTTTTTCTAATTTATGATATACTTGTCAGCATATGGAGTAAACCAAAAGCAAAACAGACATTCAGGCAAAGTTTTCCGGTGTTAAGGAGGGTTTATGTATTCTTTTTCCACAAGAGTCCGATATAGCGAGGTTGATGCTTCCCTGAGATTATCCTACCCTTCCATTCTCAATTACTTTCAGGATTGCAGCATATTCCATTCGGAAGACCTTGATATCGGCCTGCAGTTTTTAAAGGAACGGCACCGCGTCTGGCTTATGAATTTCTGGCAGATTCAGATTGTGCGTTTTCCGCAGCTTGGCGAAGTTCTGCGTGTCAATACATGGCCGTATGATTTTAAAAATATGTTCGGCTACCGTAATTTTACACTGACGGATCAGGAAAACACCGTAATTGCCGCCGCCAATTCCGTCTGGATATACACGGATACCGATACGGGACGCCCGACGCGCCTTACGCCGGAGGAAGCCGCACACTATCCGATAGAGCCTGCCTATCCGATGGAATATACTTCCCGTAAGATTGCTGTTCCGGCAGAGTGGACACCCGCAGCTCCGATTTCGGTTACGGTTTCCCACATAGACTCCAACCACCATGTCAATAACGCGCAATATGCCGCCATGGCTTCCGCGCTGCTTCCCTGCTCGGACTATAGAAATCTGCGCATCGAATACAAAAAGGCCGCGCAGCTTGGCGATACTATTTATCCGCGCGTCTCTACGAATGACGACTCCTGTACGGTCGTTTTGACCGCCGAAGACGGTACACCGTACGCGATTGCGGAATTTAAAAAGTAACTTTTGGACTTCTGTCATCTCACAAGAAAACAGAGAGGATTTTGATATTTATGATTATGCTCGGACAAATGCAGACACTCACCGTCTGTAAGTCAACTGAAAACGGCGTTTATCTGGAAAGCCCTGCCAACACGGTTTTTGTATCTTCGGACGACACGGCTGCCATTCCGGAAACACGGATTTTACTCCCGCGCGGTCAGGTGCCGGAAGGCACCAAACACGGAGATTCTCTGCGGGTATTTGTTTACCGTGACTCGGAAGACCGTGCCATCGCAACTACCAAAACCCCGCTGCTTACCCTCGGAGAAACCGCCGTATTAACCGTAAAGGAAACCTCGCAGAACGGAACGTTTCTCGACTGGGGACTGGCAAAGGACCTGTTTCTCCCGTTTAAGGAACAAACCGTGAAGGTAAAGCAGGGCGAACAGGTACTCGTCGCACTTTATATCGACAAAAGCGGACGGCTCTGCGCAACCATGCACGTTTATGAATACCTTTCCGGCAATGCCCCGTATAAAAAAGACGACCATGTAACCGGTATCGTCTATGAACACATTGACGAATTCGGAACTTACGTTGCGGTCGATTCGCTCTACTCCGCGCTTATTCCGCGCCGTGAAGTAATTTCGCCGCTTCGCCCGGGTACGGTTATCACCGCACGGGTCACAAAGGTACAGCCGGACGGACGTCTGGAATTAAGCCTTCGCGAGAAAGCCTATCTCCAGCTTGATACGGATTCCGAACGGATTCTTTCTTTGTTAAAAGAGGCGGGCGGGTTTCTTCCGTACCATGACAAGTCAAATCCGGAAGCCATCAAAGCTAAGTTTGAATTAAGCAAAAACGCTTTTAAGCGTGCCGTCGGACACCTGTATAAAGAGGGACTCATTTCGCTGGAAGAAAACGGAATTAAACTAAAATTGTAACAGGAACTGCAAAGCAATTTCCATGTACGCACCCGTGCGCAAATAAAACGCAAAGAGGCTTCCGCGTCAGCGCGGAAGCCTCTTGTTCTTATCTCTGAATTTTTGAAAACACAATCTAGCGGTCCAGGAAACGCATCTGCGGTCCCTGCCCCTTTTCAGGCTTTTTACGCGGCTCTTCCTTCGGCTTTATAAGCTCCGTAAAACTATTAATGTGCTTTGTCTTACACATATCACAAAAACGGCCGGTACGAATCATCTTACCGCAGCCTTCACATTCTAAGCCTACCTGCGATTCATCACTGAACGCAAGACGCTCCTCTCTGATCCAGCGTTTAATCTGGGCAATCGACACGTCCATTTCCTCGGAAACCTGCTGCATACCCGCACGCGGATGGTCATACACATAGTCGCGCACTTCATCAAACTTAATATCCAACGCCTTTATACACTCCGGGCAAAGCGGCTGTCCGCCAATATAGTTAAACAAACGGCTGCAGCTCTTACAATTTCTCACATCCATATTTCTTTCCTCCTTTTTCTATAAACATCCTTTTATTTACTATTTATCCGTTTCCGATACAGAGACAAATCCCGTATACTTTTGGGATTCCGTTCTCTTTCAATACTTCCGCGCAGACTGACATCGTACTTCCGGTTGTATAAATATCATCTACAATAGCAACCGCTGCCGGAAGTTCTTTCAATGCGCCTGCCTCTCTCAAATTCCAAATGATTGCTCCCGAAAGGTTCTCTTTCCGCTCCGCAGGATTCAACCCGCTTTGCGGCAGAGTGTTTTTCACACGCACAAGCAGCCGTAAACTGGCAAGACCAAGCTTCTTCGCAAGCCCTTCGGTCAAAAGCTCTGCCTGATTAAACCCACGGTAACGCCGCCGCTTTGAAGAAATCGGCACCGGTACAAGCGCCGTTACGCCACAGCGCAGAAGCATTTTCCCGAAACACTGCGCCATATGCCGCACATAAAAGTCCACGTACTCTTTTCTTCCGTCGTACTTAAACGCGGCTATGGATTTCTTCATCGCCTTATCGTACTGCCAGACCGCAAAATTCCGTATCACCGAAGGCCGCTTCGTTTCGCACCTCAGACAATACTCTTTCGTATCGTCGGCTATCTCTTTTCCGCAGCCCATACAGACAGGTTCCGTAATAAAGTGAAGCGCTCCCGCACACGCGGGACAGGTGCTGCTTTCCCATGGAATACGAATCCCCCCGCAAACCGGACAGCGCGGCGGAAACAGACACGCCAAGAAAGGATTTTCCCTTTTTACAGTTTCTTTTCCCAGAGCCTATCCTCCTTTTCCTATTCTACTTCTATCTTACAATATTTTTTTGTCAAATACAATAGTTTCAGATAAAAAAAGCATTTATCTTTTATTTTCCATCTCCTCCAAACGTCCTGACAGCCCCGAATACCGTTTCATTTCATCGGTATTTTCAATCATCCCGTTTACCGTGGCGGCGCTCCCCACTATCATAACACACTGTTTTGCCCTTGTTACCGCCGTATATAAAAGGTTGCGGTTCATCAGCAGACGCGGTCCGGAAAGCAGCGGAAGCACAACTGCCGGATATTCGCTGCCCTGTGATTTATGAATCGTTGCCGCATAGGCCAGCTCCAGTTCGTCAAGCTGCGAAAAGGGATACTCCGTAAGCCTGCCTTCTTCAAACTCAACGCTGAGCCGCTCCGAAAAAAAGTTGATTTCCCGAATCGTGCCGCAGTCCCCGTTAAACACGCCTGTACCGCTCTCTATCGGAATCCCGTAGCGGCTCCGTATCTCCCATTCCATCTGATAATTATTTTTTATCTGCATGATTTTGTCACCCTCGCGGAAGACGCCTCTGCTGTGTTCTTTCTCTTTTTTAGACGGAGCCGGCGGATTTAAATGCTCCTGTAACAGCGCGTTCAGACGCTCCACGCCGAGTTCCCCCTTCCGCATCGGCGTCAACACCTGTATGTCCTGCGGCCTCGCGTTGATATAACGAGGCAGTTTTTCTTTCACAAGATAAAGTATCGACTGTCGGATTACCTCAATATTTTCCCTTTGCAAGAAGAAAAAATCTTTGCTTTTATTGTCCAGCCGGATTTCATCTCCTGCATGAATTTTATGGGCATTAATTACAATATCACTCTCCTGCGCCTGCCGGAAAATCTTATCCAGGGTAACAACCTTGAAACAGCCGGAAGAGATAATATCACGCAGGACATTTCCCGGACCGACCGACGGAAGCTGGTTCACATCCCCGACCAGCACTAACCTTGTCCCTATGGTAACCGCTTTTAACAGCGCATGGAGCAGATAAATATCCACCATGGACATCTCATCGATAATAATAATGTCACACTCTAACGGATTTTCCTCGTTCCGCTCAAAATTCATCCGGTTTCCCGACGCCTCCGATGCCTTTAACTCCAACAGACGGTGAATGGTTCTGGCCTCCCTGCCGGTCGTTTCCGTGATGCGTTTTGCCGCCCGTCCGGTAGGTGCTGCCAGCAAAATATCCAATCCCTCGTTTTCAAAAAACTGAAGCATGGCGCGTATTGTCGTTGTTTTTCCGGTTCCCGGTCCTCCGGTCAAAACAAATACGCCGTTGCGTGCCGTTTCAAATACCGCCTCCCGCTGCAGCGCATCCAGTTCAATTTCCTCGTGCCGCTCTAACGCCTTTAACTTCGTTTCCAGCACGGAATCCGGCAAATCGTAACTTACATTTAAATCCAACAGCATACGCGCCGTATTCAACTCGGTATAATAAGCGACTGCCCCGTAAATCAGGCGGTCTCCCTCTATTTCCTTTACTACTACTTTCTTCTCCATCTGTAAAAACTCAATCTGCCGCTTTACCGCTTCCCTCCCCAGTTCCAGCATCTCACAGGCGTTCTGTAACAGCTCTTCCTCCGGCAGATACACATGGCCGGCATTCCCCGCCATAAGAAGCGCATAAAATACTCCCGCACGGATACGGTACTCGGAATCCCTGCGCAGACCGACGCGGCCGGCAATTTCGTCCGCAATACGGAAGCCCACTCCGTCAATGTCTTCCGCCAAACGATACGGATTTTCGGTAAGTACCGTTTCCATCTGTCCTTTGTATTTCTCATATATTTTCACCGCAAGCGTGTTAGAAATCCCGTACTGCTGCAAAAACAGCATCGCATGGCGCATTTCGCGCTTTTCCACAAACTGCTCATAAATTGCGCGTGCCGACTTTTCACTGATTCCCGAGACCTCCGAAAGACGTTCCGGTTCTTCTTCCATAATCCGGAAGGTATCCTCCTTAAACCGGCGTACAATTCTTGCCGCCAGCTTCGCACCGACGCCTTTGATTGCACCCGAAGCAAGATAGCGCTCCATCGCCACCGCGTTTTCCGGCTCCTGTACTTCATAATGCTCTACAAGAAACTGCTCCCCATATACGTCATGCACCGTATAGGAACCGGTAAGCATCAGGTAATCACCTTCGCTGACCGCGGAAAGACTGCCGACGCACACCGTGTCGTCATCATTGTTTTCCAATGTCAGTATCGTATATCCGTTTTTGGGATTCCGATACTTAATCCGCGTCACATACCCTTTTAAAGTTTCTTTTTCCATCGTTTTTATCCTTTTTCTTTTCCTTCTTTTTGCGGGCTGCGCAGCCTGCCCGAAGGCATTTCCTATGATATAAAAAGCGCCACGGGCAAAAGCCCGCAGCGCCCGAAAACTTCTCTTGTTATTCCTCTGCCGCCGATACCTCCGAAACGCTCTCCGTTTCCGTGTTTTCGGAAGCTTCCAAAGCCTCCTTTACCGGAGAAACGGTATTGCGCTTCATTGACTCATACAACTGCTGTGCCAAACCAAGCTCCCCGTTTTCCGCAATCTGCTTTGCATATTCCTGATACATCATATCGCCGAAATAAGAAAGATATTGGTTTTCGTCCTCTTCGCTCATGGTCATGGACTTTTTCATCTGCTCCAGTACCTTTTCCACAAAATAGGCCTCAAATTCTTTGCAGACCGACATCATTTCTTCATCGGTTGCCTCTCCGTCTCCAATCCCGGACAATTTATTCTGCAGACTTCCCGCTTTCGTATCAGCCGCGCTCTTTTGCAGCTTGGAATAAATTAAATCATTGCCAAGTCCGACGTTCATCGTTTCCTCCTGTCATGCGGATTATGTATTACTTTCACATAAAGCTATACCCTCTCTTATCCGCGCAAATTATTCGCCTGCTGTAGCATCTGGTCAGATGCCGTAATTACCTTTGAGTTCATTTCATACGCACGCTGTGCCACAATCAAATTAACAATTTCATCTACCGTCTGTACATTGGAAGCTTCCAAATACCCGGAACGAATTGTGCTGCGCTTTAACGCGGTGTCCGTTACCTCCATACGAGGCTCGCCGGACGCAGGGCTTTCCTGATACAGACTTCCGGAAATCTTCATCAGACCGGACGGATTGTTAAACTGCACAATACCGATTTGTCCGCGGAACACCATCTCCGTCCTATATTTCTTTTCCGCTCCGTTTTCGCCGTCTTCGCCCTCGACATTGTTCCCGCCTTCCGGAACGACTTCTACTCTTATTTCCTCATAAATTCTGCCGTCAACATCAACCGAAAGTTTCGTCACATCTGTTTCGGCTCCCAGCAGAATCGGGCTTCCGTTCACATCAAGAATCGGATAACCCTCGGAATTTGTCAGCGCCAGACCGCTGGCATCAATCGCAAATAAGAGTGAACCGTTTCGCGTATATGCCGTTTCTCCGCTCGGCATCTGTAAGGAGAAGAATCCCTCTCCGTCAATTGCCAAATCAAAAGGATTTTCCGTGGCAGTCAGGTTGCCCTGTTTAAAACGCGAAGTAATCGCGCCGGTACGCACACCGGAACCCACCTGCCCGATAACCGGCTTCGGGTCGCCGTTGTTGTCCGTTGTTTCGGTCTGTAACTTCTGGTAAAGCAAAGAACGAAACTCTACCGTTTCTTTTTTATAGCCAACCGTATTTACGTTGGCAAGATTGTTTGAAATCGTATCTACATTGGTCTGCTGTGCAATCATTCCCGACGCACCGGTCCACAAAGATCTTAACATATCGTCACCTCTTTCTTATCCGCTATACGCGTCCAATCGAATTTGCCGCGTTATCCAACGTCTGGTCAATCGCCTGGATTACCTTCTGATTCGCTTCATAAGCTCTTGTAATCGCAATCATATTTACCATCTCGCTGATAACATTCACGTTGGACTGTTCCGTATAGCCCTGACGAATCAAGCCCGTCGCGTCCTTTTCCTCGGCGCCTCTGACCGGCTCGTACATAACGTCACCGTACTTTTTGAGATAATTATAATCCTCAAAATCATGCAGAAGAATCCTGTCCACATATTCTCCGTCCGCATAAATACTGCCGTCAATATCAACTAAAATCTCACCGGCATCGGTCGGCACCATAACATCGCCTGACTCGCCCTGAAGGTGATTGCCTTCGGAATTTACGACATAACCGTCGCTCGTCATATGGAAACCGCCCGCCCGCGTATAACGAATATGCGTTTCACCCGCGCGGTCCGTTACGGCAACCTGAAAGAAACCGTCGCCGTCAATCGCCAAATCAAATGTATTTTCTGTTTCACGAAGCGAACCGCCGGTATAATCCGTATATACCTCGCCAATCTTTACACCAAGGCTCATACTGCCGATGATGCGCTCATGGCACGGTTCCGATTTATCTTTTATCTTAATCGCCAGCTGTTCATCAAAGGACTGCGACGTTACGCCCTCCTTTTTATAGCCCACCGTTGCCGAGTTCGCCAAGTTATTCGAGATAACGTCCAGACGCTTCTGCTCGTTTGCCATACCCGTCCATGCTGTATATAATCCTCGAACCACTTTTTTCTCCTTTCTTTCCGTAAATGCTTTATCTCGCCTCCATGCAGGTTACAAACAGCTTCTTGCTGTTGTTAATCACGCTTTCCGCTCAAAAACTCCACATACTTTCCGGTACCGATTGCAACCGCCGTCATCGGATCCTCTGCCGTCATCGTCGGAATACCAGTCTTTTCCTCAATCAACTCCTCCAAGCCATATAACAGACTTCCGCCACCGGTCAGTACAATGCCCCGCTCCGCGATATCCGCGGCAAGCTCCGGCGGAGTCTTCTCCAATACGGAATGTACCGCCTCCACAATTTGGGACGTGGTTTCACGCAGCGCTTCTTCCGTCTCCTCCGAAGTTACGGAAATCGTCTTAGGAAGTCCGGAAACCAGGTTTCTTCCCTTTACGTCAATGGAAATAGACTCCGGACGGCGATACGCCGAGCCGATTCTTATCTTGATGTCCTCCGCGGTTCTTTCACCGATCAAAAGACTGTTTTTCTTCTTCATATAACGGACAATTGCCTCATCAAAATCGTCCCCGGCAATCTTAATAGAGGTGCTTACTACCGTACCTCCCAAAGAAATTACCGCAATATCCGTCGTGCCGCCGCCGATATCCACTACCATGTTGCCGCACGGTCTGGAAATATCGATTCCCGCACCGATTGCTGCCGCAATCGGCTCCTCAATGATGGCTACTTCCTTGGCTCCTGCCTGTAAAGTAGCGTCTTCTACCGCTTTTTTCTCCACTTCGGTTACACCGCTCGGTACACACACGCTCACGCGTCTGCCGCGGAAACGGCGTTTTCCCACCGCTTTCTGCAAAAAATACTTCAACATCTTTTCCGTTACGGTATAATCGGAAATAACGCCCGCCCTTAACGGACGAACCGCAACAATGTTGCCCGGAGTACGTCCGAGCATCAGTCTTGCTTCCTCTCCGATTGCTTTGATTTTATTTAAGTCGCGATCAAATGCTACTACGGACGGCTCCTTTAAGACCACACCCTTGCCTTTTATATATACAAGAACGCTTGCGGTTCCAAGATCAATTCCGATATCGCTGCTTAACATCTTCCCAATTCTCCTTTCACTGACTGCTTATACAGCCTCCGTTTATATTATATACATATTTGGGAGATTTTTCAAAGCCTTTTTTCAAGAATAGCATATATTTTTTACGATATATAGTATATCGGACAAAATCCCCCATTTCTTCACCCTTTTTCCAACAAAATATTACTATCCTTCTCCGTATAAAGCGAATCAAATTCTGACATCGGCATCGGTTTCGCGAAATAGTATCCCTGTATCATATCACATCTTGCTTCCTGTAAGAAATCTTTATCTCCCTTTGTTTCCACCCCTTCGGCAAGCACCGATATTTCCAAATCTTTTGCCATGGAAATTACGTGCATTACAATCCGTTTGCCCCGTTCAATATCGTCTCCTCCCCCGTCTTCGGCCAAAAACTCCTTATCAAGCTTTAACACGTCCACCGGAAGCCTCCGCAGCAGATTCAAAGAAGAGTAGCCCGAACCGAAGTCATCCATGGACAACCGAAATCCCTCTCTCTTAATGTCTTCCATTACCTGAAGCAGGGTTCCGCTCTGCTCGTAAAACGCGGACTCCGTCAGCTCAAACTCAATATAATTCGGCGGTACGTTGTACTTTTTCACCACGCTTACCAGACGTTTTACCAGATTCTGCTCATACAGATGCGTTCTGGAAAGGTTGACGGAAATACACACCGGAGTTATGCCCTTTTTCAGCCACGCGGCAATCAATTTGCAGACCTGTTCCAACACATACATATCCAGCTCAATAATAAAACCGGTTGTTTCAAACAGCGGCACAAATATACCCGGCGAAAGCATGCCGCGCACGGAATGATTCCAGCGTATCAGGGCTTCCGCTCCGATAATCCGCTCCGTTGCCACATCATACTTTGGCTGGAAATACACCAAAAACTCGCCGTTCTTTAACGCGTCTTCCGCATCGTATTCCAGTTCCCTTTCCTCAACACGCCGTGCCTTAAGAGCTTCATCATAATAAACGATGTCATGCAGCACCTGCTTTTTGCACTCCGTGCGCGCTATATTCGCGTTTGCACGGACATGGTTAATGTCCGTCGCGCCCTCAATCCGATATACGCCGCAGGAAATCTTTAACTTACACAGATTCAGGTCACTGTCCTCCCCCTGACTCTCCGTAATCGTCGTAAAGAGCTTTTGGATTCTCTGCGACAGCTCTTCTTCTGTTCCTTCATCTATCAGAAGCAGAGCGAAATTATCCCCGGATATATGTGCATACAGCTCTTTTTCGGATGCAAACTCCTTTATGACATTCGCAATATGAATCAGAACACGGTTGCCGTACTCGTAACCGAATACTTCATTTATGTACTTAAAATTATCAATATCAAACGTAACATATGCGTACTTATTTTCCTGTTTGTCAATTAACTCCTGTGCATCCAGCTTATGCTTTGTCTTCGCCGGAATTTTCGTCAGCGGGTTTTCATAAGCCTCCCTATAAATCTTTTTCCGGTTTTTACTGTACGTAACCGCCGCTCCCACAATCAGAAAGATCATGCACATCGTCATCAGGGCAAGCATAAGATACGCCCATAACATGGTATTCTGGATTTTTTCTTCCACTATTTTGGAGTTTGTAAAATGTATGACATAAAAATCATTATAAGACATTACCCGCGCCGCGGCAAAATAGATACGCTCTCCAAGTCTGTTTTTCGCGGAAGACACCGCGCTCTGATTCTTCAGCATCTCGTCATCAAACTGCTTCTTTTGCGTCAGTTTCACACCATTTCGGGAAACTTCCTCCCACGTCAGCTCATTCCCTATATACTCCCCAAAATCATTCGACGAAAATACAAGATTCCCAGCAGAGTCCACAATTAATTCCGCCACATCCAGCACTTTACTTTCCAATCCTGCGATAAGGTCTCCTGCGGGATATTTAGAACAAATCGCACCGATAATTTCTCCGTCTTTCCGATAAGGCACCGCGAACACAAGACCGTCAGGAGCATATCCGTCAGTGGAACATATTACGGTCTTTGCTCCCGAGAATACCCGGTCAATCTGCTCATGCGAAATATCCGGCACACTTTCTCCGGAGGAATCGTAATAGATATAGTTTTTATCAACAACTCCCAGACTGCTCATCGCATATCGCTCCCTGGCGCTTTCCAAAGGTTCGGCAGATTCCTGCCCTATTTCATACGAGCGGCTTACCAAATCCTGTATCGTCTCTAACGTAATAAACTTATTCTCTATCCTGTTAGAAACCTCCCGTGCACTTCGACTCACCCCTTCTAACAGCTCCTGCTTACAGTCTTCAATCAGGTTCTTTCTCATTCCATACAAATAAATCAAAACGACAGCACTTATCGCCAAAAGTGCATGACACCCGATCATAAAAAACCTATTCATTTTTATTTTCTCATTTTTTTTCTTATTTTCTCTCGTCATTCTTCACCTTACCTGCTTCCGCAAAACCCATACGGTCTTTTTGCCGAATCGGTTTTACTTTTTCATCTGCTGTCCGAAAAAATATGGGATATCCCCTCCGTTATTTCTATTCTACCACGATTTTTTGACAATTTCAATCCCCGGAAGGCTTTTTACATTATTTTAAAAGCAGCCGTTTCGGGGGATGAAACCCGTAACGGCTGCTTTTCTATACATATTCTTTTACGGTTCAATAGCATCGGTTTTATAAATAAACTTTACCTGACCGTCCATATCATCGTTAATACCTGAGAAAGAGCAATAACTTTTCGATACATCTATGGTTGCCCGCAGCCTTGTGGTAAGCCCCGCCAAATCGCCGTCAACCGCATCTATAAGTTTCTGTACTCCCTGCTCATTGAATTCCTTAAGACCGTCGGAAAGCTGCATTGCTCCGTCCCGAAGCTGTGTAATTCCCTCCACAAGGGCAGGAGTTCCGTTTCTCAGGGTAAGGATTCCGTCGCATAGTTCGGCAGCACCGGCATATAACTTGCTTGTTCCGCTTTTCAGAGCATCCGTACCGTTTTTTAATTCTCCCGCACCGGCTGCTGCCTGAGAAACACCGGCCGTATAAGATTGAAGACCCAGATAAAATGTATTATAGCTGTCCAGCGATGTTTTGAGTGAAATCACGGATTTTGCGCCTTCCGATGCGGCAGCAAGCTGTAATTGTACTTCATCAGAAACCATATTATCGGAAATCGCTTTTTGTACTTGTAATTCCATATTGGAAACTATCATTTCCTTTATCGTATCGCTCTGCATTTGCTCAGACACATTTGCGGATATCATCCTCTGAACAGATTCGGATGCCATCTGTTCCGTCGTTTCGGATTCAATCATCAGCAAAACCGTCTCACTTTGCATTTGTTCGGCAACCGCAGCCTCGAAGCCTGCCTTATCCATTCCGGCAGAACTATAAATAACCTGTTCTGTTACAGTTTCCCGAATCGCTTCCGTTACCTGCGCCATGACTTGTTCTTTTACGGCAGCCGTTACCTGTTCAGTTACTTTCGCGCGGGCCGCAGCCGTTACCTGCTCCTCGATGTAGGGGCGTCTCTCCTCGACTGCCGCCGTGACTGTCGCAAGCGCCTTTTCGTAGATTGCATTTTCATCCAGAGAAGCAATCACACCGGTCAACACATTGGCATAGTTGCTGATTGTTAATGCCGGCATATCTAATCCCGCCGCAGCAAGCTGGGCATTAGCAGTAGAAAGCAGCGTTTCAAATACCTGTCCGGCTCCTTTGTTCAGGGAATCATTATTGGAGACGAGCGTGTTTAAGCCCTCGGATAACTGTGCCGCACCGGACTGCAATTCAAAAACACCGGCATCTAAATCACCTGCGCCTGTTTTTAAGGCTTCTGCGCCGGCGGCCAGTTTATCAATGCCTCCCACCAGTTCTCCGGATTTATCAAGCAGCGTGGAAAGTCCGTCGTAAAGCTGGGAAGAACCGTCCATTAACTGTTCCATGGCATCTGTCATTTCGCCGAACGAACCGCTCAAATCACCGATAGAGCCGAGATGAGCCGCATCCATTTCCTTAAATAGCTCATTGGTCGCCAGCGTAATCGTCATGCTAAACTCAAAGTTTTTTGCATCGGCACTGATTTCCACATAATCGGGAATTTCCATTTTCTCAGGAGAAATCGCAAGGTTATCCTGCAATCCCGGGAAAGCGATACCAATTACGGCAGTACGGCTGCCATCGTTAATGAGCTTCCCGTTAGTGACCTCCACATTCGTGAAAACATCATTGTCCAGCAGTATACCGGTAATCATTGCAAAAGGTACATAGATTTTTTCCTTTTGTCCGTTGATCTCAACATACTCGTATTGTTGATTGGTATAGTCGAAGCGAATCGTTACTTTACCGTTTTTTCCTGCCAGTTCCGCAGGAGATACCGTTTTGCCGTCCAATTTGTATGTAACGGACAATCCGACAGGCAGTTCCTTTTCTATATTGCCCTGATAATAAATATCGTTGCCTTGTGCGTCCCAGACGCGAGCATTATCGCTGCCGAGAGTATAACTTTCATCACCTCTGACATTTTCCACATCCGTCAGTTCGCTCTTATCACTGAGCGTATTGCTGCCAAGCGTGTTTTTAATCCAGTCACTGACAATAATTTTTTGCACTGAACCATCCGCTCCGGCTATGACATATACGGTTTCATCTTTAGAATTTATCCGTTCCTCCGAAGTATCTCCGACTGATACGGTTCGCGGCTGTTCGATTTCTTCCTTTTTTCCGTTTGCCAGTGCATATGCCGTAACACCGGAACTCACAAGTAACACCACGCAAAGACAGAGTGCAATCGGTTTTATCATAGATTTTTTCATTTTGTAACTACCTCCTTTGAATTGATTGTTATTCCGGTATGACCGGTAAATTGATTTCCTTTTTTCATACCCCAAGTGGTTGCGCAAATCAGCTTATCACACAGGAGCAGAAGTGCCGGGAGAATTAAGATAACCGCAAGCATACTGACAACGGCACCTCTTGCCATTAACATACACATGGAACCAATGATATCGATGTCAGAATAAATCGCCACTCCGAAGGTTGCGGCAAACAGCCCCATGCCGGATACGATGATGGATGGAATCGAGCTGGAAAGCGCCGTCCATACAGCATCTTTTTTTTCGTTTCCGCCAACCCGCTCCGCTTTATACCGAGTCGTCATCAAAATTGCATAGTCTACGGTTGCACCGAGCTGAATCGTACTGATACAGATAGGGGCAATAAACGGAAGACTCTGACCCAAATAGTGCGGCAATCCAAGGTTAATAAAAATCGCAACTTCTATTACAGAAATCAAAATAAACGGCAAAGACAAACTTTTTTCCACCAAAGCTATGATAATGAAAATAGCGAGGATGGAAACGGCATTGACAACTTGGAAATCGTGAGAAGTCGTTTCAATCATGTCTTTCATGCAAGGGGCCTCGCCAATCAGCATACCGCTTTCATCATATTTTTTCAGAATTGTATTCAAATCGTTAATCTGAGCGTTAACCGCATCGCTTGCCACTTTGTATTCAGAGTTGATTAACAGCAGTTCCCATTTATCATTTTTCAAAATACCTGCAACGGATTCCGGTAAAATTTCTTCCGGCACACGGGAACCGATCACGGATTCCAGTCCCAGAACATATTTCACGCCGTCTACCCGCTCCATTTCTTTTATCATGGAACGAACGGATTTTGAGGAAAGATCGGCACTCACTAACAGCATATGGGTCGATGCAATGTCAAACTCTTCCGACAGCTTACTGTTAGCGATTACATATTCCATATCCTCCGGCAGACACTGTCCCATATCATAATAAACTTCGTCACTCGTTTTTCTGTAACCGTAATAGGCCGGCGGAATCAGCAAAGCAAAGACTACAATAAACACAGGGAATATACGAACAACACCTTTTGCAAAACCGCCCATATTAGGAATCAGAGATTTATGCTTGGTTTTTTGCAGGGGGGTGTCAAACACAAGAATCAGTGCCGGAAGAACCGTCACACATCCCAAAACGCCTAACAGCACGCCTTTTGCCATAACGATACCAAGGTCACGCCCCATCGTAAAGGACATGAAACAAAGAGCAATAAACCCGGCGACCGTTGTAACGGAACTGCCGACTACAGAGGTCAGTGTTTCTCTGACAGCAACGGCCATAGCCACTTTGTTGTCGTCTGAACGTGTGCGCTGCTCGTTATAGCTATGCCAAAGGAAAATGGAATAGTCCATGGTAACGGCAAGCTGTAAGACGGCTGAAAGGGCTTTTGTGATATAGGAGATTTCGCCCATAAAATAATTAGTTCCGAGATTGAGCAAAATCATCATACCGATACTGGCAAGAAACACAAACGGTATCAACCAGCTGTCCAGAAAGATCAGCATGGCTGCACAGGCAAGAAGCACGGCAATTCCCACATAAATCGGTTCTTCCTTTTCGCACAAATCCTTCAAATCAGTCACAAGTGCCGACATTCCCGAAACAAAACACTGTTTCCCGGCAATCCGGCGAATCTCCCGAATCGCATCCATGGTAATGTCTGAGGATGTGGAAGTATCAAAGAATACTGCCATCATGGTAGCATTTTCTGTGTTAAATTCGTTGTAGATTTTATCCGGCAAAAGTTCCATCGGAACGGAAAGATCAAGTATAGAATCATACCAAAGAACCGTTTCTACATGGTCAACCTGTTCAATCTTCTCTTTCAGAGCCGCTACATTTTTAGCCGGCATATCCTCCACGATGATAAAGGAAAACGCTCCCTTTCCGAAATCCTCCAAAAGCTCGTTCTGCCCAATTACCGTCTCCATGTCCTCCGGCAGATAGTCGAGCATATCATAGTTAATCCTCGTCCCAACCATTCCAAGTACGGACGGTATCATCAATACAAGAGCAACAATCAGGATCGGTATGCGGTGCTTTACGACCGCTTTTGAAAAACTCATAAATCTTCACCTGTCCTTTCACTTAATTTCATAATAATCAACTTTAATCATATCAGGCCGCTGGTGCTTAATAATCAGCACAGTACTGATTACTGTATAGAGATTCAAGATTCCTTCGGCTAAAAGCGAAATGCCAAGCACTATCGTCAGGAGCTGGGCACCCTTTGCCGAACGAAATATAAGAAACACTCCAATAGCTCCCGTAACGATTGCTAAGCTCAAAATCAACCACCAGTTTTTGATACCGAATCTCTTGGAATCAAAAGCAATTTGAACCTTAAACAGTCCGTCTGTCAGAATGGAAATACCGAGTGCAATGCAAATGAATGTCATAAGATCATCCGGTCTGAACAGAACAATCAAACCCAAAACAAGCAGCAATACGCCTAATCCCAGGTCAAACTGAAAGGCCAATCGGTACAAATCCTTTGAAAAATATCCAACGAGTTTCACAATACCGAATACAACCATGGCAATTCCCATGGATATACCAATCATCGTTATTGAGATATCCGGCAGCGCAATGAACAAAGCACCGGTGATACAAAACACGACAGACATCACAATATATCCGATCTTTGCAATCCTCATTGGTGTTACAGAACGCATTTTCATAGACTAATCCTCCTTATTTATTTTCTGCTGTTATCATATCACCCTCCTCTTTTCCCGAATATGGGCATTAAAATGCCCTGTGTCTGAAAAACAGACACAGGGCGCTGATTGACTAAAAAACAGACATACAAGAAGAAATGTCTGACTTGTTTTATTTTCTTTCCTCGCAACGGCGTATCATTTCTTCAACAGTTCCTTTTTGTAATTCATAGATACGCTTAAAAGATAATTGTATATCCTCTTTCATACCTGTGTTCAACCATCCGGATACAACCCCGAAAAGTACACAGCCAAAATATTGACGAATGATACCCTCATCAATCTCATTGATTTTTCTTCCGTCCAGAACAGTATCAACATACTTTTCTATCGTATGTTCGCATATTTTCCAAAGGTACTGCTCATAGATATCCCGATTGACAGAGTTATAGATATGTAATACAGCACGCTTATGCTTCAGCGCAAAATCAATCATGGCATTCAGGCAATCCTCAATCAGAGCCATGGACGGGAATTCCTGTATAATATGCTCCGCATCCTCTACTATGATATCCTCAATCAATTGGGGGATATCTTCAAAATAGTAATAAAAAGTATTTCGGTTGACACCGCAGTCAGATACAATGTCTTTTACAGTGATTTGAGAAAGCGGCCGTTCGTTTAACAGCTTTAAAAAAGAGGATTTTATAGCATTCCTCGTGAAATTCGCCATTGCTATTCTCCTTTCCGCTTTATTTCAACATTTTCTTCGATATTGCAGCACGGCACATAACAAATTTGCTGTATTAGTATAATACATCCATGCAAAAAACGCAATAAAATCAGTAGCAAATAATAAATTACTAAAAAAACTCCCCGCAATCGGATAACCTTTCGCATGGAGTTTTTCATTTTTTCTTGTAGTTTATGGCAGCGGCTTTATGTATTTTTCTCAGCGCTGCTCTCTTTCTGTATTCTTCTGCTGCTTTTCACCGTCTT
The DNA here is from genome assembly GCA_022510665.1 of Lachnospiraceae bacterium. Lineage (GTDB taxonomy): Bacteria > Bacillota > Clostridia > Lachnospirales > Lachnospiraceae > SIG307. Next base: position 24,246 of record JAFLSZ010000017.1, read on the forward strand.
TCCGTGCTTCCGTCACCATATCATTTACCGTTTTCAATACCTGTGCATATTGTACCGCGTAATCTCCGGGCATATCTTTCAGTATATAATCAAGCGGACTTTTTAATCCCTGCCTGTCAAGTTTCCCTAATACCAGATAATCTGCCGACATATCACAATTCGTACAAATTTTATAAATACTTTCCGCAGAAAGCCCTTTCTTTCCGTTTTCTGCTTCCGCAAGAAACTGCGGTGAAAGCCCTATCATCTCCGAAAATGCTTCCCTGTTCTTACCAAGACTTTCCCGATACGCACGGATTCTTCCGCCAATCGCTGTATTCAATTCCTTCGACATCCGCCCGCTCCTTTCTCTGATAAGTATCTCTTTCTATATTATATCCGTTTCGTTTTTATTCTACATAGTCTATTGAGGAAATAATACGCAATAGCATTAAATTAAGAATGATTTTCGGTAAGAAGATACGCCTTTCTTTCTTATTTCAAGCCTTCTTTCACTCTTGCAATTTTCCCATAGTTAGGCTACAATGGCAGTAACATACTTTTGGAGGTAGTATATGAACGGTTCTTCTTTCGGGAATTATTTTAAAATAACGACATTCGGAGAATCCCACGGTGCGGCGCTCGGTGTTATTGTCGATGGCTGCCCTGCGGGGGTTTTACTTTCCGCGGAATATATCCAGAGCTATTTAGACAGACGGCGGCCGGGGCAGAACCTCTATTCTACCCCACGCAAGGAAAACGACCTTGTAGAGATTCTTTCGGGCGTCTTTGAGGGCAAAACCACGGGTACGCCGATTGCCCTCTTAATCCGGAACGAGTCACAGCGTTCCGCGGACTATTCGGAAATTGCTTCCTATTACCGTCCGGGTCACGCAGACTTTACCTTTGACGCAAAGTACGGATTCAGAGACTACCGGGGCGGCGGACGTTCTTCGGGCCGTGAAACCGCGGCAAGGGTCGCGGCGGGCGCCGTTGCCTGCGCTTTATTAAAAGAACTCGGCATTACGGTCTGCGCCTACGCAAAGTCAATCCACGAAACGGTTTGCTTCGAAACAAAAGAGTATCTTTCCGAGCGTTTTTCCTTATCCGAACTGGCTGCCATGCGGGATCAAAGTCCGTTAAATATGCCGGATTCCAAAGCTTCCGCTTTGGCGGAGAGTTTTTTAAACGAGATGCGTGGACGGCACGATTCCGCGGGCGGTACAATCGAATGTGTTCTTAGCGGACTTCCGGCAGGTCTCGGTGACCCTGTCTTTGATAAATTTGACGCCCGGCTTGCTCAGGCAATGCTTTCCGTCGGCGCCGTAAAAGGTTTTGAAATCGGCTCCGGCTTTGAAGCGGCGATTCTTACCGGCACGGAGCAGAACGACGCTTTTTACACCGAAGAAGACGGTTCCGTCCGTAAACGTACCAACCGCGCCGGCGGTGTTTTAGGGGGCATGACCGACGGTTCCGACGTATTATTCCGCGTTGCGGTAAAACCGACCCCGTCCATAGGCGCCCCGCAGGAAACCATAAAAAAAGACGGTACCTCTTATACCGCGAAAGTCACCGGAAGACACGACCCGGTTATCGTACCGCGGGCCGTCGTTGTAATAGAGTGTATGGCCGCGCTGACCGCTGCCGACGCACTCCTCGGAAATTTGGGAAGCCGTCTGGAATATTTAAAGAAAATCTATTGCGAATCTTAATTTTATCCGGAGTTTTTTGTATCATAGGAAATGTAAAGCGATTTTCTATGATACAAGAAAAAAGCTGCATGGAACTGTCGGTTTGACAATTCCATGCAGCTTTTTTATGCCGAAATTTTCGAAAGTTCTATTTTGCGATACTTTCCTTTTCTTTCCTTGCACAAATCGGATTTTATTCCTTTGTATTAATATAGTTCATCAGACCTTCCGCGGCAATAATTTTCTGCATAAACGGCGGGAACGCCTGCCCCTGGTAAGTCTTACCGGTAGTCACATCGGTAATCACGCCGGAATCAAAATCTATTTCCACGGTATCCCCGTTTTTTATTTCCTTTGCCGCCTGCGGGCATTCGATAATCGGAAGTCCGATATTGATTGCGTTGCGGTAGAAAATACGCGCAAAAGTTTCCGCAATAACACAGCTTACCCCTGCCGCCTTAATCGCAATCGGGGCGTGCTCTCTGGAAGAACCGCAGCCGAAGTTTTTATCGGCTACTATGATGTCGCCGGCCTTTACCTTATTCACGAAATCCTTATCGATATCTTCCATACAGTGCTTTGCCAGTTCCTTCGGGTCGGAGCTGTTTAAGTATCTTGCCGGAATAATTACGTCGGTATCTACATTATCGCCATATTTGTGTACTGTTCCATTCGCTCTCATCTTGTTACCCTCCATTCTTCCTTACAGCCCAAGGTCTGCCGGCTCGGCAATTTTTCCGAGCACCGCGCTTGCCGCCGCTACCGCCGGGCTTGCCAGATAAACTTCCGACTCAACGTGTCCCATGCGCCCTACAAAGTTACGGTTCGTAGTCGATACCGCTCTCTCGCCCGCGGCCAAAATACCCATATGTCCTCCGAGGCACGGCCCGCAGGTCGGAGTGCTGACTACGGCCCCCGCTTTCACAAAGGTCTGAATCAGGCCTTCCTCGATTGCCTGCAAATAAATACTCTGGGTTGCCGGAAATACGATACAGCGGATTCCTTCCGCCACATGACGGTCTTTTAATACCTCCGCTGCCGCGCGCAGGTCTCCGATACGCCCGTTGGTACAGGAACCGATTACAACCTGGTCAATCTTTACTTCCCCGGACTCTTTTACGGTCTTCGTATTCTCCGGAAGATGCGGGAACGCAACCGTCGGCTCCAACGTATCCAAATCAATAACATAAGTCTCGTCATACTCTGCGTCCGCGTCCGCCTCATAAACGGTATACGGCTTTACGGAATGTTCCTTCATGTATGCGATTGTCAGCTCATCTACCGGGAAAATACCGTTTTTCGCACCGGCTTCGATTGCCATGTTCGCAATCGAAAAGCGGTCGTCCATCGTAAGATTTTTAATTCCGTCGCCCACAAACTCCATTGATTTATACAGCGCGCCGTCTACGCCGATCATGCCGATAATATGAAGAATCACGTCCTTACCGCTTACCCATTTCTTCGGCTTTCCTTTTAATTCAAACTTAATCGCGGACGGCACCTTAAACCATGCTTTTCCGGTCATCATACCGGCTCCCATATCCGTACTGCCGACGCCGGTGGAAAACGCGCCGAGCGCACCGTAAGTACAGGTGTGGGAATCCGCGCCGATACAGGTCTCTCCCGCTACAATCAGGCCTTTTTCCGGGAGAAGCGCGTGCTCGATTCCCATCTCTCCCACTTCAAAATAGTTGGTAATTTCATGGCGTTTTGCAAACTCTCTCACGCATTTACAATGCTCCGCGGACTTAATATCCTTATTCGGCGTAAAGTGGTCCGGCACAAGAGCAATCTTATCCTTATCAAATACCGTCTTCTTGTTTAAACGCTCTACCTCGTGAATCGCCACCGGTCCCGTAATATCATTGGCGAGAACCATATCAAGGTCCGCTTCGATAAGCTGCCCCGCCGTTACGCTTTCCAGACCCGCGTGGGCTGCCAGAATTTTCTGTGTCATTGTCATTCCCATTGTCATTTCCTCCTTTTATGCCAGGCGCTCTACTATCAAATCGCCCATTTCCTTCGTACCGACTAACTTTAAGCCTTCCGACATAATATCGCCGGTACGGTAACCGTCGTTTAATACGGCCTGAATCGCAGCCTCAACCGCTTCCGCTTCCTTATCCAAATCGAAAGAATAACGTAACATCATTGCCGCGGAAAGAATCGTGGCAATCGGGTTTGCCTTATTCTGGCCCGCAATATCCGGCGCGGAACCGTGGCTCGGCTCGTACAGACCGAGTTTTCCCTCGCCGAGGCTCGCGGAAGAAAGCATTCCGATAGAGCCCGTTACCATACTTGCCTCATCGGAAAGAATGTCTCCAAACATATTCTCCGTCAAAATAACGTCAAACTGCTTCGGATTGCGAACCAGCTGCATCGCGCAGTTGTCTACCAGCATATCGGAAAGCTCCACGTCCGGATAGTCTTTTGAAGTTTCCTTTACCACCGCGCGCCACAGGCGGGAAGAATCCAGTACGTTTGCCTTATCTACGCTGCATACCTTCTTATTGCGCTTTCTCGCGATTTCAAATCCCCATTTTGCAATACGGCGGATTTCATTCTCGTCATAGACCAAAGTATCGGTTGCCCTGCGGACACCGCCTACCGTCTCCGTATGTCTCTCGCCAAAGTACAAACCGCCGGTCAGCTCTCTCATTACAACAAAGTCAAAGCCGCCTTCGGTAATGTCCGGACGCAGCGGACAGGCAGCCGCCAGCTGCGGGAACAATACTGCCGGACGGATATTCGCAAACAAACCAAGACCTTTGCGAATCGCTAAAAGCCCCGCTTCCGGACGAAGATTCGGCGGAAGCTTATACCACGGGGAAGTATTCGTATCACCGCCTACCGCGCCAAGCAGTACCGCGTCGCTCTCTTTGCAGGTCTTTAATGCCTCATCGGTCAACGGGACGCCGGTTGCATCAATCGACGCGCCGCCCATCAAAACCTCGGTATAGGAAAAATTGTGTCCGTACAGTTTTCCTACCGCATCCAGTACCTTCTTTGCCTCTGTTACAATTTCCGGGCCGATACCGTCTCCCGGAATTACCGCTATCCTATAATCCATAGTTATAGCTCTCCTTTCCTGTCTTAACTTTTTTACTTTTTGTCATGTCCTGTCTTTTCCGGCATTTTCGGACATATTTCCAAAAAAATCTTTCGTTTTTTCAACTTTTCTCTTGTATTATACCACATCTTTTGATATAATCAAAATACATATTACGAATATCTATTATAACTATAAGTTATATAAAGGAGGCAATATGGAAGTCGAGTCCACCTTGTCCTCCTACCGTATTTTTAACGCAGTCGCGGAAGCAGGAAATATTTCCAAGGCGGCAAAAGAGCTGTTTATCAGCCAGCCCGCCATCAGTAAAGCAGTCAGTAAATTAGAGCAGAGCCTTTCCGTCAAGCTGTTTACCCGTAATTCACGGGGCGTTAAACTGACGGAGGAGGGTGCCCTGCTTTATGAGTACACCTGCTCCGCTTTTGAGTCCTTACGTCAGGGAGAGGAAAGTATCCGCAAGATTCACTCACTTGGCATCGGACACATTAAAATCGGCGTAAGCACTACCCTTTGCAAATACCTGTTACTTCCGTATCTGCAAAGCTTTATTCATGCTTACCCCCATGTCAAAATTACTATTGAATGCCGCTCTACTTTTGAAACGCTGGCACAATTAGAAGAAGGAAAGCTTGACATCGGCCTGATCGGCAAACCGTCACAGGCAAAAACCGTCGATTTTTTCCCGTTAAAAAATATTCAGGATACTTTCGTCGCCAGCCCGACTTATCTGGAAAACCTCAAAGAACGGGAACCTTCGATTTTAGGCGCCCCGCGGGAACTGTTTGAGCGGGCGAACCTGATGCTCTTAGATGAAAAGAACATTACAAGACTTTATATTGAAGATTATTTTGCAAAGCACAACATTCGCACCGGACAGGTCTTAGAAGTCAGCAACATGGATTTGTTAATCGAATTTGCCAAAATCGGGCTCGGTATCGGCTGCGTCATAAGGGAGTTTGTGGAAAAAGAGCTGGAAAACGGCACCTTAGAGGAGCTTCCTCCCATCCACCCGCTCGCCAAACGAACCGTAGGTTTTTCCTACAACAAAAACGCCGCACAAAACGATTCGGTAAAGCGTTTTATCAACTTCTACAAGGGAGAGAACCACCTATGAAAAAAGAAACAAAACACGCCAAGAACCGCCCGCTGAAACGTCTGCGCCGCAGGTTAAAGCGCTATGTATACCGCTTTTTGGTTGCCATTTACGAAGGAGAAATCCGTATTTCTCTCTTTGGTATTTTCTGTACTCTTTTTTGCCTCGCGCTGTTTGTCGGTTTCTTTTTTCCGAACAAAGAAACAAAGGAATCTCCTACCGTTTCTTCGGTTCTCGGAAGCGAACTGACCCACGCCCTGCACTTTGCGGCGGCTTCCGCTGCCCGCTCCGAATTGAACGCGGATATTACCCTGCTTCTGATTCCGGAATTAGAAGAGGAAGCGGCGCTTTCTTCCCTGCTTAATTCTTCTCTTTACGGTTTTTACCTGTCCGGAAAAGAAATTTCCTATCTTCCGGAATATTATGCCTCCCTTTCTGATGTCTTTCACGAAGGAATTCCTTATATCGGCGGACTTTCCTTCTCCTATAACCCGAACCGCTTTCTTTACAACCGTGCCACAAATATCGAACTCCTAAAAGAAGACGGGACGCTCTCCGCCTTATCGGATGACGCGTTGTATTATGTTATCGGAAACGAATCCGTTTTTGCCATGTTTCACTATCTTTCCAGCCAGACGTTCCATCTCTTGGACATTAAGCCCAAGAACGCGGCAGGTGCACCGGTCTCGGATTATTCTGAACAGCTTTTACGGGGACAAAACGGAAGCCGGACATTCTATGAGCTTTACCGCGCCTATCTTCTGGACAATACTACCTCCGGCAGTACCCGGAACGCCGGAGAAGTATTCCTGTGTCGTTCTTTTAATACATATGAATTGTTTTCGCAGTTAAACGGCGCCGGTTATTTTATTCTCGGAAGTGTTCTTATACTGTTTGCGCTGGCGCTTTACATCCGTCCGTACCTGCGCCGCATCCGTATCTGGTTCCGTATCTTCCTGATCCGGCGCAAAAAACGCGGCAAGGCCACGCTTCGCAGCCGCCTCTATACCGCCAGACTGGCACGGCGGCACGCCGCGTAACCGGCACGCCGCACGGCACAATTTTCCATGACAAAAAACAGTTGACAAAATACTTTTTATAGGGTATACTACTTCTTGCTTGAAGATGCTTGCCAAAAGCAGAGTTGCTTTGCACGAGTGGCTCAGTGGTGGAGTATCGCCTTGCCAAGGCGAGGGTCGCGGGTT
>JAFLSZ010000018.1:0-9387 GCA_022510665.1 Lachnospiraceae bacterium
GAGCGGCTTAACGGCTCTTAGAGGAAGTCCGGTGCAGCGCTGCGCATGCAAAAATCAGATATCATGCAATCTACGGAATATAATAAAGTATACAAAATGCGAAAACTCGATCATTCTTTGCCTTGACACGAATACCCATAAAGTATATAATGAAAAAAAACGAAAGAATGAGGGAGAGACAAATGAAAAGAAAATTATTCCGCGCAGCGGCCCTTTTGGGAATCCTGACAACTTTATCGCTTTCTTTTGCAGGCTGCAAGAAGAAAGAGTGCTTCTTCTGCGGCGAAGAAAAAAAGTGCAAGACATATGAAACGCTGTTGGGCGATATTGATGTCTGCCGTGACTGCGAAAACGAAATTAATTCTTTACTTAAGTAAAAGAAGCCGTAACGCAGCAACATTAAGTTCAAAGGGTTATGATAAAGGGGTAAGGCTGTCTTACCCCTTTATCTTATTCCTTAAAATTTTCCAACAGTTTATAAAGAAGGCGGTATAACTGTACGGCTTCCTCTGCGTCCAGTTTCACGCACCCCACAATTTTTCCGGGAATTTCTGCTGCCTGCTCTTTTAGCTTCTCTCCGCTTTCCGTAATTTCAACAATCAGTACGCGCTCATCTTCGGTGGAACGATAACGCCTGATATAACCTTTTGATTCCAAACTCTTTAATACGGGCGTCAGCGTCCCGCTGTCCAAAAACAGCTTCTGCCCCAATTCTTTTACGCTGATTTTTTTAGTTTCCCAAAGAACCATCATAGAAACATACTGCGTATATGTCAAATCCAGCTCGCTCAGATACGGATGGTAAAGCTTTATTACCTCACGGGAAGCCGCATACAAAGGAAAGCATAATTGATTTTCAAGTTTTAAGCTATCATATTCATTCATAAATTTTCTCCGTTAAAAAAATTTCTGTTTTATTTCCCGCTTAACTTTGCGCATGCCGCTTTCGCAAACGAGGAAACTGCTCTAAGGTCAGTGTCATTCGGACGCTTCCTGTGAATAAGCAGAAAACGTCCGGGACAATTAAAAAATTCATCAAAAACCGTAATCCCCTTTTCTTCCGCTAACGCCTTTATTTTATAAAAAGTAGACTTGCCGGAAACAGATGAGCCAAAATTGACAATGACTCCTATTTTATCGACATTTTCTTCAATAAACTTCTCTATAGACGGTTCATATCCTCCGCCATAAAGAGAACTGCCAAGAAAAAGAATATCCGCCTTCTCGGAAAGGTCAACGCTGATATCCTCCGCGGTTACATTAACCGAAGCGGCAACCGCATCCGCTAATTTTTTTGTGTTACCTGATATTGTATAATAACGTACTGCTATATTCATAGCGACCTCCTTCTGCCGCGTGCGGCCCGCTACAATTCCGGTGTATTAAAGCAATTCCTCAATTTGGGCTTTTACCTTATCCATGGACTCCGTCGGTTCAAACCGGGCGATGATTTTTCCGTTTCTGTCAATAAGAAACTTGGTAAAATTCCATTTCACATTGCCGTTGTTTTTGTAATCCTTGTCCATTTTTTTCGCCATTCCTTTTAAAATCAACGCCATCGGATTCTTTCCGAACCCTTCAAAGGTTGTATTTTCCGAAAGCCAGCGAAACAAAGGATCGGCATTTTCTCCTATTACGTCAATTTTAGAAAACTGAGGAAAGGTAGTTCCGTAACGCAGTGTACAGAAGGAGTGAATTTCTTCATCACTGCCGGGAGCCTGTTCCCTGAACTGATTGCACGGGAAATCCAGAATTTCCAGACCATCCTTTTGGTGTGCTTCATAAAGAGCCTGTAATTCATCATATTGCGGCGTAAATCCGCAGCCTGTAGCGGTGTTGACAATCAGAAGGACTTTTCCCGCATAATCCGCCAAAGAGATTTCACTTTTATCCTGCGCTTTAACTTTAAAATCATAAATTGTCATTTGCTCTGCCTCCTAATATGATTTTATTAAATTAAATTTAACTTAATCATATTATACAGAAAGATATTTAGATTGTCAAGGCAGTATTCTCACTTTTTAGTAAGATTTCTTTTTCGTTCGCCTGTCGGATTGGATTCCGGTCATCCAGGTGTAAAGCCTTATTCAATTAACAAAGTACTGCGCATTTGTTGCGTTTTCCCCATTCCCTAAATCAAAATAAATAAAAATTTAAAATAATTCAGCGTCGGAACCTGCGGTGGGAATCCACCTGTCTGAAATGTAGAAATTTTGAGAGAAACTTTGTGAAAAATGACAAAAGCTCTTTCCATAGAAAAGCACGGTCTGCCGGAGCGATAACAGTATTCAGGCTGCTGCATTTTCTAAATGCAGCAGCCCTTCCTACTTTCTGTTATTTCTTACTGTCTTTATTACAGTACGCGTACCTTTAATACGCCGTCAATGCCTTCTAACTTCTTTACAAGACCGTCCGCAACTTTCGTTACAACGTCCAGTACGGTATAGGCAAACTCGCCTCTGCTCTTATTCACCATGTTCTCGATATTGATGTTCTCGGACGCAAACACACCGGTGAACTGGGAGAGCATATTCGGGATATTTTTATGGCAGATGGTTACACGGGCCGCGGTCTTACAAACGCCCGCATCACATGCCGGGTAATTTACGGAGTTGATGATGTTACCGTTTTCGATATACTCTCTGATTTCGTTTACTGCCATAACCGCGCAGTTGTCTTCGGACTCCTCTGTGGAAGCGCCAAGGTGCGGAATCGCGATTACGCCGTCCATTCCCGCAGTCTTCGCATTCGGAAAATCGGTTACATACTTTGCAACCTTACCGGACTTTAACGCTTCTTCCATTGCCTCGTCGTCAACCAAAAGGTCTCTCGCGAAGTTCAGAATTATTACGCCGTCTTTCATCATCGCAATGGTATCCTTGTTTATCATCTTCTTCGTATTTACATTCGGATCTTCATTTTCCACAAGCGGCGTATGAACGGAAATATAATCACAGGCAGTAAAGATTTCCTCACGGGTCTTTACGCGTTGAACCGCACTGGAAAGGTTCCATGCCGCGTCTACGGAAAGATACGGGTCGCAGCCGTATACTTCCATTCCGAGGCTGACTGCCGCGTTCGCAAGCGGTCCGCCGATTGCGCCAAGTCCGATAATACCAAGCTTCTTGCCCTTGATTTCCTTACCGGCAAACTTCGCCTTGCCTTTTTCCACAAGCTTCGCAACCGTCTCGTCATCTTTTACGGTCTGTACCCAGTTAATACCGCCGACGATATCTCTGGCAGCCATTAACATACCTGCAATCGCAAGCTCCTTTACACCGTTTGCGTTCGCTCCCGGCGTATTGAATACAACGATACCCTGCTCCGCGCACTTCGGAAGCGGAATGTTATTAACACCTGCGCCTGCTCTTGCGACACAGAGAAGCTTATCGGAAAACTCCATCTCGTGCATAACCGCGGAACGAACCAAAAAAGCCTCCGCGTCAGCCGCGTTTTCGGTCTTTGCGTAATCAGCCGTAAAATTATTAAGACCGACTGCCGCAATCGGATTTAAACAATGATACTGGTACATAGTGACCTCCTGATTATTTTGTATTTTCTGCCTCAAACTTCTTCATAAACTCGACAAGCGCCTCAACACCGGCCTTCGGCATTGCGTTGTAGATACTTGCACGCATACCGCCGACGGTTCTGTGGCCTTTCAGGTTCTCAAAACCCGCTGCCTTTGCTTCCTTAACAAACTTCGCATCCAACTCCTCGTCTCCGGTTACAAACGGTACGTTCATAAGGGAACGGTCTTCCTTGCGTACGGTACCCTTAAACATTTTGCTCTCGTCAAGGAAATTATAAAGGATAGCAGCCTTTTCCTCGTTGTGTTTCTTCATAGCCTCTAAGCCGCCCATCTTCTTAATCCACTTAAATACCTTACCGCAGATATAGATACCGTATGCCGGCGGCGTATTGTAAAGGGACGCGTTGTCCGCATGAATCTTATATTTTAACATGGTAGGAGTTCCCGGAAGGGTATCCTCGGTAATTAAATCCTCACGGATAATAACGATAACAACACCGGCCGGGCCTACATTCTTCTGAACGCCGCCGTAGATTACGCCGTACTTCGTTACGTCTACCGGCTCGGAAAGGAAACAGGAAGAAACGTCTGCTACAAGAGTCTTTCCCTTCGTATTCGGAAGAGTCTTAAACTTCGTACCGTAAATGGTGTTGTTCTCGCAGATATATACATAGTCGGCATCTTCACTAATCGGAAGATCGGAACAATCCGGAATATAAGAGAACGTCTTGTCTGCGGAAGATGCGATTGCATTTGCCTTACCGTAAATCTGTGCCTCCTGATATGCCTTCTTCGCCCACTGACCGGTGATGATATAGTCAGCCACTTTGTTCTTCATCAGGTTCATCGGAATCATGGCGAACTGCTGGGAAGCGCCGCCCTGTAAAAACAATACCTTGTAATTGTCCGGAATATTCATCAGCTCTCTTAAATCTTTCTCAGCCGTCTGAATGATTTCCTCATAAGCTTTGGAACGATGGCTCATTTCCATTACAGACATGCCGGTTCCCTTATAGTCCAGCATTTCTTCTGCTGCTTCTTTTAACACTTCTTCCGGTAAAACTGCCGGACCTGCGGAAAAATTATACACTCTTCCCATTTTTTATCCTCCATTCTATTTTTTGCCGCTTTCCGCGACAAATAATTGATTCAATTATAAAGCAAATGACAACATGCGTCAATTGTTTTTGTTATTATTTTGTCATTATTTTTTCGCCGCAAGGTCTTCCTCCGTAAACGCCTCATGAATCGGAGCGCCCGGCGCCACCATCGGCCAAACCTTTTCATCACTGTCGATACGGCAGTCGATAACAAACGGCCCTTTTGCCGCGAAAGCCTTCTGAATCGCCGCGTCAAGTTCTTCCCTGCTGGTAACCGTCATACCTTCCGCGCCCATGCCTTCCGCTACCTTTACAAAGTCCACATTATCCTGTAATGTGGTGTTGGAATACCGCTGTCCGTAAAACAGGGTCTGCCACTGGCGTACCATACCAAGCACATGGTTATTGATAACAACCTGAATCATCGGAATCCGGTTTCTCGCCGCGGATGCCAGCTCGTTGATGTTCATACGGAAACAGCCGTCGCCCGCAATATTGATAACACGCTTTTTCGGCATACCTATCTTTGCTCCCATTGCGGCGCCAAAGCCATACCCCATGGTGCCGAGACCGCCGGAAGTCAGCAGCGTGCGCGGCTTTTTAAAGGAATAATACTGCGCGGCCCACATCTGATGCTGGCCAACCTCGGTTACGATAATCGCATCCCCTTTGGTTTCCTCATACAGACGATGTATTACATACGGACCGGTGAGACCTTCTTTCGCGATACGCAGCGGATATTTTTCTTTATATTCTATAATGTGAGCCATCCATTCCGGATTGGATTTCTGCTCAATCCGGCTGTTTAACAGCTTTAACACTTCTTTGATATCTCCGATTACGGACGCATCACTTACAATGTTTTTGTTTACCTCCGCCGGGTCAATGTCAATATGCAGAATCTTTGCTCCCTTTGCGAACTTCTGCGCGTTTCCCGTTACCCGGTCGGAAAAGCGCGCGCCGACTGCGATTAACAAGTCACATTCCGTTACCGCAAAGTTAGAAGCCTTTGTACCGTGCATGCCGACCATACCGGTATAATTTTCTTTCGTCCCATTATATGCGCCTTTCCCCATCAGAGTGTCGGCTATCGGTGCATCCAGTTTCCCTACAAACTCATCCAGTTCCTTGCTCGCGCCGGAAATAACCGCGCCGCCGCCGACAATAATCATCGGCCGCTCGGACTTTTTAATCATCTTTACGGCTCTTGCCAGATCTTCTTCCGTAATGGTGTCTTTCACACGCTTAATCGGTTCCGGCTTTACTGCCTCATACTCATAAACAGCCGCGGTAACATCTTTCGTAATATCTACCAGTACCGGACCCGGCCTGCCGCTCTGGGCAATCTTAAACGCGCGGCGGATTGTCTCCGCGAGCTTTGCAATATCCTTTACAATAAAACTGTGCTTTGTAATCGGCATAACAACGCCCGCGATATCAACTTCCTGAAAGCTGTCTCTGCCAAGCAGGGAAACACCTACGTTACATGTAATGGCAACTACCGGCACGGAATCCATATATGCCGTCGCAATTCCGGTAACGAGATTCGTTGCTCCCGGTCCGCTGGTAGCCATGCATACGCCGACCTTGCCTGTCGCGCGCGCATAACCGTCCGCCGCATGCGCGGCGCCCTGCTCATGTGAAGTCAGTATATGACGAATTTTGTCACTGTAACGATACAGTTCGTCGTAAATATTTAAAATTGAACCCCCCGGATATCCGAACACGGTATCTACACCCTGTTCCAGCAAACATTCCAATACAATCTGAGAACCGTTTAATTCCATTCCTATACTCCTTTTGCTCTATTTTCTTTATTTATTTTCCAGTACGGCGCCCTTGCATGCCGCGGAAACCAAAGAAGCATACCGCGCAAGATATCCCGTCGTAACTTTCGGTTCTCTCGGCTGCCACTTCGCACGCCTAGCCTGCATCTCTTCGTCACTGATTTTAACGTCTATCTTGTTCGCGTTGATATCAATCGCGATAATATCACCTTCTTCTACCAAGGCAATCGGTCCGCCCACGGCCGCTTCCGGACAGACATGCCCGATTGATGCGCCTCGGCTTGCACCGGAAAATCTTCCGTCGGTAATCAGCGCCACGGTAGAACCAAGTCCCATACCCGCGATGGCGGAAGTCGGATTGAGCATTTCTCTCATGCCCGGACCGCCTTTCGGACCTTCGTAACGGATTACCACAACGTCACCCGCCTGAATCTTTCCGCCGAGAATTGCCGCAATGGCATCCTCCTCACAATCAAATACTCTTGCCGGGCCTTCGTGTTTCAGCATTTCAGGCACTACCGCGGAACGCTTTACCACGCAGGAATCCGGCGCGAGATTTCCCTTTAACACGGCAATGCCGCCGGTTTCGCTGTACGGAGCCTCTATCGGCCGAATAATTTCCGGATTTTTATTCTTAACCGGAGCAATATTCTCTCCAACGGTCTTTCCTGTTACGGTCATACAATCAAGCTCTAACAAATCCCGCTTGCTTAACTCATTCATTACGGCATATACGCCGCCCGCTTCATTTAATTCTTCAATATAAGCATGTCCCGCCGGCGCCAGGTGGCACAGGTTCGGGGTTTTTGCACTGATGGAATTGGCAATATCCACATTTAACTCCACTCCCGCTTCATGTGCTATAGCCGGAAGGTGCAGCATACTGTTGGTGGAGCAGCCCAGCGCCATATCTACGGTCAGAGCATTCTTAAATGCCTTTTCGGTCATAATATCACGCGGACGGATATTTTTCTCTAACAGCTCCATAACCTTCATACCGGCATGCTTCGCAAGACGAAGTCTCTCGGAATACACGGCCGGAATCGTACCGTTGCCCTGTAAGCCCATACCGAGAACTTCGGTCAGACAGTTCATGGAATTTGCCGTATACATACCGGAACAGGAACCGCAGGTCGGACATACGTTTTCTACATAATATTCCAGCTCTTCCTCCGTCATCTTTCCCGCCGCGTGTGTGCCTACCGCCTCGAACATGCTGGAAAGGCTTGTTTTTTCGCCGTGTACATGACCGGCTAACATCGGGCCTCCACTGACAAAAATCGTCGGAATGTTCAGTCTTGCCGCTGCCATCAAAAGCCCCGGCACATTTTTATCACAATTCGGAACCATAACAAGAGCATCAAACTGATGCGCCAGCGCCATGGCTTCCGTCGAATCCGCAATTAAATCTCTCGTTACAAGGGAATACTTCATGCCGATGTGCCCCATCGCGATTCCGTCACAGACCGCGATTGCCGGGAAAACGCGCGGCACGCCTCCTGCCATCGCCACGCCGAGTTTCACGGCCTCTACAATTTTATCAAGGTTCATATGCCCCGGCACAATCTCATTATAGGAACTGACAATACCGATTAACGGTTTATCCATTTCTTCCTTTGTCAAACCAAGTGCGTTCAACAAGGAACGATGCGGCGCTTGGGTAGCGCCTTTTTTTACTGCGTCACTCTTCATAAGTGATTCCACCATCCTTCCTATTTATCTGCATTCCCATGCTTTTAAGCAAATCAGTACACTATTGCGCTAAAATCGCAATTTCCTTTTAGTATAGCAGACCGGTTTATAAAAGTCAATAGTTACAAAGCTTGCTTGAGTTTCCGCATTTTTCAGTCGCTTTAAAAAGCTGTTTTGGCATTTTTAAAAATCCCAAAACAGCTTAAAAACCAATTTTATTCCGTTTTAAAATGAAAGCGGCAAATCAGGAGCAAAACTAAAATTCATTGTGTTCTCTTTCATATTCCTCGCACGAGGAAACCATTTTGTCAAACTCCTTGTTAAACATCTTATCCAGTTCCGGAGCATATCCGTATATAATTCCTTTCCGGTACGGCTGGAGTTCTTTCTGTAAAAACTCTACAATATTGCTTTTGTTCTTAATTATGAAATCATAACGCTTCTTGTCTTTTCCGGCAATCACTACGGAACTTATTTTAGAAACCGTTATAATTCCGTACAGCTTTGTTGTATCAACGTGCTTATATATCCAAAGGATATCTTTTACCGGATAAAGAAAAAGTCTGCCCTTACTGCTGACCAGAGCATCCCGGGTTACGCCGAATCCTCTCTGCATAGGTATTGTCAATACAGCACTGTCTATCCTGCGAAGCTCATCCGATGTAAAACGGGCCAAAGACTTTGCGGTCATACGGCGCATTACCAGACAAATTATCCCGACGGCAATTGCCGGCATAATCATCAACATCATTACCATGATTATGTCAAACGGCACATCGGTAATCATGAGCAGAAAGGATAACACAAACAGCCCAAAGAAAACTGCGAATAGGAGCAGCCGTTTAGTCTGACTACGACGATATAATTTGTACAGATTCTCATATTCTTTTAAACGATTCATTACAGTTAACCTTTCCTTTCTTCTTTAGATAACATACAAGCCTGGCTTAAATTGAACCTATGTATATTTACGCTATGCCTGCAATTTTACCTTTTATCTTTGTTACTTCATTTTCTATTGTATTTACGCGTATTAACATCTTTTCTTTTTCATTTTCAACTTTTAAAGCTTCATCCAGTTTTCTGGTTAAGTCAAGATGTCCTTCCGCTATTATCCTTATATTGGGATTTATTTCGTTTTCTATTGTCAGCTGCAGACCCTTTATTTCACTTTTCATTTCCTGCATTCCACCTTGCATTTCCTGTATATTGCTTTTCATCTCCTGCATTCCACTTTGCATTTCCTGTATATCGCTTTTCATTTCCTGCATTCCAC
>JAFLSZ010000018.1:9487-29946 GCA_022510665.1 Lachnospiraceae bacterium
CCTGCATTCCACTTTGCATTTCCTGTATATCGCTTTTCATTTCCTGCATTCCACTCTTGATTCCCTGCATCTCATTGTAAATTTCTTTTAACATTTCGTTTTCTGTCATAACTTACTCCTTTCCCCTTGGCTTTGTCTGCCAATACCATACCTCACGCACAGAACTTAAAATCTGTGCAAACAAATTCAGTCGGTCTTTGTTTTCTCTTTCCTGAATCGAATTACTTGTATATTCATCCGGATGTATCGGATTTGAAAGCAGCCCCAAATTGACTCAGACCATAAAGAATTACAAGAAAAAAGAATACAATCCCCTTAAAAATCATGTGCAACCTGATTTTTGCCAACATAAACGGCAAATTTTAATGGACCTGAGGGGAGTCGAACCTATTTCTTAATGCTCTTAATTATGTAGTGTTTCTTGTATCTTTACTTTTTGCGTTCTTTAATCTTGGCTCAATATTATTAAAAGAAGGTGTCAAAATTATGTCAATTACTAATGATTTGCAAAGTCGTAAGTGGCAAATTACTATAAACAATCCATTGAAAAAAGGATATACCCGGGAACGTATTAGGGAGATTCTTTCCGCTTTTAAATCATGTGTTTATTGGTGTGCTTCGGATGAAGTCGGCGAAGGTGGCACTCCTCATGTACATATCTTTTTTGCTTGTGCCTCTGCAGTCCGGTTTTCTACTATAAAGGGTCGATTTGAGGGCGGCCACTTTGAAATCGCGCACGGAACCTGTTCCCAAAATCGCGATTATGTTTTTAAGCTTGGTAAGTGGGAAAACGATAAGAAGCATGAGACGAATTTACCTGAAACTCATGAGGAATGGGGAGATATGCCTGTTGAACGTCAAGGCCAAAGGAATGATCTTGCAGATTTATATGACATGATTCGCGGTGGAATGACGAACGCGGAAATATTGGAAGCAAATCCAAGCTACATTACAGTTTTTGATAAGCTTGACCGGGTACGTCTTACTGTTTTGGGTGATAAGTATCGGCAGCTTCGCCGGGAGAATCTCCATATTACTTATGTCCAAGGTCCTGCCGGATGTGGTAAGACCAGATATGTCCGTGATAGCTATGGAGATGTCAATGTTTATTCCGTAGATGACTATCGCAAGCACCCGTTTGATTCTTATGGCGGTGAAAGCGTATTGCTGCTTGATGAATATCGAGATAGCTTTTCATTGGACTATTTCCTCCGGATAACCGATGTCTATCCTTTACGCTTCTCTACAAGATATTATGACCGATATGCTGCATATACCCGCGTCTTTATCGTCAGTAACTGGAAATTAGAAAAACAATATGCCGACATTCAAAGAAACGACAAAGAAAGCTATCAAGGCTTCCTTCGCCGGATTCATGACTTGATGATCTGGGAAAACGGAGCATTCAAAATCTACACTATGGAGGAGTACCTAAAACGAGGCACACAATTCCACACCTTAACCAAAGAAGAACAAGAAAGACTTCCCTTCTAGCGCTAGGGCTATCCGTCCGTTGATATATCATAGGATTATCGCGCCGGGCGCGACCCGTCGTCCGTCTGTGTGGCTTGTGGGTAACTGCTTGTACTGCCGTTGTTGATAATTTTCTTTACGAATTATCAATAATGGCAAAGCAGTTATCCATAAACGCACAGACTTTTTTATCCCTAACAATAACATAATAAAAAATCTACTCCCCCTCTTCAAAATCCCTGCCTAAGTAAGTAATCAGGAGCCCGGAAAAACATTGCGACAGAAGTTAGGGTTAGTATTACCCTAACTTCTGTCGCAAATCCTTTCAAAGCCAGTATTTTCTAAGGCTAGCGGGTTGCGACAACTTTTGTCGCAATGTCGCAAATTATACATATATGCTTGGGTTCCAGTATACTAAAGTCTAGTAAAATCAAGGCTTTCCGAACTTTTAGGTTGTCCCGGACAACTTCTGTCGCAAGTTTTAGTTTTTGTCGCGGATTTGCTCCCGGATGATATCATTAATTCTCATAGCGTAATTTTCATTAGTTCTAATGCGGTATAACGGTATACCTATTGTTTCGTACAAATCATTCTTAAACATATCTGTTTTTTGAGCGGTAGCAGTGTTATGTGATTCATCATCTAATTCAACTGCTGTAATTATATTTAGGGCCATATCGCATATTAAGAAGTCTACATGCCTTGACTTTATGTATCCTCGGTACTTCATTCTCTCCTGTGCTGTTACTTGTATAAAATCCTCTAAACGTACTTTTGGACAAATTAAAAGGTTGTATTCATCACATTTCTTTTTCAGTGGAATATAGAAGGCGTATTCTGTTTTTGATAAGAGGTATTTTTTGCGATATTTTCCATTTAGACTTGATGTGGTTTGAATATTTTGATTTTTAGAACTTGCCTTGCGACTTGGTAAAATCTCATTCAATTTCTTTTGAATTAAGTAACTTGGAAAAATTTCACCTAATTTTCTTAAAATTAAAAATAAAATAATACAAAATAATATAGCTTTGAGAATATCCATGCTGCTCCCTCCTATTATCTTTTCTTAGGTTTAAATGGTATTATGTCATTAACTTATATTGGCTTCGGTCTCCGGCTCTCTTGCTCTTTCGCTATGTGCCGGGTGAATCCGTGCCATATCCCGCGCGTATTCCATGATTCGCGCCTTTCCGGTGCCGTCTGCGCTCCGGTACTCTCCTATTAGTTGCCTTTCTTCTAGTGAGTAAGATGTATTGGATTCCTTTCCGGTAACTAAATATTCTATTGATACCTCAAGTCTTTTTGCAATTTGTTCAAGCTGTTCTATTTTTGGATCTGAATTATTGTTAAACCATGCGTTTATTGTTGTTTTTCCAATACCTAAGGATTTTGCTAGTTCTGTTTGTTTTATACCTCTTTCGTTCATTATTTCTTTGATTCGTTCAATCGTTTTCATACTTTCCCCCATTTTTAAAAAAGTTTAAGAAATTGTACTTTCCTTATTGACAAGTACAAATATATGTACTATAATATCCTTGTGAGTACAATAAATTGTACCCGCCAGTAAAGACGCTGGCTACACTCCCGGACGGAAAGACACTTTTTTAAAAAGGGGGTGTTTTTCTATGGAAGTGACTTATTCAGTCGCAGGCTATGAAGTCACCATGACGGATAGTGAGTTCATAGCATATGTAGACGGTCAAGCGATTGTAGCGGAATCCGAAACCGAACTGCTTGACCGCCTACACGACACATAGTTACTGGGGATTCGCAAGAATCCCCCTCTCTCCAAAGAAATGTTACCAAAAAATCAAGGAAAAGTCAAGAAAGGGAAAAGGAAAATGGCAAAAAAGGTTGTTGGTTACAGTGAGTTCAATTCTAAGTCCGGAGGTTTATGCCGTGTTGTTACGGTGTCCGAACCGTACAATGAGCGGCAGAAACAAAAGGGGGCTGTCGGTTTAAAGTGCGAAGACATTTTTTTACCAAGTGACTGTACGCTGAAAGTCACTGAAAAGGATATCGGCCGTGAAGTAAATATTGATTATGAAATTAGTTCCGGTCGCGCATATGTTATCGGTGTAGCTTATGCCTCTGTAAAATAATGGACTGCGGAACGTGGCTTAATTGGTAAAGCTTCTGACCTTGAACGGGTATATGTCAGTGAAACGCCGTGGATGCAGGTTCGAATCCTGCCGTTCCGCTTGCTAGCAAATAAGAGTAAAGGAAGGAGGAATAGTGATGCCGGAGGGTTTTGATTTAACTGCTATTTTTACCGCTATTGTTAACGGTGCAAAATCTGTTATTGGTCTTGCGACCGAGTTTCCGCTTAATTTGTGGCTTGGTGCCAGCATTCTTGGTATTGGCTTAGGCCTGTATCGAGGTTTGAAGCGTAGCTAGGTATTTGAAATCGGGCGGTTTAATGCCGCCCGATTTCTTTTGAAAGAAAGGTGGTTTTGTGAAAAATAATTTTTGGAAATATTTATATATTGGTTTTGCAATATTGGTATTGGCTTTGGTTTTATTTTTTGGGATTGAAAAGGCGGAAGCTGCGCAGTCTATTACCGTGCAATATATGGGTGAAGATTATGAGATTCCGCTTGACGATACACCGTATTATGTTGTTTTTTACGATGTTTTCGGTTCCGTTGGAAACACTCGTGTTTTTTTGTCTTCGTCTCCTTTGGTTGGCACTGGCTCGGCTTCGTCTGTGTCGTTTAGCACTAATGAAAACCCTGATATTATAACATATGGCATGTCTAATGGTTTTGGAAAAGTTACTTACCGTCCCGGTTCTTCTGTGTCACTTGGTACTAGTGGCTTTTCAACCTATAATTCAAATTATTCCGTTTTAAGTTCAAAAGACGGTTCGGTTCTTCTCCCGGCAAGGCCTCTTATAAATTATTCCTTTACTTATCAGGGTAATCTTTATACGGATGTTTGGTACTTCGCAAAAAATGAACCGTATCATGTACCATATGATAAGCGTCAAGTTTCTGTTTTATTTAATATTTTAGGTGCAGTTCCTAAATATGCTATTACATATCCAGAGGATTCGTTTAAGCTTACTGCTACTTTTACCTATTACTTGCCGCATCCTGATTATGTTTTGGCTTGGCTTGCTAATGGTAAAACTGCGGATGAATTGCTTTTGCCGGTAACAAGAAAACCTTTTGCAGATGTTTGTATGAAAGAAGGTAGCGGAGTAGAATTTACTTCTACTTTGGAAATCCCCATAACGTATGAAGTTCTTCAATCGGGTGAAGTTCGTTATAGGATTGACGTTTTAGAGTCCGCTTTATATGATGCAACGGTAAGACAATCTGGTATTAATTGGCAGTCTTTTTATGGTCTTACGGATTCTCAATGGTCTATCTATAAAGATGCAATCTTCGGATATACGGTTTTTGCTAAGATGTCTACGGTTTTGTATGCGAAAGATTCTGCTGTTAGTTATGTTTATGGTGGTCTTTATACTGTAAATGTTTTAGACCAAAAGAATTTTCTTTCAACTTACATTGATAAAGAACCGGATGATGTAACGCCGGATGAACAAACGCAGGCGGAAAGAGATAAACTCGGTGAACTTCTTGGAAATGCGAATGGTACTATTGAAGATTTAAAAGAGCAGTTAAAAGCTTCCCAAGATACTTTAAGCTATTATGATGAAAAACTGGACGGTTCTGGACTATGGGACACGTTTCGCGGAATAGCTGTTGGTTTTACTACTATCACTGGCTCTTTTCGTGCTATTGGTATGTCGATTGGTAATATATTTTCTTTTCTGCCGGGTGACGTTTATTCTCTTATGTTCTTTACGCTTGTTGCTACTTGTGTCATTGCTCTTTTTAAGACAATGAAGTAAGGAGGTTTTATGGATACTGTAACTTATGTGTTTCGCCTCATTATAGTGACACTTTATGATTTTATGGTTACTACACAGGTTCATGTGTTTGGTATTGATACCACACTATGGGGTATTTTTATGTATAGTTTCTTCGGTAGTTTTTTTGTTTGGTTTATTCGTAAAATTTTTTTTTAAGGAGGTACAGGTTATGGATAAAGAAACCGTAGATATTGGACAGATTGAAACTTTGCTTGGTTCAATCTGTCAGACACAGGAAGATATTAATATGAAGTTGGAATATATGACTGTTCAGCTATCAGAAGAACAGTATCATAGTATTTCTTCCGGACTTTTGTCAATTTATCTTATGCTTTGTTTTCTCATAGTCTTAGAGTTTCGGAAACTGATTAAGTCTATCGTTAGAAAACAGAAAGGAGTCTAATATGCGGGCTATTTTGGACTTTATTTTTGCTGACGCTAATACGGACTTTGAGCGTATGGCGTGTCTGCTTATTTTCTACTTCCTTTTGGAAGTGATTGCCTCTTTTATGGGCGATTTGATAGGTGGTGTTCGTAAATGATGATACTGTTTCTTATAGTATTTATTGTGCTTTTGCTTGTTTCTCCGGTGTTTCGTAGAGCGTTGTTTTCATGGCCGAAAACTATCTCTTATGGATTATATGACTTTATCCTATACTTCTTTCGGAAAAAGTGGTTACTTTGCCCGGTTGGAGAATGTATCGGCTTTGTTGGTTTGTTCGGTAAAGGGAAAACGCTATCTATGGTACATAAAGCTATTTTAAGGTATCGTCGATATCATGGAAAAAAGGTATTTGATACCTATCGTAAGAAATGGGTGACGCAGCAGATTCATATCATCTCTAATGTTGACTTATCGGTGCCTTTTGAAAAGCTTGTTTCAATGCAGCAAATGGTACTGGCTGCTAACCGTAGAAAGGCATATGATGAAGAACATAATGCCTTAACTGTTACTATAGTCTTGGTGGATGAAGCTTCTGTGCAGTTAAACTGTCGGGATTTCAAGGGTAATTTTAACCCTTATTTACTGAATACTCTTTTGACTGCCCGCCATAATTATATTTCATTTTATTATTCCGCACAACGGTTTGGACATGTCGATTCCCTGCTTCGTCAGGTTACCGATTATGTGGTAGACTGTGACAAGGTTTGGCGCTTTCAGAAAAATTACTGTTATGATGCCTGGCATATGGAAAATGCTACCAATGTCCTTTTGTTAAAACCGTTTCGTAAAGAGTGTTGGTTCATTCGTAATCGTGATTTTAAAGCCTATGATACCTTGGCGTGTGTTGACAATCTTACAAAAAGTTGGAAAGAGGGAAATATGCTTTCTGAGGAAGAAATTCTTTCTTTACAGCGCAATGAAACTATGGTTGGAGTTGACGGCGTTGTAAAGCAGTCCCGCAGGTTTAAGAAAGTTAGAAAGAGATAGTAGTGTGTAAGTGGTGGTTTAACCACCACTTACACACTACGGAGAGGATGTTGCTATGATTACAGTTATTTCTGAACGGGTTTATAAAAATAAGTCCGGTAAATGTTGGAGAGGATGCTTGTCTTATACCGTTGATAATGCTTCTTCTGTTTTAACTAAGTGGTTTCGTGGAGTTTCTTGTATTGATGTCTGCCGGAAGATGTCTGATTTTATTTCTTATGGCTTTTCTACTGCTTTGCTCTATGGTAAGTTCATTGAAGATGAGTATTTGCCGTATAAAAGGAATGTTATTAAGTTATCCTCTTATTCCCGGTTACATTCTACCTATACATATCATTGTTGCCAGCTTTCGGATTATGCTTTGCCAGAGATTAAAGCTTCACACTGTTTATCTATTCTTCGTGATATGCAGCAGAAGGGTTTTTCTAAAAGTTCTTTGGATAAAGCGTATGAGTTTTTTAATAACTCTTTTAACTACGCGATTCAACAGGGTCATATTGATAGGAATCCGCTTTTTAATGTTCCGAAGATGTTTTCTTTACAGCCGAAAAAGGAAATCTCTGTTTATACTGATGATGATATAGAAAAGTTATGGCATGGTTGTTATACTTTTAATCATCTTGCTAAATATCGTTTTAGCGTACTTTTTCTGCTATTGACGGGATTGCGTTGCGGGGAACTGCTTGCATTAAATAAGACGGATTTTGACCTGTCAGAACGTTTTGTGCGTGTCCGTTACTCTTTTACCTATGTGTATGATGTAGATAACGGGGAAGCTGTTTCCATGCTTGATACTCCGAAAACTCCTTCCGGTTATCGTATTGTACCTTTGAATGATACAGCTTATGATATTGCCTGTATGCTTTTTGATCTTTATCCGCATACGCCTTTCTTTATCGCTTCAGGTGCCGGCACTCGTGTCCTGCCAAGAAATTATAGTCGTATGTTGCAGCGGCTTTGTGAAGACTGCGGTGTAGAGTATAAGGGAATCCATGCTACTCGGCATTCCTTTGCTACAAAATTGATACGTTCCGGTGTTCCGGTAAAGACTGTTGCGGAACTGCTCGGTCATGCTAATGTACAAACTACATTAAACATGTATGTTCATCCTGATTTATCAGATTTAAGAGCGGCTCTAAATTGGCTCAAACTGTAAAGATATACAAGAAAAAAGCACATGATATCTTCGAAAATATCATGCGCCATATGATTTTTACCAACATAATCGGCAAATTTTAATGGACCTGAGGGGAGTCGAACCCCTGTCCGAAAGCCCTTCCGCTACGGCATCTTCCATCATAGTTTGTCATTTGACATTCCCTCCGCTTACCGCCGGCAAACAGGCTGTAAGCTTTAGTAGCTTCATCGTACGCCTATACGCGCAAAGCTTAACGTATATCGTTTCCTACATAGTCGATGCCAGAGTTCCGACGTGTAGGTGCGTCAGGTCTGACAGCTGCCATTAGGCAGCGTATGCTAAATTGTCTTCAGCGTTTATTTTTAAATTCCGAGTTTTAACGTGGTCCCGGACCACGGATGGCTTCCTTAGCTTCAAAACCCCCGTCGAAACCGGTACAAGCCCCGGTAACGATCCGCCCAAACGGCAGATCGGTTGTTCTAATGCTGTTATCAGCATATCATATCTTTTGTGCATTGTCAATCACGTCCGTGAGAAAGTTCTTTTTCTTTTATTTCAAGTCCTTTTGTTTCTTTCTTCTCTTTCGTTTCTCTCTTTTCCGTTATCTTTAACGGCAGTTCTATTTTCAGGTTATTTCCTATCATTATCTTTATCAGGGCAAGTAACATCTCTTTTGCTTTTTTATCCATTGTATTATAAGAACGGACAATTGACGTAACACTCTTCCATTTATCCTTATTTAAATCCGCGAGTGTTTTTGCTTGTGTGGCGGTCAAAACCTCATAAATGCAGTCGAAAAAAAATTCCAGTTCCTCCGGTTTTAATCCGCTCATCCATTCTTTTACCCCCGCCGCCATCCGCCTGCTGCTTAATTTTACTTCCGGAAGTCTGATAAACCCTGACCCCATTACTTCCCACGAAGTAACGTCGTGCTGCATAATCCCGACGTGCTTGCTCTTTACTACCTGATAGTCTTCCTCATGCTCCAATAACATCCCTACGACGGAAGAATCCGGCACCCATGTCTCTATCTTATCTTTCATCTCCTGATACCGGAGACTTTCGATAAACGTCCGTTTAAAACCCGGCCCGTCAAAATTGTAAACGCGCAGAATACTTCTGCCAAACAGTTTTTTGCATTTCACCGCCGCGTAAACCGCCAGGTTCCCTCCTTTGGAATGTCCGCCGACATAAACCCGTTTTCTCCCGCTTTCCAATATCTGTTCCAAATAAGCGAGTGCGTCCGTCTGCGCGGGAACCGGAGAAAGAAAACACATATTAAAATCCTCTTTCCATCCGACTAAAGAATCGTCCGTCCCGCTGTATGAAATATAGCTTTCTCTTTTTCCGAGCACCACTTCCACCGCCGCAAACTGTTCTTCTGCGTCCATGTCAATCCGGCTTACATAATTCCTCAGCAGAAGTGAAGAAAAACGTTTTGTCTGTGCCATTTCACGCAGAAGATTCCCTACGGTACGCAGCGCGAACGAGACACAGTTTTCCAATTCTTCCTGCGTATGAAGTTCCCAGTACCGTTTCGAGGCCTGCGCCAAAGTACATTCCTGCCGTTCTTCCCTGTCGCCGATGATTCCCTTTAAATCCAGATAGGAAACCTGAGACAGCAAAAGTGCATCTACCGCGTTTAACGGCACTTCCTCAAAAGTAATATCGCCGCGCCATAGCAGATAGTCCGATAAGCTCGCCATTTGCTCCTCCTTACTCCACATTTCTTATATTACGCGTACCGATATCCTGTCAAAACCCGCTTTTCCTCCTCTGTCTGTAATTTATACTTCCCTTACCGGCACATAATACTTTTCCGGCTCTCCCAAAGGCTTTCCCTCCCGGAACGCTTTGATTTCTTTTACGCACTCCGCGGTACACAGTTCAATACAGGCGACTGCCGCTTCATAAGGGTATACCGTAAGTTCCTCCTTCGCCGCGGGAGGCTCGTTAAAAAAATCCTGATATAATCCGCCGAACACGTCGTCATAAAACTCCGGATGCAGTCCGTCCAGTACAATATTTCGGTCTTCCGCCAATTTGTACACAAGCGCGAATTCCTTTTGTAAAATATAGTTTAACCGATGAAAATCCAAATATCCCTCCTGATACCTTTGCTGCCGTTCTTCTTTGAAATTTACTCTGGAACGGACAAAAGGTTCCATTATTTCATAAAACCAGATGCCGTCCGTAATCAGATGACAAAGCACGCCAAGATACAAATCATCCCGTTTCATTTCCTCCCGATAGCGGCACACAAAAGTACGCCAGTTAATCCCCTTTTTATCTCCCAGTCTTTCCGTATAATGGGTCCTGTGTTTGGAATCGTCTTTCCGCCACGACATATCCGGACAAAGGGAACCGATGCGGAAACGATTTTTATCCCTGACGGAAACCTGCTCTTCCACGCGTTCCGCAATTAAATAGTGAATCATTCTGGAAGGCATCTCTTACACCTCCCTTCGGCAGCAAAACAAGTATGTATCCCGTGTAATCTCATATTTCCCCCGTACGTTTTTTTCGCGCAGAAACCGTAAAAACTCCTTTCTTCTTTGCTCTAATACTGTCTCTGCCGGTTTACAGATTTGTAAAATATAGTCCATGTACTCCTCCGGCGTGTCAAACCTAAGCGTCGTAATATACTCGCGCCGCTCCGCTTTCGGAAACACTTTGCGGAGTTCCCCCTCCGCTTTTTTAAGGTTTGCTTTTATTTTATTACACCTAAGCTCCACCGGTGCATTATCTTCCAAAAAACCGTGCAGCAGCGTTTTTATATTTTCATATAAAAGCTCCCCGCCCCAGGTGCAGATAAATACCCCGTCTTCTGAAAGCCCCGCGAGAAATGCTTCATACAGGCGCTTTTTATTTTGAATAAATGATGCTACATGGTTAAAGAAAATACAGTTATATTTTTCCGAAAATTCCATAAATTCCAAATCCCCCCACAAAAAAGCAAACTGTCCCTTCGGAATTTCTCCTGCACTTTCCTTTTCCTTAATATATTCAAAAAAACCGTCCGCATGTGTATTGTGTTTATCTACACAGGTAATTTTTAATTTTTCCGGTATACGCTCCGCGTTATAACGCCAGAGATTCCCGTAGCCCGCGCCCGCGTCCAGAACCCGCATACCTTCCGAAAGCCCTGCCTGCTCAAAGATAAACCGGGACCATCCCCGCGGTTCATCCGAATGCCTGCCGAGCCGCCATACCAGCTCGTCTGCCCTTCGGTCCTTTACAATGCTGTTTAACGACCTTAAAAAAGTATCGCCGTCCATCTCATTTCTTTTACACTCCTCCACTGCCTTGTCCACACAGGAAATAATCGAATCCAGCTGCTCTCTTTTTCGTTTCAGCAAATGCCTTTGAGTAAGCAGCATTTCTTCTCTTCCCACATTTTCATAACGGTGCAAAAATTCTTTGATTTGCTCCAGGGAAAGGCCCAGATATTTCATAAGCTGGATTTTTTCCAACTGCCTGACCGCATCTTCCGTATAAAACCGATAATTATTTTCCGCGTTCCTTGCAGGCAGCAGCAGGCCTTTTTTCTCATATACGCGTAAAGTTTTTATAGAAACACCGGCAATCTCTGCCAACTCTCCGATTGTATAAGTCCGCTCCATTTTTGTACTCCTTTTGTTATTTTCCCGGGTACTTTCATTATAAACCATGACCTTAGGACAAGGTCAAGCAAAATAAGGAACTTTCCGTAAAACTTCCGCATTCCGCCCGCGTAATTTCCCGGGATACAAAAACAGGGCCGCCATTATGCGGTCCTGTGTGCAGATTTTTAATTTTTTATTCTCCATAGGCAGAGAGACTGTCCGATAGCGCCTGTATCCATTCGGACGGCACGCCTGCCTCTTCCAGCTTTTCAAAAAAAGCTTCCTGATCCGTTTCTTTCAGCCACGCCGTAAACGCTTCCTTATCTTCCGTTTTCACCACCTGTTCTTCCGACGGAAACGAAATTTTTTCTCCTTTTCTCTCCGTTTTTTTATAGGTAAGCGCCGCGGTCTGTTCTCCCCTGTTTTCCAAAACAATTTTGATTCCCTTTTCTTCTCCTGTACCGGAAAGAATCAGGCTCGATTCGTCAAACAAACTATTATTTTCTCCGGCTGTTTCTTTTAAGAGAGTTTTTAACATACCCGCCGGGGCAAGCGTTATCGTACCGTTTAACTGTCCGTTCTGCCAATCTTTCAAATTAAGCTTTGCAACATGGAACTCCGCTATGCGGAATCCCATGACTTTTAACTTAAACTCACCGGAAAACCACTCTCTTTTTCTGACCCCTTCTCCTTCAAAAGAAATCTTTGTCCCCCCTGATTTCACGCTGACCTCACAGCCGATTTTTTTCCCGTTTGCAGGAAACGCATAACTAAACTCGACGCCGTCCGCAAAGGTAATGCTCCTCCCGATAATTTTTCCCTTATAGTCTACCCTGACCGTCATAACAAGTGCCTCCATATTGTCTAACGCCGTCAAGTCGTCCATAAGTTCCGTCAGACTGTCACAGAACTCCCGATACGTTTTTTCCGCCGTTTCTGCGTCCTGTGATGCCAATATCTCCGTTATCAGTTCTTTTAACTCCTGATCCTCTGTCATTGCGGATAAAACCGTTTCCGCCATTTTTCGCAAAACAACACCGTCCACGGTTACAATCAGCTCCGTACACCCCTTTGATATATTGCCCACGTTTACCGTGCCTGTTTTCTTTTCAACTTTTTCTATGCAGGAAAGTGCCAGAGTGACATAGCGTTCAAGAAGTTTCCCGACCTTTTTTTCGTCCGGTACAGAGTTATAAAGCTGCCGTACCGCGTCAATCGCCTCATTCATCTCTTCATCTTTGAAATCCGCAAAAAAAACATCCTCCAGTCCGACCGCAAGATACTTTTCGGAAAGTTCCAAAAGCCTCGCATACATAAGATTTTCCTCTAAATCAAGCAGCATCTCCGCATTTAAAATCCTCATCCCATTCAAAGACACCGCACCGGAAACGACACTTTTTAATCCGTTCTGTTCCGTAACAGTTTCAAGAGCCAGACCGAACTTTCCTATGCCCATATTCCCCGTATCGGTTCCCATACCGATAAGTTTACCAAACCCTTCTCCCATTTCAAAAAGGAGCGTCCTTTGCTCACTCCCGTTCTCCGGAGAAGAATCCTTTTCCGATTTTCCCGAATACCATTCGCAAACGTCAGCGATTATTTTCTCCGCCGATTTTTTCTCCGCATACCGATAATACTCCGCCGGCGTGGAAAAAGTGCGCTTTGCCCAAGCGGTCAGCACCGGCATAAACACTGCCAGAACAACCGCCGCCGCTGCCGCCAAACCAACTATTAAAATCCATTTTTTATTTTTATCTTTCTCTTTACTCATATTTTTGTTCATATTTCTTCCCTTTCCGGAACGTGTTCCGCCTCTTATAAGACCGTTAATCAGTATACTATTCTTTTTCTGTTTTGTCAAAATTTTATAAACTCGAGTTTCCGCATTTTTCTCCCTCACATCATATTTTTTCTTGCCTTTTGGGACGGAATCTAGTATAGTAATAAATGCAGAAATGCGTTCCTTTGTATTCCGCACAAAATCCGCGGTTTTACATAGGATATTATCAGCGTCGTATACTATATGGCGGTGTATCCTTATATTTATTGTGCCTTTGCACGGAAAGGGTTCTATTATGTGTGGAATTATTGGTTTTACCGGCTATCTGGACGCCAAAGAAGTTCTGTTGGAAGGACTTGCGGCGCTAGAATACCGCGGTTATGACAGCGCAGGAATCGCCTGCTGCGTTAAAGAAGAAAATCCGATTAAAATAATTAAATCCGTGGGTAAGGTTTCCGAATTAAGAAACATCGTACCGGCCTCTCTGGACTCCGGCTGCGGCATCGGCCATACCCGCTGGGCTACCCACGGCGGCGTTACCGTACCGAATGCCCACCCGCACCACGCGGGGCGCGTTACCCTGATTCATAACGGTATTATTGAGAATTATCATGAGCTTGCGGGCGAGCTCGCCAAGACCGGACGCACCCCGGTTTCCCAGACCGATACGGAAATCGCAGCCATGTTAATTGACAGTCTTTATGAGGGCGATGCCTGTGACGCCATAAAAAAAGCATCCGAACGCCTGGATGGCGCCTATGCTTTCTGTATTCTGTTCGCAGACCAGCCGGATGTTATTTACTGCATCCGCAAGGGAAGCCCGCTCGTCATCTGCAACACGGAAGAAGGCTCCGTTGTGGCATCCGATATGGTCGCTCTCCTGCGCTACTCCAAGGAATACTTTGTATTGCCGGAGTCGCAGATTGCAAAGCTTACGAAAAATGCCGTAACCGTCACCGACTTAGACGGCGAACCGGTCATGCCGCAGATGCTCAGCGTAAACTGGGATATGTCCGCGGCACAGAAAAACGGTTACAAGCATTACATGTTAAAAGAAATTCACGAGCAGCCGGAAGCCGTACTCCGTACCGTTACGCCACGCATAAAAAAACAGGGCGAGCTGCTTATCCCGAATTTCTCCGAAGACGGTATCCCGGATGAACTTTTCCTTTCCGCCGACCGTGTTATTATTGCCGCCTGCGGTACGGCAATGCACGCGGGATTGGTCGGCAGAATTTTGATGGAGCGCCTGCTGCGTATTCCGGTCGCCGTAGAAGTCGCTTCCGAATTCCGCTATGAAGACCCGATTATTAATGAGCATACGCTTGTCATTACCGTTTCCCAGTCCGGCGAAACTGCGGATACACTGGCTGCCGTGCGCCTCTCCCGTGAAAAGGGCGCAAAGACTCTTTCTATCGTCAACGTAAAAGGCTCCTCCATTGCCAGAGAAAGCGATTATGTACTCTACACCCACGCGGGTCCGGAAATCGCCGTTGCGAGTACCAAGGCCTACACGGCACAGCTTGCGGCGTTTTACCTAATTGCATTCCGTTTTGCCTACGCAAAAGGCACGCTTTCCGCTCAGGACTGCTCCGCTTACATGAAGTCGCTTTCCGATATTCCGAAGGCAATCGAAGACACTTTATTAAGCAAAGATATCACAAAGGAACTCAGCAAACGCCTGACCCCGTCCCACGACCTGTTCTTTATCGGCAGAGGTCTTGACTATGCTCTTTCCTGTGAGGCTTCGATTAAGTTAAAAGAAATCAGCTACATTCACTCCGAGGCATATGCCGCGGGCGAATTAAAGCACGGAACGCTTTCTCTCGTAACGACAGGCGTACCGGTTGTCGCGCTCGCGACCCAGCCGGATGTATTTGCAAAGATGATTTCCAACGTAAAAGAAGTCTGCGCCCGCGGTGCCTTTGTTATCTTAATCACCACGCCGCAGAACGCTCCTTTGGTTGACCGCTCGGTGGCGGACGTACTGATTTCCCTGCCGGAAACCGAAAGTGAATTTACACCGTTTACCGCGGCCGTTATCTTACAGCTGATTGCCTACTACACCTCCTCCTACCGCGGACTTGACGTAGACCAGCCGAGAAACCTCGCAAAATCGGTTACGGTGGAGTAAAACAGAAAAATGTCATAGGAAGGGGGCTCCTGTCCTATGACAAAAAAGCTTTTCGTGAGATTATAATTGGCACTCACGAAAAGCTTCTTTTTGTTTAAAACATGATTTCCGACTTTTTCTTTAACAGTCTCGCGCTGTTTACAATCATCGCGGCTCCCACTAACGCTCCGGTGATTACTACCACAATTCCTAACACCAAATCCCAGATACCTACGGATGCCATCGTCTTGTAAATCTTTTCGTCCTGCATAAGCTGCCTCCTCTATAAAATTATAAAATTAAACTACTCTGTTACGCCTTTTCCGAAACTGCCGCGGCGTTTATTTCGCGCCGTACTGCTCATAATACGCGTCAATTTTCTCCTTAATAGCATCGTCAATCACGACTTCGCCCCGGCACGGTTTATTGTATAAATGCTCCGTCACCTCCGCCATGGAAACAATTGCCGCAGTCGGGAATCCGTACACTTCCGCCACTTCGTCCAGCGCGCACTTGTCTCCCTTTCCGCGCTCCATACGATTTAAAGAAACAATCAGACCCTTAATCTCCACATTTGCCTGCGCGCGTACAATCGGCACGGTTTCTTCCATGGACTTTCCCGAAGTAGTTACGTCCTCAATCATAATCACGCGGTCGCCGTCCTGTAACTTATACCCAAGGAGAATTCCCACATCACCGTGATCCTTTTCTTCCTTACGGTTGGAACAATACTTCACGTCCTTTCCGTAAAGCTCGCTGTAAGCCATCGCCGTCGCTACGCTTAACGGGATTCCCTTGTAGGCCGGTCCGAACAGCACGTCAAAATCATCACCGTAAGTATCGTGGATTGCCTTTGCGTAATATTCACCGAGCTTCCTAAGCTGCGTGCCGGTTACATAAGCGCCCGCATTCATAAAAAACGGAGACTTTCTGCCGCTCTTTAAAGTAAACTCGCCAAACTTTAATACCTTACTTTCCACCATGAACTCAATAAATTCCTTCTTATACTGTTCCATTACCTAAACCCTCCTGATTGTTTTCCTGTCGCTCCTTACTTATGTTACCATAAAACCCACGTTTTTTCAATGCCTTTCAAACATATATCCGCTTCATCGGAAAGTATGTACTTTATCGGAAAATATTTCTTTTATTGGAAAATATTTCTTTTATTGGAAAATATCTCCTTTATTGGAAAAACTTGAAATTTGTCAATCCTTGTCGTATAATAAGCAAAAGGCGGGTGACAGTAATGACGCGGAAATACCTTGATATCAACGTATACGAAGCATTCCAGAATCGTATGGAGTACATTTTTCGGGAATTTGAAAATATTTATATCTCGTTCAGCGGCGGAAAAGACAGCGGACTCCTTTTAAACCTTGTCCTTGATTATATGAAAGCGCATAATATTCAAAAAAATTTAGACAGGCATAGGTTCCCGAAGAAATTATAGAGGAATCCTTAGAAGAAAGCAGCACGGAATCCGAAAAGGAAGAACACGGCGTCTGTCAGGCGCCGTATACAAAAAACATTGAAAAATAACTAATTACAGATTTCAGAACGGATAACCATATAGTATTATGTCATTCTCTAGGAGTATCTATATAATGTGTTAAGTACTTAATATCTTTCTATTTTTTTATGATTTGTCCTTTCAAGTAAATAATCAATACTAATATCATAATAATCAGCTAGGGCTATTAGAATTGCAGTGGGTATGTCCCTAGTACCATTTTCGTAATGTGAATAAGCCCTTTGGGAAATATTTAGTTCCTGACTTATCTGTGTCTGAGTGAGATCTGCATCCTCTCTTAAATCTTTTATTCGATGATAAATAATAATCCCTTCTTTCTATCTATAAATGTTTCCCCCTTCATTTTAGGTTAATTCAACATTTTCTATTGACATTTAGCCCAATATGGGCTAAAACAAAATTATACTGCTAAGGTATTTAAGGAATTATTTATATCACATTTCGAGGAGCGATGAAAATGAAATGTACAAAATGCGAATCAGATATTATAGAAGGCGGAAAATTTTGCGCTAAGTGTGGAGAAAAAGTTGTCGTAAATAAAATTTGTTTTTGCACTAAATGCGGACAAAAACTTACCCCAGAACAAAAATTTTGTGGCCAATGTGGGAATAAAACTGATGAAAACATAGACTTTCAAACAAAATCAGTTGTAAGTGACACAAACCAGTTAAATACGCAATCAGTTAAGACAAATTCTTCTATGTTGGCGAAATTCACTTACAATAAGACAAGTTTAATAGGACAAATTGTGGCAGTGATAATATTATTGATGAATGTTGTATTTTATTTTTCACTACTAATAGGAATAGATTCGCGTGGGCGCATCTGGATATCTGATTCACGATATATTGTTTTCAATAATGAATATAAATGGATATTTCCATTTTTTGCGACGTATTTTTTAATAATGGCAGTAATATGTTTTATTAAGTGTCCTGTAATTTACAGAATATGTCTATGTATATATAGCAATAAAATTATTGGTGTTGGAGGGAAGAATTTTTATTTTATGACAGAAAGTTTTGAATTAAACTATTCTAACATTCTAAATATAAAAAAGAAGGGTAACAAGATTATTATTGAAGTAGAAAGCAAAACCTATAAATGTGTCGTTAATGATGCGCAAAAAGCGTATGATATGATTATGAAATATTATACTGCATAATGGAAAGATTTCTCTACATTCATATCATTTGACGGATTCCACCGTTACAGGGTTATGCTGGAACATAAAGATATTTATGAACGGGAACACGGCATGCTTCCCGTATCCGTCATTGACAAGCCTCTGGCGCAGAGAATGGCAAGTACCGTCCGTCACAACAGGGCAAGAGGCGAGCATGACGTTGACCTTATGGGAAACATTGTGCGGGAACTGCACGATCTGGGAAGAAACGACGCTTGGATTTCCAAGCATCTCGGCATGGATAAAGATGAGATTCTCCGTCTGAAACAAATTACCGGACTCGCCGCACTGTTCCGCGACGTAAATTTCAAACAGGCATGGGTTCCCGAAGAAATCGCAGAGGAATCCATAGAAGAAAACAACACGGAATCCGAAAAGGAAGAACACGGCGCCTGACAGGCGCCGTATACAAAAGAAATATCTTTTTACAAAAACAATAAATCCATGTTTATACTCTCCTGCCTTTAAGTCTGCCATCTGATACAAAGAGCCATGTAATAGCCAGTATCGCTATTACTATGAGGCCTATGCCCCACAGCAAAAATTGTATGACAACTCCGTTTGCATGGGTTAAAAGCGGTACGGCCTCCACACTTGTGATATAAGCCAGCGGTCGGAATACTTCTATACCCACATAGACGTATAGTAACGATGGAATTAACATGATACCGCAGCCTGCGATATAGGCAATTTCTACGCGCTTTACGCAGTTTGACACCAGCAGTACAATGATTGCACCGCAGAACAGCGCCAACAGACGATAGCCGTATAGGATCACAAACCATCCTTTTATAGAGCAGAGGATCGGGAAACCGGCCATCATGGAAAGGTTTTGTATAGGAACATTCCATGTCTGTACAGAGATTTTTGAAATCAGAGCATATAGCTCCATTCCGTAAACAGTTGCCCATACCGCCGCTGCCGCAAGCGCCGCCACAACGATTTTGCGGATTAGCAGCGCCCCGCGTCCTCTCGGTGTAGCTCCCAGCAAAAAGCTCATACCGGATTGCCGTTCATATGCCATGCTTCCGGCCAAAAGCAGCGTTAAGGCTAAGACCGCAACAACCGCTGCCTGATGCTGATTGCTCTGCGCCGCCGTTCCATACACACTTTCAAAGGACGACTGCTCAAACAGCCACGGTACAAAGCCTTTTTCCGCACCGTAGTCCCGCAATTCCTCTGCGCGTCTGCGTACCGAACTAAGCCCCTCTTTATTGGTACGGGCAGTCCCGGCATTGTAGAAGTACACATTCAGCTGATTGTCGGCTATCTCTCCATTTTCATAAGCGAGTTTTGCGTCCTCGTAATCTGCAATCGTCTGCTTAAGTTCAGCTTCAATAGCGTTTATCCGGGCAAAAGTATCATCGGTGATTTCGCCCGCAAGTTCCGCAGTGTACTGCCGTGCGGCCATTTCCGCAGGATTATATACGGGAATATTCGCCGTAAAGGAAAGGCCGACAGCCAGATAGACAAACAAGGCTGTAATCACGATGCCTTTTTGAATCCACAGCGTCTTGTGCAGCTCCATCCCGAACAGCTGCAGATGACACAGTCCCCTGTCGGTGACATTGCTTACTCCATAGGCGATACGCCCTAACAGGTCTTTTCCTGCCGCAGGCTTCTTGAAGCAATGAATGAGAATG
The DNA here is from genome assembly GCA_022510665.1 of Lachnospiraceae bacterium. Classification (GTDB taxonomy): domain Bacteria; phylum Bacillota; class Clostridia; order Lachnospirales; family Lachnospiraceae; genus SIG307. Next base: position 29,275 of record JAFLSZ010000018.1, read on the forward strand.
CATATCGCTGCCAGCAGCAGACAAAGAGGAAGTAATGCAAGCTGTGAAATGCTCCTTATTCCCAGCGGATAGCCGAACAGGTCTATATTCAAATAATTGGTATAAAGGCCGGACAAGCTGATATAGGTGAAAAGATTAAAGTATTTCAGTCCGTTCAACGCGCTCTGCACAGGTAGAAATGTGTATAAGCTGTACTCTACCGCCAGCACACCCGCCGCCACGATGATCGTGTATTTGACATTATTGACCGCCGTAAGCAGGAGCCAGAGGAGTAAACTCACGAAAAAGGCAGCGGCAATCCGCAGAAGAAAATAGCGGATCAAAAAACTCCCCACCGTACCAAGCATAGGCAATCTGCCGAGCAATTTCACCGATTGCAGTGTCCGCCCCAAATCATTGATACCACCGTACAGGGAGAAGCCGATCACAAGATTTATCCCATAAAGCAGAAACACACCACAGACCGACACTTCGAACAAAATCGCCATTCTGTGTATGGCAAGACGAAGCCGCCCATTTGGCGCGGCATGTATCACGCTCCACAGCCCTTTTTTGCGTTCTTCCAAAAAGGAAATGCCGAATAGCAGCAGAACGATAAGCAAAAAGTAGTCGGCGGGCGGAAAGGACATGAGGGCGTCGATTGCTCCGTCTGCGCCCAGCGACAAATTCACC
>JAFLSZ010000019.1:0-10817 GCA_022510665.1 Lachnospiraceae bacterium
CCCGTTTTGACATGGAGAAAAACCGGAATATTGAGGGTACCGGTCTGGGGCTTTCTCTTGCAAAACGCCTTACGGACTTAATGCAGGGAAAAATTGAGGCGCAGAGCATATACGGCGTAGGTTCTTCTTTTACGGTCACGATTCCGCAGCAGGTCGTAGATGCCGAACCGATTGGGGATTTCCATCAAAAATATTCGTCTATTGCCGATAAAGCCGGAAAGTATCACCAGAGTTTTGAGGCGCCAGACGCAAGAATACTGGTAGTGGATGACGCAAATGTCAACCTGAAAGTCATAGTCAACCTGTTAAAATCCACAAAAATAAAAGTAGACACTGCTTCCAGCGGCAAACAGTGTCTTGAAATGGTCTCGCAGATTGCATATGACCTGATTTTTATGGATCATATGATGCCGGAAATGGACGGTATTGCTACATTCGTTGAAATGCAGAAACTGAAAGATTCCCCTAATAAGAATACTCCTGTTATCATGCTGACCGCAAATGCCGTTACCGGTGTCAGAGAGCAGTTTTTGAAGGCGGGATTTACCGATTATCTTTCCAAGCCGGTAAGCGGTGACGCGCTGGAAAATATGATATTGAGATATCTGCCTAAGGAAAAATGCCGGACGGAAGCTGACTTAGGCGATACGGCCGTAGGGACGGATTATCCTGCTGAATTAAGAGAATTGTCCAGAATTTATCCTAAAGTGGATTTGGCAAAAGGTCTGACTGTCTGTGCCGACAGCTATGATGTATATATTGATGTACTGAAGACCTATGCGGAGTTTCCGGAAACGGATAAGCTGAATAAGTACCTTGAAGAGAAAAATGCTTACGAATATCGGAACTGTGTCCACGGCATCAAAAGTTCTTCTTTGAGTGTTGGTTTTTCCGGGCTGGCAGAGCAGGCACTTGCTTTGGAGAATGCCGCCCGTGAAGAAAACTGGGATTTTATATGCGCAAACCACGCTTCCTTTATCGATGAGTACCGGCTGGCAGTCAGTGCTATCAAAAAAGTGTTTTAGTCTTTGTGTCCGAAGGGGGTCAGTCATGGCAGAATATATTTACGAAACACATTTACATACGAGAGAAGGAAGTGCCTGCGGAAAGCTTTTGGGCGCGGAACAGGCGGATTTATATAAGGGGTTCGGTTACACCGGAATTGTGGTAACCGACCACTTTTTTAATGGGAATTGTGCAGTGCCGAGAGACCTGCCATGGAAGGAACGGGTCGAGCGGTTTTGTGCGGGATACCGCGGCGCGAAAGCGAGAGGAGACGAGATAGGTCTTCAGGTCTTTTTCGGATTGGAAACCAATTTTTCCGGACAGGAGTTTTTATTATACGGCATATCCGAGGAGTGGTTAAAGGAGCAGGAGGATATGCTTTCCTGGAGCCCGGCAGAGCAGTTTGAAAAAGTGAAGTCAGCAGGCGGTTTTGTGGTACAGGCGCACCCGTACCGTGAGGCGCCGTATATTGCACAGGTAAGGCTTTATCCGGATTGCTGTGAGGCGTTTGAAATCAGCAACGCGTTAAATGCGTCCAGAGGGGAAGGGTTTAACGAAAGAGCGGCTGCTTACGCGAGAGAGCATGGGATTCCGGTCACCGGGGGCTCAGATGCGCACGCGAAAGTGCAGCTTCGCGGCGGCGTAGTGTTTGAAAAAAAGTGGGAGAGTATTGAAGATTATGCGAATGCGGTAAGGAGCGGAAGCGGATACCGTGTTATAACAGATTTTTTGGAAAGGTAGGCGCGTAAAGATGAGCGTGCTTTTGCGTCTGAAAGATAGAGCTGTAAAACGGGTGGGGAAATTAAAAGGACTTGTCCGGAAAATATACAGGGGCCTGTTACAGAGAAAGCGATATTTGACGTATTTGGAACGCTTTCCGGTGGAACGCGGCAAGGTACTTTTGGAGTCCCAGCACGGACGCTCTCTGGACGGCAACGTCTATGCCGTACTGGCGGAACTTTGCAGAGAGGAGGCGTACCGGGGACTGACGCTGTATGTTTCGGCGGAACCAAAGAATCGCAAACGGTTTGAGGCGCTGTTGAAAGAAAACGGACTGGAGCGGGCGAGGGTGCTTTGCCGGGGGAGTTATGCTTATTTTAAGGTATTGGCTACCGCGGAGTATCTGGTCAATGACAATACCTTTCTTTATTGTTTTATAAAAAGAAAAGAACAGATTTATTTGAATACATGGCACGGGACGCCGTTAAAGACACTGGGAAAGCGGAGCAAGTCGGAATATTTTTCGATTGGAAACGCCCAGAAGACTTTTTTGGATGCGGATTATGTGCTGTATCCGAATGAGTTTACGATGGAACGAATGATTGCGGATTATATGGTGGATAATATCGGAAGGTTTACGCCGCTGCTCGGCGGTTATCCGCGGAATGCTGTGTTTTTTAATCCGGCGGCGGGGGAAAAGCTAAGGGAAAAGTACGGACTTTCCGGAAAAACCGCCTATGCGTATCTGCCGACCTGGCGCGGAACAATCGGGAATGTTTTCGATAGGGAGCAGGAAGCTCGTCTGGCGGCTTTTTTTAAGGAACTGGACGGAAAGCTGTCCGACGACCGGATTGTTTATGTAAAGATGCACACGGTGAGTTCGTCCCGTCTTTCCTTGGAGAAGTTTTCTCATATCCGTCCGTTTCCGAAGGAGGAAACATATGCGTTTTTAAATGCCATGGACGGCTTGATTACGGACTATTCCAGCGTGTTTTTTGATTTTGCGGTGACAGGGAAAAAGATTATTTTATTTCCGTATGATTTGGAGGAATACGAGAAAGAACGGGGGTTTTATTTTCCGCTTTCCGAGCTTCCGTTTCCGCAGGTGCGCACGGCGGAAGCGCTGTTTGAGGAGCTTTGCAGCCCAAAACAGTATGACGATACCGCTTTTTTACGGAAGTTTTGTGCCTATGACGGAGCGGATGCGGCGCAAAAGCTGTGCCGTCATGTGTTTTTGGACAAGCCCTGCTTAAAAGAGGAGAAGCTCCCGGATAACGGCAGGGAAAATGTTTTATTGTATTGCGGGGATTTTGCCTTAAACGGGGTAACGGTTTCCGTGAACAATCTGCTTGCGAACGTAGATGTTACAAAAAAGAATTATATTGTCCTTGTAAAGACGGAGGAAGTCCGAGGGAACGCGTTTCGTCTGCTGGAACTTCCGGAAGGCGTGCGCTGGCTTGGTTTTTCCAACTGTATGAGTTTAAAGTTTACGGATACGATGCGGTTTAAGCTGTGGAACAGAAAGCGCAGCATCGGTTCCTATGAAAAACTGCGTCCGGTTCTTGAAAAGCTGGGGACAAACGATTATCAACGAATTGCAGGCCGAGCAAAGATTGACACGGCGGTGCATTTTAACGGATACGGAAATCATATTACGCTGATAATGGGAGCGTTTCCGTGCCGGCGTGTGATTTACGCCCACAACGACATGGACGCGGAGTTAAATACCCGCATTACCATGAAACGGGAGATTCTTTGTAACGCATACCGCACCTATGATGCGGTGGCGGCGGTAACGGAGGATTTGATACCGTCGGTAGAGAAGGTGGGAAATTTTATGACGTCCTACGGTCATGCGCCGCATGTTTTTGTGGTAAGAAATATTATTGATTATAAAAAGGTCGCGCGGATGGGCGAAGAACCGTTAGCCTTTGATAAAGAAACCGAAAGTACGGTGAGTCCGGAACGGTTACGGGAAATTCTTGATTCCGACGCGGTAACGATGATAAATATAGGGCGGTTTTCTCCGGAAAAAGGGCATCTGCGCCTGATGCGGCAATTTGCAAAACTTCTGCCAAAGTATCCCGATTCATACCTGATTTTGCTCGGAAGCCGCGGCACGTTGTATCAGGACACGCTTGCGGAGGCCGCGCGGTTAAATCTTGGGGAACATTTGATTATCATTTATTATATGTCAAATCCGTATGCGCTGTTAAAACGCTGCGATGCGTTTGTATTTTCGTCTTTTTACGAAGGATTCGGTCTGGTGCTTGCGGAGGCGGATATTCTTGGCGTTCCGTGTGTTTCTACGGATATTGTGGGACCGAAACGCTTTATGGAACGGTATGGCGGTAAATTAGTGGAAAACAGCGATAAGGGTGTGGCAGAGGCGCTTTCTTTGTGTATGGAAAGAAAGCTGTGCAAACGCCTGGGTGTGAATTATGAAATATATAACAAAGAAGCGGTGGGAGAGTTTTTGCAGGTGATAGAAAAGACAGGGAAAGCGGTGTAACGCCCGGATTTGCACGGGTACGCACATGGAAAATATGCCTGAATCGGACGGCAGCGGAGGGAATCATGGGTTTTTGGAAAGAAAGAAAAAAACGAAAAGCGGAAAAAAGACAGGAACGTCTGGAAAAGGGCGGATTCTGGTGGAAATATTACCGGTTTGTTGACCGTTTTTTGGGGCGTTTATGCTATGCCCGAAAGTGTATGGCGTGTCCGATTGACCCGAATTTAATCGTGTTTGAGGCGTTTCAGGGGAAATATTATGCCTGCAGTCCGAAAGCGATGTTTGAAGAAATGTTGAATGACCCTGCCTATGCGGGGTATCGTTTCGTATGGTCGTTTACGAATTGCAGAAAGCATATGTATCTGACGAGGAATAAACGGGTGACGCTTGTAAAACGGGGAAGCGAAAAGTATTACGAGGTAATGGCATCGGCAAAATACCGTATTACCAATTCCACGAATCCGCTTACGGTTCCGGTAAGAAAAGGGCAGACTTATATTCAGACATGGCACGGGACGCCGTTAAAGCGTCTGGGACTTGATATTGAGCGGGACGGGAACGCGGCGCAGAGTTTAAAGGAGATTCATGCGCTGTACCGCAGGGAAGCAACCCAGTTTGATTATTTGCTTTCTCCGTCCGCCTATACGACGGAAAAGCTTGCGACGGCATTCGGTCTTTCCGAAGAAGAACGGGAAAAAAAGATAGTGGAAACCGGGTATCCGCGGAATGTGTCGCTGTTTACCTATACACCGGAAACGGCAGCGGAATTAAAAGAGTTTTACGGTATTCCGGAGGGGAAAAAGGTAATTTTATATGCCCCGACGTTTCGGGAGGCGGATTATCGGTATGGCAAGGGATTTACCTATCAGATTGCCCTTGATGTGGAACATCTGCGGGAACGGTTCGGAGAAACCGCCTGTGTACTGATGCGGACGCATTATCTGGCAAATGCCCAGTTTGATTATGACGCATACGAAGGCTTTTTGATTAAGGTATCGGGCGTGGAAGATGTAAACCGCCTGTATATCATCAGCGATTTACTGATAACGGACTATTCCAGCGTAATGTTTGATTTTTCCGTTCTGCGCCGTCCGATGATTTTTTATATGTACGACCAGGAGCAGTACCGGGGCGAACTGCGTGATTTTTACATTGAACCGGATATTTTGCCGGGACCGATTGTAACAACGCAAGAGGATTTGGAAACCGAGATTGAAAAAGCGCTTTTTACTCCGTTTGTGTGTGACGGGCGTTATGAAGCGTTCCGTAAAAAATTTACGTATTTAGACGACGCGGACGCGGCAAAACGCGCGGTAGCGGCAATGATTGCGCCGCAGGCAAGAGCCTTAAAAGAACCGGCCCGTCTTACCCGTTACAAAAAGCGTATGAAGCGGATTGCGGAGTATAGGCGTTTGAAAAAGAAGATAGAAAACGGCATCTTAAAGCAGAAGCGGTATCCTCAGTATTTAAAAAGGCCGTTAAAGGAAAAGGCAATTTTACTGGAATCCCAGCACGGGCGCGCCATGGACGGAAATATTTTTGCGCTGCTGGCAGAGCTTGCAAAGGGTACGGAATACGAGGAGTATACGCTGTATCTTACGGCGGCACAGGGAGAGAGCGGTACTTATAAAAAACGGCTGTGCGCACTGGGTATGGGGAAAGTAAAAGTGCTGCGCCGCGCTTCTTTGCGTTATTTTAAAATTTTGGCGACGGCAAAGTATTTGATTAATGATAATACGTTCATTTATAACTTTATTAAGCGGGAAGGACAGGTGTATTTAAACACATGGCACGGAACGCCGTTAAAGACTTTGGGCAGAAAGATTAAATCCGAGGCTCATGCAATCGGCAATACGCAGAAGAATTTTCTGGCAGCGGATTATTTGCTGTATCCGAACGAATTTACCATGGAACATATGGTGGAGGACTATATGTTAGATAACCTTGGCACCGGGGAAATCTGGCTTGCGGGCTATCCGAGAAACGCGGTTTTCTTTGATAAGGAAAACGGGGAAAGAGTGCGGAGACGGTACGGTCTGGAAGGAAAGAAGGTATATGCCTTTCTTCCGACATGGCGCGGTGTTATCGGACAGGTTTCCGGAAATGCACAGGTACAGCAGCTGACGGAGTATCTGACGGAGCTGGACGCGGAACTGCCGGAGAATTATCTGTTGTATGTTAAGCTTCATACGGTAAGCAACGCGGAACTGTCGGTGGAGGAGTTTTCCCATATCCGGCTGTTTCCGGAGGACTGTGAAACCTATGAGTTTTTAAATGCGACGGACGGGCTGATTACCGATTATTCCAGCGTGTTCTTTGATTATGCGGTATCCCGGAAAAAGATTATTCTCTTTACCTACGACGAAGAGGAATATGAAGCGGCGAGAGGCTTTTATTTCCCTCTGTCCTGTCTTCCGTTTCCGCAGGCAAAAACGGCGGAGGAACTTCTGCATCATATGAAGGCGGAAAAAAGTTACGACGACACGGAGTTTTTGAAAACATACTGCGCCTATGAAAGAGCAGACGTAGCAGCCTCTATCTGCAGGAAGCTGTTATTTGGCGGGGAGGAGAATATCAAGAGCCTGCCGATACCGGACAACGGCAAGAAGAATGTGGTGATTTTCGGCGGCGCGTTAAACGAAAACGGTATTACGACTTCGTTGTTTAATCTGCTTTCCCAGATTGACAGGGAGAAATATAACTATACCGTTCTTTATAAGATGGAGGATATGAAAAAGCACCCGAAGCAGTTGGAAAGAATTCCGGAGGAAGTGCATACCCTCGGTTTTTCAAACGGTATCAGTATCGGTTTTCTGGATTCGGTGCTGTATAAAATCTGGACAAAGCGTGGGATTATTCCGTATCGCGTGATGGAGCCGATTTTAGACCGGATGGCAGAGCGGGACACGGCGCGCATTTTTACCGGCTGCAGGGTGGATAAATTGATTCATTTCAGCGGATATTCGAATGATTTGACAACGATTTTCAGAGGGCTGTCCTGCAATAAAACAATTTATGCCCATAATGATATGGAAAAAGAAGTAAAAGAGCGGAATCTTATTCGCAGTGAGGTTTTGACCAGGGCATATCAGGAGTATGACAGTGTGGCGGTGGTAACGGAAGACATTAAGTATATCGCGGAACGTATTGCGGAAAAACTGCCGTACCGCACGGAAAAAAAGGCTTATGTAACGGTGGCGAAGAATGTGATTGACTACCGGCGTATTTTGGAACTTTCCGGGCAGGAGCTTATGTTGGACGCGACGACCCAAATTAATGTATCTTTTGAACGCTTACAGGAGATTTTGGCGCAGGATGCGGTGAAGTTCGTTAATATCGGGCGTTTTTCGCCGGAAAAGGGACATGAGAGACTGCTTGACGCGTTTGAGAAAATTCACGCCCAATATCCGGATACCTATTTAATTATTATCGGCGGCAGAGGCGTGCTGTATGAGGAAACGTTAAAGAAAGCGCAGGAATTAAAAAGCTATGACCATATTGTAATTATTTTGTATATGTCCAATCCGTATGCCCTGCTGAAACGGTGTGATTACTTTGTTTTCTCTTCTTTTTACGAGGGCTTTGGTCTGGTACTCGCGGAGGCCGATATTGTGGGTGTGCGCTGCGTTTCTACCAATATTGACGGTCCGCGCCTGTTTATGCAAAAATACGGCGGAACCTTAGTGGAAAACAGCGCGCAGGGAGTGTATGACGCCATGAAGCTGTGTCTTGACGGAAAGGTAACGAATCTTCTTTCCGTAGATTATGAAGTATATAATAAAGAAGCCGTGGCGGAGTTTGAAAAAATTGCCGCGATGGAATAGGAGGCTCTGAGATGAAAAAAGTGATTACTTACGGAACTTACGATTTGCTGCATGTGGGACACATTAACCTTTTACGCCGGGCAAAGGAATTGGGGGATTATTTAATCGTAGTGCTTTCCACCGATGAGTTTAATGCTATAAAGCATAAGACGGCGTATCACCCGTATGAGGCCCGAAAGACGATTTTAGAGTCGATTCGCTACGTGGATGAGGTGCTGCCGGAGTATAACTGGGAGCAGAAAATCAAAGATGTAGTAGACAATCAGGTAGATGTGTTTGTAATGGGAGACGACTGGAAGGGGCAGTTTGATTTCTTAAAAGATTACTGCGAGGTAGTGTATCTGCCGCGTACCGAAGGAATTTCCACGACAAAAATCAAGAGCGACCTGAACACGGGGAAGTAAGGATGTTTTAGTGAATACGTGTATACAATCCATTGACAAATAAAAAAAGATGGAGTATAGTAATTCCGTGAGAAAATCAGAGAGGAGAATTTACTATGAAGAAACCGTTTGTAACGAAGGAACAGTTAGAGGAAATCATAAAAACGTATCCGACCCCGTTTCATCTGTATGACGAAAAGGGGATTCGCGAGAATGCGCGGAGATTAAAGGCGGCGTTTGCATGGAATAAAGGATATAAAGAATATTTTGCGGTGAAGGCGACGCCGAATCCGTTTATTTTAAAAATTCTGCGGGAAGAAGGGTGCGGCACGGACTGCTCTTCCATGACGGAACTTATGATGTCGGAAGCGGTGGGAATCAAGGGGGAGGAGATTATGTTTTCCTCGAACGAGACACCGCCGGGAGAGTTTGCCAAGGCAAAAGAGTTAGGCGCGATTATTAATCTTGACGATATTACCATGATTGACTTTTTGGAAAAAGAATGCGGCATTCCGGAGACGATTTGCTGCCGTTACAATCCGGGCGGCGTGTATGAGGTCAGCAACGGCATCATGGACAACCCGGGAGATGCGAAATACGGTATGACAAAGGCGCAGCTGACAGAGGCGTTTCGGATTCTCAAAGAAAAGGGAGTAAAGCGTTTCGGTATCCATTCTTTCCTTGTAAGTAATACGGTAACCAACGATTATTATCCGGCGCTGGCGAAGACGCTGTTTGAGCTGGCGGTAGAAGTAAAGGAAGCGACCGGCATCGCGGTTTCCTTCATTAATCTTTCCGGCGGCGTAGGTATTCCGTATCGTCCGGAACAGAAGGCGAATGATATTTCCGTAATCGGCGAGGGCGTGCGCAGGGTATTTGAAGAAATTATGGTGCCAAACGGTATGGGCGATGCGGCGATTTTTACCGAACTGGGACGTTTTATGCTGGCTCCGTACGGCTGTCTGGTAACGAAAGCCATTCACGAAAAGCATATTTATAAAGAATACATCGGTGTAGATGCCTGCGCGGTAAACCTGATGCGTCCGGCAATGTACGGCGCGTATCATCATATTACGGTAGCCGGCAAGGAAGACGCGCCGGCGGATCATGTATACGACGTGGTTGGCGCTCTTTGTGAGAATAATGATAAATTCGCAGTGGACAGGGAACTGCCGGAAATCGAAAACGGGGATATTCTTGTGATTCATGATACCGGTGCCCACGGCTTTGCGATGGGATACAATTATAACGGAAAGTTAAAGTCTGCGGAGCTTCTTTTAAAGGAAGACGGCAGCGTACAGATGATCCGCCGTGCCGAAACGCCGCGCGATTATTTCGCGACGTTTGATTTTTCCGGATTGTTCTAAACGAAAAAATTATTTCAAAATTCTGTTAAGGTTTTTTCCGGACCTGCCGATATAGATTACAGAAGCAATAAAATCAACTAAGAACAGGTGGTGGTATTATGCGTATTGATGCAGTGAACAGAGTAAGTCAGCTATATCAGGCAAACAGCACAAAAAAAGTCGCGAAAAAGACGAGCACCGAGAAGTATGACAGCGTGCAGATTTCCCAGACGGGTAAGGATTATCAGGTGGCAAAGGCTGCGGTGGCTGCGGTTCCGGATGTCAGGACTGATTTGGTGAATGACATTAAGAGCAGAATGAAGAACGGTACTTACGAAGTATCGATGGAAATGCTCGCTGATAAGCTGTTGGCAGGAGAGATCTAAGAGAGAGAGGGATATCTTTGGCAAGCCTGATGGAAGAATTGATTTCTACGCTTTCGCAGGAGAAAGAGTTATACCTTGCTCTCCTGCCGATTGCCGAGGAAAAGACAAAGGCGATTGTTGCAAATGATTTGGAACAGTTACAAAAAATTACCGACAAGGAGCAGGAAGCCGTAGACCGTGTAAATGCTCTGGAACGCAAACGCGGCGAGGTAATTAATAACATGGGGATTGTATTGGGAAGAAAGCCGCAGGAGCTTACGCTTACGGAACTGATTCTTGTTGCAGAGAAGCAGCCGAAGGATAAAGCGGTGCTCACCGAGTTAAAGGAGTCGCTCGGTGCGGCGGTAAAAAGGCTTGCGGATTTAAACGAGCGGAACAAAGTGCTGATACAGCATTCGCTTGAAATGATTGAATTTAATATGAATCTTATTCAGAGTACAAGGATGGTACAAGGAAATAATTATACAAAAAGCGCTGCGGAAACAGAACTTGGCGCTTCGCAGACAGGGATGTTTGATGCGAAACAGTAAAACGCAGAAAACATCACCCTGTCTTATTTTTTTCGGGTTGGCAGAGCGAGCATCACAGCCCGCAGCAAGTCGAAGACTTGCAGGCGGGAGAAGATGCGAGCGAGCCCGCGA
>JAFLSZ010000019.1:10917-29392 GCA_022510665.1 Lachnospiraceae bacterium
CGGCAAAGCCGCGGAGTTGAGGGAAGCGCGAAGCGCGGGCCAACACGAAAAAAATAGGGTGCAGAGTGAGATTATAAGAAAATAGAAAGGGGGTCTCCCTATGAGTTTGATGAGTGGTATATATATCGGTGTATCGGGGCTTAAAACGAGCCAGAATGCATTGAATACAACGGCACATAATATCGCAAATGCGCAGACGGCAGGATTTGTCAGGCAGCAGACGGTACTGATGGACACCCTTTACAATACTATCGGCGGAAATAACATCTCCAAATGGCAGGTTGGTATCGGCGTAAGTACACAGGTAGTACGGCAGGTGCGCGACCAGTTTTTGGATCAGGCATACCGCAAAGAAAGCGGAAGACAGGGATTTTATCAGGTACAGTATGAAGCGGCGTTTGAGATGCAGGAAGTATTGGGTGAAATGGAAGGAGTGCAGTTCCAAAATTCCATTCAAGATTTCTGGTATGCGCTGCAGGAGCTGGCAAAAGAGCCGGATAGTATTGTTACCCGTGCAACTCTGATTCAGTGCGGTGTTAATTTTATCCAGCATGCGGAAAATATCTATAACCAGATTCAGACATATCAGATTGAGCTGAACACGCAGATACGGAGTAAGGTAGACCGGATTAACGAAATCGGCGATGAAATCAAGGAGCTAAATAAGCAGATTTGTTTTTACGAGGCCACCGGAGTAGAAAAGGCAAACGATTTGCGGGATACGAGAAATCTTCTTTTAGATGAGCTTGGCGGATTGATTGATATCAGTTACAAAGAAGAGTCGGACGGAAAAGTATCCATTCGTGCGGAGGAAGTTCCGTTCCTTTTGGAAGATCATGTATATCACATGGACGTAAGGTATATTTCGGAGGATTCCGAAATGCTGGTGCCGTACTGGCCGGCGTTCGGCAACGTGGAAGTGTTCAGCTTTGACCGTTCTCCGAGTTCCATAGATGATACGGATATCGGTTCCTTAAAGGGAATTATTCTCGCAAGAGGCCGCAAAGTCGGAAAGTTCACCGATATCCCGGTAAAGCCTGTGCGGGAGGATTACGAAGACGAGGCTTCTTATGAGGAGGCGATGGCGAACTTTAAGGTTGCCGCTAAGGCGTATAACAAAGAGATTAATGATTCCGTTATTATGGCGACTCAGTCCCAGTTTGACCAGCTGATTCACGGTATCGTGACGACAATGAACGATATTCTTTGTCCGAACAAACAGATTATGCTTGAAAGCGGTGAGACCATCTGGGTACTGGATACCGAAAAAGCTTCCGTGGGTATGGATTCGGAAAAGACGATGGGAACAGAACTCTTTTCCAGAAAGTCCATGAACCGTTATCAGGAACTGCAGGAAGTGACTCTGGCGGACGGCAGTAAGGAATGGGTGTACATTTACAATGAGGAAGACCCGTCAAACAATTATTCCTTATATACTTTGGGTGAAATTGAGGTTAATCCGGATATTTTAAAGGATCGTTCCAAGCTTCCGCTTTCGAAGAATACAAATACGGGAGATTTTGATATTGATGTGGCGGCACAGCTTTTGACGGCGTGGCAGGAGGATTTTGCCACATTGAATCCAAACGAATTGGACTTTAATAATTTTAAAAGTTATTATGTTGCGCTGGTAGGCGAACTTGGTACAAGAGGCGAAAAGTATCAGACTCTGGCGGAGACGCAGGAGGCAATGCTAAACAGTATTGATAATGAACGCCTGAATATTATGGCGGTGTCTACCGATGAGGAACTGACGCATCTGATTAAATATCAGCACGCGTATAATGCTTCCTCCAGATATATCAACGTAGTGAGTGAAATGATAGAGCAGATTTTAAACACGCTTGGTGTATAGCGGTTTGGTACAATGTTAATCAGATACCATAAGAGAGGAAGTGTGAACTATGCCATCTACATTTTTTGGACTGGAAATCGGTAAAAGCGGATTATATACGGCACACGCGGGTTTAAATACCACTGCGCATAATATTGCCAATATTGAGACGAAGGGTTTTACAAGGCAGGTAATTGAACAGAAAGCCGGCAGTGCGCTGCGTGCAAACGGAAGATACGGTATGATTGGCACCGGTGTGGATGTTAAGTCTATCCTTCAGACGAGAAGCGATTACTACGATGAAAAATACCGGAATAACAATTCGATTTACGGCGGTTATGCCACCAAGGCAAATTATATGTCGCAGATACAGTCTTATCTGAACGAAATTCAGCTGCAGGGTTTTACCACGACTTTTGACAGGATGTATGATACGATTCAGGAACTGGAAAAGGATCCGGCGAATCTTACGGTAAGAACGCAGGTGACGAATGTCGCGCAGAGTTTCTGCGAATACTTTAATTCGTTGTATACCAATCTGCAGGCGGTACAGAAAGACTGTAATTTTGAAATCAAAAACCAGATAGACCGTGTAAACGCGATTGCGGCGGAAATCGCTTCCCTGACAAAGCAGATTAATACGGTAGAAATCGGCGGCATTAACGCTAATGATTTACGGGATGCGAGAAATCTTATGATAGATGAGCTTTCTACCATTATTAATGTTACGGTAGATGAGCAGGCAGACGGTCCGATCGGCTTAAAGACGTATGTCGTAAAAGTAGACGGGCAGACGTTAGTGGATACCTATGAGATTCATCAGTTGAGCGTAAAACCGCGGGAGTACAGAAAGAATCAGACGGACGCGGACGGACTTTACGATGTGGTTTGGGATAACGGGCAGCAGTTCAATCCGTATGCCTATACACAGAGCGGAAGCCTGAAAGCTTTGTTTGAGGTGCGTGACGGTAATAATCAGGACAATCTTAAGGGAACCGTGACGGCGTATGTGGGGATGCGTTCGGTAACACTGACAAATGCTACCGTAAATGAAGAAGCGAAGCTGAATATTCCGGAGAACGGTCAAATCACAATAGGTACGGTAATGTACGAATATGAATCCTTTGAAGTTACTATTGACCCGGAGACCGGAGAGTATACCTATGAGTTCTTTTTGAAAGAGCCGATACGTGCTTATGCGGAGGAGGAACTTTCGTCCGTCGGGCTGTCGGTAGACTATAAAGGTGTTCCGTATTACATGGCGCAGATGAACGAGTTCCTGCGTACCTTTGCGAAGAAATTCAATGAGATACATAAGTCCGGTGTGGATTTGAACGGAGAAGCGGGACAGGACGTTTTTACGGCGAAGAACAAAGTGAGCGGACAGGAATATCAGTTTGGCGTTTACGGAAAAGAGGGCGCACAAGGTTACGACCCGTTTTCCTTTAATTCCCAGACCGGAGATTTTGCACCTGATGATCTTTCCGGAGTGTATAGTTCCTACTATCATATTACGGCGGAAAATATTTGTATCAACAGTGCGATAATGAGTGATCCGAGCAAATTTGCGGCAGCTTCCGAGATTGTAAACGGTGTGGGAAATTACGATAAGGCGAAGGAACTTTTGGATTTAAAAACGGATCCTTCCATGTTCCGTCAGGGAAAACCGGCGGCGTTTTTGCAGACGCTTGTCGCGGAAGTCGGCATTGATACCAAAGCTGCGATTAACTTTGCACAGAGTCAGCAGAATCTGGTGTCTGCCATTGATAACCAGCGGCTGTCCATCGGCGGCGTTGATACCGAAGAAGAGGCTATGAATCTGATGCGCTATCGGCAGGCATATAATCTTTCGTCCAAGGTGATTTCGGTTATGAACGAAATCTATGATAAATTAATCAATTATACGGGTGTATAAACAAAAGAAACACGCCGATATAAATAACATGCGGAAAGGCTTTGACGGAACCGGAATTCGGTTCATAAAAGGAAAAGGAGGCAGACACGATGCGGATTACCAATAAAATGATGACCAATAATGTGTTGCATAATATCAATAATAACAAGAACCTGCTTTCCACTTTGGAGAATCAGTATTCCACAGGAAAGAAGATACAGAAACCGTCGGACGATCCGATTGTTGCGGTGCGTGCGTTAAAGCTTCGTACAAATCTTTCCGAATTGACGCAGTATGTGGATAAGAATATACCGGATGCACTTTCCTGGATGGATACGACAGAGAGCTCGCTGGGAGTAGTAAATGAAATTCTGAGACAGATGAATACTTACTGTAATCAGGGTGCGAACGACCCGCTTACGGCAAAAGACCGCAACAGCATTGTAACGAACTTAGAGGAGTTAAAACAGCAGATTTATCAGGAAGGGAACAGCAATTACGCGGGGCGGTATGTATTTTCCGGTTATAAGACCGATACGCCGTTAGTTTTTGACGAACCGACCAATAAATACACTTACGAGATTACGGAGCCGCTCTCCGGCAAAGATATCACTGTAGAGTTTAAGATAGTTAATAATGTGGATATCAACGCGTTTGATAAAAATAATCCGGACGCGTTTGATAAAACGATGCCGAATCAGGTACAGATTTACCGGATGCGGCTTGCGTACGGCGATTTGGAGCCGGGGGCTTCCCTGACTTATACGGACGGAAGCACAGATGCCGAAGGAAATTTGGTGGAGCAGTCCCTTACGATTACGGAAAAGTCGCTGACGGATCCGGATGTGTATATGCCGGGAGATGATGAGGTTTACTTTATCAAAGAGACCGGAGAACTGATTTACGGAAAAGAAGTATATGAAAAGGTACGCAATTCCGAACATATCAATGTAAGTTATACGAAGAAAAATTTTGATACAAACGACCTCAGACCTGAGCATTATTTTGACTGCACCAGAACGGCTGAAGACGGGGAGGTGCTGCATTATGAAAAGCAGGACCAGCAGATACAGTACGAGGTGAATTTTAACCAGAAACTTACGATTAACACACAGGGACGTGACGCGTTTACACATGCCATCGGACGCGCGATTGACGATATTATCAACGCGGTAAATGATGTGGCGGAAACCGAGGCAAAGATAGCCGAAGTAGAAAAAATGTTAGAAGATACCAATCTGACGCCGGAGCAGAGAAAGGCACTGGAAGGAATTCAGGAGCAGCTCAATTCCGAGTTTACCCTGCGGACCGATATTATGCAGGCGGCTTTTGCGGGCGGCCTTACGGATACGGTTACAATGCAGGACAAGGTAAGTGTTACGATGTCAGACCTTGGCGGACGGTATAATCGTCTGCTTCTGACGGAGAGCAGACTGGAAGATCAGCAGGTTGATTTTGAGGATTTGCTTTCTTCAAATGAGGATGTGGATCTGGTTGACACGATTATTAAATACAGTTCGGCGGAAACTATTTATAATTCTTCTTTGTCGGCAGCTTCTAAGCTGGTGCAGACTTCTTTATTGGACTTCTTATAAAAAAGGCTGTAATGACAAAGGAAACTAAAGCCGGAAAAAATGAAAGGAGAAAAAAATGTTAGTAAAGACAAGACATTTTGGTGAAATTGATCTGGATGAAAATAAGATAATTACTTTTGAAGACGGGATTATCGGATTTGAGAATTATAAGCGTTATACAATTTTGTATAATAACGAAGACGGGAATAATAATACGATTTCATGGTTACAGAGCCTTGACGAGCCGGAGCTTGCGCTTCCGGTAATCAGCCCGCTTACGGTTATGGCAGATTATAACCCGATTGTAGAAGACGAAGTATTGCAGCCTCTTGGGGAGCTGACGGAGGAGAATGTTATTATTCTCCTTACGTTAAGCGTACCGTCTGATCTTACCAAGATGACCGCAAATATGAAGGCACCGCTGGTAATTAATGCCGATACCAAAAAAGGCTGTCAGATTATTGCGGAGAACCCTGACTATATGATAAAATATAATATATATGATCAGGTGAAAAAGAGCAAAGAGGCAAAGGGGGAATAAGTATGCTGGCCCTGTCGAGAAAAGTCAATGAATCCATTATGATAGGACATGATATAGAGATAACTATCCTTGAAATAAAGGGAGAACAGGTAAAAATCGGTATCAATGCGCCTAAGTCGGTACCGCTGTACCGAAAAGAGATTTATCTGCAGATTCAGGAGGCAAACAAAGAGGCAGTTTCTGCAGATGCGTCTCCGGAGATGCTGAAAGAAATGTTTTAATAAAGAAAATCATTCGAAACGGTGAAAAATTTCCCATATGGGGTTAATTTTTCACCGTTTTTGTCCGATATAGAATACAAGGAAATGATTTTCTGTCAGAACGGAGTCAACAGAAGGAACAAAAAACGTGAATAAGCCTAAAAACATGGAGGTGTACAGTATGAAGATTGAAAGCGGAGCAATGGTAAATAAGCCTGTCTATACGGAGACGACAGCAGCAAGCCATTCAGAGGTAAAACCGAAGGCAGACAGGCCGGAAGTATCGGCAAAGACGACAGAATCCGTTTCGGAGCCGCAGGTACAGATGCAGAAGGAGCAGGCAGGAGACGGGGAAAATACGTCCAGACGCCTTAAAAATGCGGTAGAACACGCAAATCAGACGATGCGGCATGCGAAAACGAAATGTGAGTTTTCTTATCATGAAGAGACAAAGCGTGTCTCCATTAAGGTAATTGATGAGGAGACGGAAGAAATCATTCGTGAGATTCCTCCGGAAGAAACACTGGAGATGATTTCCAAGATGTGGGAACTTGCGGGTCTTATGGTAGATGAAAAGAGATAGACAGAGTCTTACGGTTTGGTTTTGACAGACCGGGAAACGGAGGTTGTTATGGGTATCGGATTATCGGGATTGGTATCCGGTCTGGATACGGATACGCTAATTAAGCAGCTGATGTCTGCGGAGCGGACAAAAGCGACCAGAATTCAAAATAAAATTACAACGAATGAGTGGATGACGGAAAAGTGGAAGGCTTTGAATACAAAGATTTATTCTTTGTATACGGGCTCCCTTGCGAAGATGAGAACACAGGGCAATTATCTTGTTAAGAAGACGACTTCTTCCGATGACAAGGTAGTAACGGCAACCGCCAGTTCTTCCGCACCTATCGGAACGCATTATGTGACGGTAGAGTCGGTGGCAAGCGCCCAGTATGTAACCAGCGGAACCTTTACGTCCGAAGAGAAGCTGACGAGTAAGTCAAAGCTTGTAGACGCGGGCGTGGCGGCAGGCACGAAAATTTCTATTACCTGCGGCGATAAGAGTGTGGAACTTGTGGTAGACGAAAACACCACGTTTGCAAACCTCTCTACGACGTGTAAAGATGCCGGATTAAATTTGAACTTTGATGAAACCAGACAGTGTCTGTATATCAGTTCAAGACAGAGCGGAAAGGAGAACTCCTTCACTCTTACGACCAGTATGGAGAATGCTTCCAACGCCGCGGCAAGAAAAAGTATTTATAATCTGGCTGGCTATAACAGTATGTCTGACAGCGAAAAGTCGAAGTTTAACGCGGCAATGTCGGTTTTGGAAGCCAGCGATGCAAACGCTATCAGTGAGGTTCTCGCAAAGGCGGAGAGCGGTGAGGAACTGACCGATGAGGAGAAAAAGATACAGGATGCATATCAGCTCCTGATAGATAAAACCGAGGAACGGGTGGCAGGAAATCTTGCAAAGACCGAAATTGATGCTGCGATTACCGCACAGATAAAGGACGCGGTTGAAAACGGAACGTCAGCAACCATTTACGGCAAAGAGTTTACGGCAGAGCAGGCGGAGGAGCTGAAAGCAGATGCTGCCCGTATGGCGAAAACGGAATACGAGTTTGTTAAGTTCGGAGAAGTTTACGGCGAGAACGAAACGCTTGCTGATGTAACTTATGCGGATATCCAGAAGCTTCAGGCGAAGGAGCCGGAAGAACTGACCGAGGAGGAGCAGGAGATTCTTGCCGCATATGAGGAAAAAGAGGAAGAATTCCTTGAAAAGCTCGGCACCTATACGGAAGGCGAAGGCTATGACAGCGAGGAATACAAGACATTGTATGACAGCGCAGTACAGGCTTTTGTAGAAGACGAAACGGCAAATTATAATACTTCCGCCGAAGCGGTAGAAGCATTAAATGAAAAGAAAGCAGAACTTTTGGCTGAAGGTACGAATCCTGATATTACGGCGGCAAGAGAAGAACTCATCGGGCATATCAATACTTATGCGGATATAGATGCGTTTGATCCTTCCGATGACGCTTTGGCGGCAATCGGTCTCGGCAATATTGACGGTACCGCGATGAACAGTGATTCCAATTCGGTAGGTATGACGGTATTTGAGGCGACGGACGCAAAAGTAACGGTGAACGGCGCGACGGTAGAGTCTTCCTCCAACAGCATTTCGGTAAACGGATTGACGCTGGACATCGTATCCGCGGATCCGGGACGGACGATTGCAATCAGCGTATCACAGGATACGGACAGTATTTATGATATGGTAAAGCAGTTCGTAAAGGATTATAACGAACTGTTAGACGAGTTAAACGGCGCTTATTACGCGGAGTCCGCAAGAGGGTATGACCCGTTGACGAATGAGCAGAAAGATGCCATGAGTGACACGGAAGTGGAACAGTGGGAGACAAAGATTAAAAATTCCCTGCTCCGCCGCGACAATACGCTCAATTCGCTTATTACCGCAATGCGCGGTGCGCTAAACGGTGCTGTCAACGTGAACGGTAAGGACTATGCATTGTCTTCGTTCGGTATCTGCACGACAAAGTACACGGAAAAAGGAAAGCTGCATATTTACGGTGACCAAGAAGACTCCGAAGGTATGATGTATGACGATAAACTTCGTAAAGCCATCGAGGAAGACCCGGAAACGGTTATGGAAGTATTGCAGACGCTTTCCAAAAACCTGTACGATACCATGGCGGATAAAATGAAGTCTACGGAATTAAGCAGTGCGCTTACGTTCTACAATGACAAGCAGATAAGCAAAGAGCTTACAAATTATAAGAAACAGCTTAGCAAAGAAGAAGCCCGTCTGAAAGAGATGGAAGACCGCTATTATAAACAGTTTACTGCCATGGAAAAGGCATTAAGCAGAATGAACAGCCAGTCGAATTCATTATACTCGATGTTTTATGGTTACGGACAAGGACAATAAATACTAGAAAACGGACAGTGATTTAAAGAAAGGACGGTATTGCGTATGCCACCAACAAATGCAGCAAGTTTATATCAGGGAACGAAGATTAACACAGCGTCACCGGCAGAACTGACATTGATGCTGTACGACGGGGCAATTAAATTCTGTAATATTGCGATGGTCGGGCTTGAAAAATCGGATTATGAAAAAGCAAGTACCTATATTATTAAGGTACAGAACATTATTACGGAATTACGCTCCACGCTGGATTTTAAGTATCCGACGGCAAAAGATTTTGATGTGATTTATGAGTACATTTACGGGCTTTTGGTACAGTCGAATATCAAGAAAGATAAGAACCTGTTGGAGGAAGCTCTGGGACAGATCAGAAATATGCGGGACCTTTGGAAAGAGGTTATGCGGAAGAATAATGTATATGTAAAGTAAGAACAATAAAAACAGGCAGGACAGCCGGACGTTATGCGACGGCTGTTCTTGCGCATTATAAAAGTCGTAAAAAACGGACGGAGGGATTGTATTGGAATTACAGGAGTTTTCCACCTGTTTTAAAATATTGGAAGATACCATACAAAAGAAAGAACAGCTTTTGAATACGCTTTTGGAACTAACAAAAGCACAGGAAACCGTTTTAACGGGAGAAAAATTTTCTATGGAAGAATTTACGGAGCTTATGGATAAAAAAGAGCCGCACATTCAAAAAATAGAGAAGCTGGACGAGGGATTTGAGGCTGTTTTTAAAAAAATGAAACCGGCGGTAGACGATTATAAAAAGGAGTTTGAGCCACGGATTAAAGCCATGCAGCAGCAGATAAAGACGGTGTTGGAGAAAGGCGCCGCTCTTTGTGCATTAGAAGAAAAAAACAAGGCGCGTCTGGAAATCTGTCTGCGGGACAGAAGACAGGAAATTAAAAGTTTCAAAAAGAGCAGCCAGATGGTCAGCAGTTACTATAAAAATATGGCGGGCTCCGCGGGCGATAAATCACTTTTTATGGACAAGAAGAAGTAAAGGAGGGATTTGTTATGAAGATTATCAGGAAATTGGCACTGGTATTTGGTGCGTTGACAGTGTCGCTTTTGTGCGCGCCAAAAAGTGCCGAGGCAGCGGGAAATGCGACAATGCTGCCGGATTCTTCCATTAAAGTAGACTATCAGTATGAGTCGATGGAAGTCACGGGCGGCGGAAATAAGGTAATTTATTACAGTGACAACGTGAATGCGGCGACATGGATGTCTATGCCGGTAGGTGCCGACGGGAAGGCAGTGTTTGATATTTCATGGGTAAAACCGGGTACCACGACCCGTATTTATTTAAAGGGGGACAAGGATTCTCTTGTAACCGCGCGCTATATTGAGGCGGAGGAAAAGCTTTCTGTGAAGTTTGTGGGAGATATTTCCGCGGCAGATGTGGTGGATATTGAAGCATGGAAGAAAGTATACGGGAATTATCCGAGTTTTTCCAACGAGACGGGCTACGTCCTTTTCTTTACAAAACGGGGCGGAGCCGAAACCGCTTTTTTTGACGTGAATCAGATTGAGTGGAAGAAGGGTACTACAGGAAACTGGCAGCCTTTTCAGAAGCTTAATCTTGCCCAGATGAATGCCAAAGGAATCACCTTATATTTCAGAATTAAGGCGGTTAATGACGCAGATACGGCGGACGGCATGAGCGGAAAGCGTTACAGCTCCGAGGCAAGGCTTCTGGTACAGAAAAAGTCGGCGGCGCCGACAGTAAATGTGAACAACGCGGCAATGACCGTTGCAATCCGCAACGGCTTAGAGTATTCCCTGAATAAAAAGGACTGGTATCTGGTACCGGCATATGCATCAAGCTCTACGAGCGATGTAGTATCGGTTCCTGTTGTGGATTTTGATCTTTTTCCGACGACCAACCACAGAGTAAGCGCGATTGCGGTACCGCTGATTCTCGGAGTGGGAACAAACGCGAAAATTGATAAGAGTCTGGTAGCGGCAAATCCGGGAAAATATACGTGTGAAACAAATGA
Source organism: Lachnospiraceae bacterium (assembly GCA_022510665.1). Lineage (GTDB taxonomy): Bacteria > Bacillota > Clostridia > Lachnospirales > Lachnospiraceae > SIG307. The sequence goes on from JAFLSZ010000019.1 coordinate 21,923, forward strand.
AGCAGGAGAAGCAACGGGAATTTATGTATATGTGCGTACCGCGGCAAGCGAACTGCGTTCCGCATCTGAAATCAAGGAGGTAGTAATTCCGTTTTCGGCTTCCGACCCGGATGTCACAAACGATATTACGATAACATATCAGAATACAAAAGCCGGAAACAGCGGCGTAGTTGTAACAAACAATACGTCTTCGGCCGATTCGGTAGATTATCAGTATGCAATCGTGAGTGATCCGGACAATATGACGCCGGAGGAGTTAAGCGAGGTAAAATGGAGTACCTTAAAAGCGGGAAAGACTGTGAAAATAAGCAGCACGAAGGCCGTACTCGGAAGTTATTTTATATTCCGCGTGGCGGCGGACGGTAAGTCGGAGCTTCCGTCCAGATATGAGAAGTATCCGTATCCGATTTTGTATGATAAAGTAACTTATGCGGCGATTTCGTCCACTTCAATGTATCCGGGCGGCGTAATTACCGCTGTAACCAGTAATAATGCGATTTCCGGTGATATTAAATATGTTTGGCAGCGCAGCAGTACGTTAAGCGGCACATACACGGATATTATGTCCGGTACGGGGGCTGAAAACAGCAAATATACCATTAAAGAAAGTGATATCGGATACTATATCCGCGTTGTGATTTCCAATGTGTCCACAACCGGCGAATATGCCGAAGCAATCAGTAAGAGCAGTGCAAAGGTTATAAAAGACCCTACCATAAAGGTTACTCCGACACCTACGCCGACCCCTGAACCATAAGACCAATAAGAAAATAATATTCCGAATCGCTTTTGGAATCGCTGTCATACTTTTCTGAAACGGCTCATAGATTGGTAAAAAAGAGTGCATGAGGGAGCCGCTTTGGAAGGGAGCATTGAAGAACGGGCAGTGGAGATTGCCAAGTACATAGTTGATCATAAAGCAACGGTCAGGGAAACGGCAAAAGCGTTTGGGATAAGCAAAAGTACGGTACATATGGTAGTAACAAAACAGAACGGTTTATACCGATAAAAACAGAAAGGGTGTCCATAAGTCTTGGGAAGCGTTTCCGGGACTTACGGACACCTTTAGTTTAGTTTTCAGACAGGATGCAGCCCTTCTGCAGGAGCACATTCGCGTACTGGCTCCGTTCCGAAGTCGCAATAACGGCATAGGCTTTCTTTGCCGCGTCGTAAAACTCGAACCGTTCAAGCATCCGAACTGACTCAAAGTCTCTGTTCTCGCTGTTTTGCAGGATTTTCTCATAAGTCTGCCAGATGGAAACGTCGGCATTGTCGCCTTCTACTCTATCCATAAGGCCGACCGGCTGTTTGACGTATTGGTCGAGCGGAATCAGCGAGAGTACGGCTTCAAGGACTTCCGGTACGCCGTGTCCGTCCATACGGATTACAACCGTGTCCCTGCCGACGGACTCCGCAGGGAAATTGCCGTCCGCGATTACAATCGTGTCGCCGTGTCCCATTTCACAAAGCACTTTTAAAAGGACAGGCGGAATAATTGCAGGTATACCTTTTAACATAATTTGACCTCCTTAAAGCATATTTGGTATCGGTTCCGGTCTGTGGAGTTCTCCGAAACCGTAGAACTTTCTTGCGTTTTCACCTAAAAAAGCCTTTTTTTCCTGCTCCGAGAGACGCCCGGTTTCAAGAATAAAACGCACCGCCATTTTGTAAGTAATTTCCGTCATGGTGCGCGGATAGTCGCTTCCCCACATCAGCTTGTGGACACCGCAGATGCCGATTGCCTCGCGGATTGCTTCGACCGCGGACAAAAAGGGGTAGTATTCGTAGTTGAACAGCCAGGTCAGTCCGCCGCTCTCGACAAAGACATTTTTGTTTTTGGCGAGCGCAATCTGCTTTTGCCAGCCGTCGGTCGTCACCATACCGAAATGGCCTATCGCAATTCGCAGCTCTGGACAGCGGTCGATAATATACTGCATATCGTCGGTCTGTTCGGCGCCGTCGCAGAGGTCAATCGAGATGAACATACCACGTTTTTGGGCATCTTCAAAAACCGGAAGGAGCTTTTTTAAGTCTTTGTCTTTCAGCCTTGAAGCACAGATTTTAATGCCGTCAAAGCCTTCCGTGCGATAGCCGTCATGTTCTTCATAGAGGGAACAGATGCGGAACCTGTCCGGGTATTTATTTTTCACCTCAAGCAGATAATCGTCCTGATTTCCGTCCATATACTCCTGTGTGCAGACGGCGGCGTTTACGTAGGCATAATCCATGTTTCCGATAAGACGCTCCGCCGTATTGCGGCCGTCGTCCATATATGCGGGCATCATCTGCCGGGTCTCGCCCATAAAGCTTGACTTGCCGTTTCCGACATGGACAACCGGCAGTCCGTTGATAACGCCGTTCTGTTTCTCCCAAAGATGGAGATGGGCGTCGATAATTACGTCAATACTCAAAGTGTCACACCGTCCTTAAAAATTGCTATTTCGCGATAACCGTACTGCTCGTTTCTGGTTTCGGCGCCGTTTGCCACGCCAATCACGAAGTCAAAGAAGCTGTCGTCGAGATTTTCTCCGTCAAGGATTTTTCCGGCGTCAAAATCAATCCACGAGCGTTTGCGGCAGTAAAGCTGTGAGTTGCTTGATACTTTCACCGTAGGTACAGGCGCGCCCAGAGGCGTTCCTCTGCCCGTTGAAAAGAGAATCAGATGGCAGCCGCAGGCGGTAAGGTTTGTTACCGCTACAATGTCATTTCCGGGTCCGTTTAAAAGATTCAGCCCGCTCCGGCTCGCCCTGTCACCGTAGTCCAGAACGTCGGTAACGGGAGCGCAGCCGCCCTTTTGGGTGCACCCGAGGGATTTTTCCTCAAGAGTCGTTATGCCGCCCGCCTTGTTTCCGGGAGAGGGATTTTCGTAAATCTCCTGTCCGTGGGAGGTAAAGTAGTCTTTGAAGTTGTTTATCAGCGAGACGGTTTTCGTAAAAACTTCCTTGTTTTCACAGCGGTTCATTAAAATCGTCTCCGCCCCGAACATTTCAGGAACTTCGCTCAGGACGGTCGTGCCGCCCATCGAGATGAGCCTGTCGGAAAATCGTCCGATTAACGGGTTTGCGGTTATCCCCGAAAAGCCGTCGGAACCGCCGCATTTTAAGCCGACTCTGAGTTTCGAAACCGGTACGGGCTGCCGTAAAAAGCCGTCGGCATAGGCTCTAAGCCTGTCAATCAGTTTTATGCCTTCGGAAAGTTCTTCCTCGGAATCCTGAACATTTAGGAACTTCACCCGTTGAGGGTTGACTTCACCGAGGAGCTTTTTAAATTCCGTGATGTTATTGTTTTCACAGCCAAGTCCAAGAACAAGCACTCCTCCGGCGTTAGGGTGTCTGACGAGCCCGCGCAGAATCTTCTGCGTGGTAAGGTGGTCGCCGCCGAGCTGGGAGCAACCGTAAGGGTGGGAAAAAGCCAGCGCACCGGTCATTTCCGCGAGGCGCTTGGCAATCCCGTTGACACAGCCGACGGTCGGGATAATCCATATATCATTCCGGATACCGATATCGCCGTCTTCTCTTATATAAGCATTGACGGTAATCGGCTCTGTCGGTATAATCTTTGATTTTTCGGGGGTATAGACATAATCTTCGTGAAGGGCAAGCGCAGTTTTAAGATTATGGGTATGTACCGATTCGCCTTCACGGATATCCGAGGTCGCAGCGCCTATCGGGAAGCCGTACTTGATAACCCTGCTTCCCGCCGGAATGTCACAGAGCGCGAGCTTATGGCCGGTGTTTAAATCCACCGCCACATTATCCGACGGGTGGATTTTTATGAGGCTCATAAAAGCGCCTCCCGGTAAAAGTCGTCCTTTCCCGGTTCAATCGGAATGGAAAGGGACGAAATATCGGGCAGCATAAACGAAAGATTCGTGCCCCAGTAGTCCTCCCGTTCGAGTATCTCGGAAACGGAGGCGGTTTTCATAAACCGGACGATTTCCTCGTTGTCGTTCGCTTCGTCGGTACGGTAAAAAGCAATGAGCGCCCACAGGGACATGGTAAGGCACTTAGGGAGTCTGCCGTACTTTTCACGGTATTCTAAAATCGTCGGCAAGACTCTCGCACGGAACTTGCTGACGGAGTTAAGAGCAATGCTCAAAAGCTGATGCTTTACAAACGGATTTGCAAAGCGTTCCAGTACGGCGTTTCCGAACGCGATATCTTCATCGCTGCCGCCGAGAGTCGGTATAATCTCCTCAAACAGCGCTTTTTTCAGAAAAGCGCTCACATTTGGCTCGTCCAGACATTCTTTTACCGTTGACAGTCCGTAGAGCCGCGCGGCAAGCACCATCGAAGTGTGCGCGCCGTTTAAGATTCTGACTTTACGTTTTTTGTACGGTGTTACGTCGTCCGTCCATATAACGTTAATTCCGGCGCTTTTTAACGGAAATTCGTTCTCGAAATTACCTTCGATAACCCAAAGGTGGAAGACTTCCGCGGTGTTCAAAAGCCGGTCCTCACAGCCGAGCCCGCGGCAGAGCTGCTCCGCCTCGTCCTTCGGGTAGCCGGTGCAGATTCGGTCGACAAGGGTGTTGCAGAAGCGGTTTTCCTTTTCAAGCCACGCGGTAAACTCCTTGGGAAGTTCCCAAAGTGCCGCGTATTTCATAACATATTCCTTTAAAAGGTCGGCATTGTGGTCAATCAGCTCACAGCAAAAGAGGATGAAGCCGGGCAGACCGCATTTGTACCTTTCGTACAAAAGGGCGGTAAGCTTTGCGGGGAAGGACTTCGGCGGCGCGTCGTTGAGAGACTCGGTGTCGAGGTACTCGATTCCCGCCTCGGTGGTGTTTGAGATAATGAACCGCATATCGGGATTGCGTGCAAGTGACAGGTACTCCTGATAATCGGTATAAGGGTTTATCCCTCGGGAAACGGAACGGACTTCGGTAACGGAGTTGATAACTTCACCGTTTTCAATGCCGCGCAGGTATTGGTGATAGACACCGTTCTGTGCGTTGAGAACGTCCACGAGTCCCTTTTCAATCGGCTGTACGACAACTACCTTGCCGTCAAAAACGCCTTTTTCGTTCATAATGTGAACGAACATATCGGCAAAGCTGCGTAAAAAGCCGCCCTCACCGAACTGTATGATTTTTTCTTTCATGCCAAACCCCCTAATCCGCGATTTTTACAAGTACCTTGCAAAGTTCTCCGCTGTTGTTTGCAAGAGCTTTGAAAGCCTCGTCCGCTCTGTCCATCGGATAGATATCGCTGACCATTTTCATAATGTCCACACGTCCCGAAGCGATAAGTTCGATTACCGCCTTGAAATCGGCAGGGTAGGAGTTCCTGCTGCCGAAGACGTTAAGTTCTTTTTTCAGGAGAATCGAGTGCAGGAAAGTAGTTTCTTTCTTGCCGTTGCCAATTAGGATAATGTTTCCGGCAAACGCCGCGCAGTCGATACAGTTGAGGAAAGTCACCGACTGTCCGCAGGCTTCGATGCAGACATCAAAGCCGTTGCCGTTTGTAATCCGCCGGCTCTCCGAGACAACATCGGTCTTTGCGGAATTAATTACTCCCGCCGCGCCGAATTCAAGCGCTTTTTCAAGTCTGCCGTCCAGAACGTCGGAGACATAGACCTCGGCGCCCTTTTCAAGCGCCGAAATCAGCGCAAACAAGCCGATTGGCCCTGCGCCGACAACCAAAACCTTATCGCCTTTTTTGACCGGGGCGCGGTTTACGGCGTGCCAGCTGATGGTAAACGGTTCGACAAGGGCAAGTTCTTTTGCGGAGAGCCCCTTGCCGTCATAGATTCTCTCGACCGGCATCGCGACATATTCACAGAAGCTGCCGTCGCGCTGAACTCCCATCGTCTTGTTATCGGTACAGCAGTTGACATATCCTCTTTGGCAGGAGTAGCACCCGCCGCAGTTAAAATACGGGTTGGCGGTAACGATATCCCCTGCCTTAAGCCCTCTGTCATTTTCAGGGACAGAGACAATTTCCGCACTGAATTCGTGTCCCGGAATTCTCGGATAAGTGGTAAACGGCTGGTTTCCGGTATAGCTTGCGACATCTGCGCCGCAGATTCCGCAATAGAGAATCTTCAAAAGCGCTTCGCCTTCTTTAAGGACGGGTTTTTCGGTATCCGTGACTGCGATTTCAAAAGGTTTGTTAATTAAAACGGTCTTCATAATCTACACACTCCTTAGAGATTTATGTAATTTTTATTCCATATCACTGCGGTTTTCATCGGCGCGGCCTTGGAATATATTTTGTTTTTATATGCACCTATCGGGTCGGCGGCAAACTCCTCCCTGTCAATCAGTTCGACAATTTCATTGTAGCGGCTTTTGCTGAGAAGCTCGATTGCTTTTTCCATGTGGCACTGCCTGAAATTGATTGAGCCGAAAATCAGATGATTTTCAAAACCGAAAGGCATGGTGTCATATTCGACTTTCGGGCCCAGCGAAAAGCTGTTGTAAACGCCGTTGCAGCCGAGGACCTTATGTTCAAACGCGATTCTATGCTCGACATTGCTTCCGCTTACGCCGATAAACATGGTTGCTCTGCCGCCGAGCTTTGCGACAATCGCCTCCGCAAGCTCTTTTTCGGAGTTAAAATTGCTCTGCAGATACGCGGCTCCCGTTTCACGAAGCGCGAAACTTACCTTCGGAGAATCCTCCGGACTTCTTGCCACAAACAGAATGTTTGCGTTCGGATGGTTTTTTGCAATCAGGTCTCCCATAAACATTCCGGTAGTTCCGAGTCCGAAAATTACGGTACGGTCAAACACGGCGTCCGCCGCGAGTTTTCTTGCGGTCTGCTCGTCACAGCGGCGCTTCGCCATTTCCACGCGGAAAAGGTGCGCGCTGCCGAGGTCCTCCATTCGTTCAAGCTGGAACAGCATACAGCCGTAAGGGTCGGGAAAGACCATTTTTTTGGCAAATTCAAGGTCAAGTCTGCCGTCTTTGACATAGCCGTCCGGTATCGGAAGCAGCATATCGGGATTGAAATACTGCTTGTCGCAGAAAAGTCCGTCTGCCTTATCGCAGCCGTATTCAAAATAGGTTTCGTCCTCGGTGTAGCGGGTAGGGTCATAACTGTCGCCGCCGCGGATTAAAACAATCGCGAAACGATTCTGTGACGGCACCCAGACAACTCCCTCGTGGCCGTTTATGAGACGGTTTTCTCCCTCGGGGAATTTCGGAGTAAGAAGCCCCTTTGCCCCCATGTTCATAAGTTCATTGTCGGTTCCGCAGAAGCCGACAAGAACGGGTTCGCATAAAACCCCTTCTTTTTCCTCTTCACCCCTGAGCCTGCGCCGCTTAACGTTTGTAATTTCAACATCGCCGTAAACGAGCGGATTGGTCTCGTCATTCTGAAAGTATGTACCTTTTACAATCATGGTTTCCCTCCGTTCGGTATCTCGAGTTTCCGCATTTTGTATACTTTATTATATTCCGCAGATTGCATGCTCTCTTATTTTTGCATGCGCAGCGCTGCACCGGACTTCCTCTAAGAGCCGTTA